>DASPUH010000127.1:0-47923 GCA_035622975.1 Candidatus Sulfotelmatobacter sp.
GCGTCGGTTCGGGTCGCCCGGCGTCGTGCGAAGGACCGCCTCGCCCACGCGCTCCGGCGCCCGGTGGCACGCCACGAGGCGAAACTGCATATGGCGGGGCATCTCGACACGTTGGCGGCGCGCGCGGAGGGGGCGCTCGACTACGCGCGATGGGCGTGGTTCACCGAAAAGGCGGCCGCTCTCCGTCGCTGCACGCACGTGGTCGTAGTGCCTGACCCAGCGTGCGGCGGTGGAGCAGCTCGACCGCTCTCCTGCCACGTGCGCGGTGAACCGGACTGCGAGCGCACCCGCTCGGCCCGGCTCCTACACCGCTTCATCGAGACCGTCGAGGGGTACGTCGATGCTCATGGCCGGGCGGTGGACGGCATGGCTCGCCCAGCGATGCTGACGCTCACCGTGGCCAACGTCGACCAAGGGCTGCTCGGGGCGGCCGCGGATCAGATCCAGGCCGACTTCGGGCGCCTCCGCCGCCGGGCCATCATCGCCGGCGGCCCGTGCAGATGGCGTTGGCGGGAGCGCGGACCGACCGGCGTGCGCGACGGCGCACCCGGGCACCCATGCCACGAGCCGATCGCCGCCGATGCATGCCTCTCGCCTCGGTGCGATCCCGCCTGCCCAGCCAGCGGTCGCGAGGGGGGATCGGACCACCTGGCGAGCTGCGATTCGGGCTGTCCGACCCGCACGGGCCGCCGGCAGAGCCACTGCCCGACCCATGTCCCACGAATCATCCACCCCTCGGGTTGCCCGCGGGGCTGTCCCCACGCCGGGCACCGGCGAGACCGCAACTGCCCCGCCTTCCGCCACGACCCCGTACCGGGTGGCCTCCGCGCGTTGGACATCACCTTCAACCCCGACGCGTACACGTGGCACCCCCACCTACACGCCCTCGTCGATCTCCCGTGGCTCGACTGGGCCGAACTGCGCGATACCTGGCAGGCCAGCACGTGTCACCGCCCGGGCTGCCGTCACGGCGCAGATCCGGAGTGCGGCGGGAGCTGGATGGTCTGGATCAGCAGCGTGCCCACCGATCCCGAGGCACGGCAGGCCGCCCTGCGCGAGGTGCTGAAGTACGTCGCCAAGCCGGCTGGCATCATCGACACCGACGACCCCGACGTGCTCGGGGAGTTCCTCTGGGCCACCCGCGCGCGTCGCATGGTCGCCGGCTTCGGCACGTTGCACCGCCTCGGCGACCCGGAGTTCGAGCCCGACGCCGAGGGCGTGCTCCTACGGGTGGGGGAGATGGGCGTGCGCGTGCCCACCCATTGCCCCCACTGCGGCCGTCCGATGGGCGCGGCCGACTGGGGCACCCCCTACGAGGGCGACCGTTGGCGCGCGGAGCATCGGTCGACCGGCTGGGTCTGGCACCCGCCCCCTGAGGCGGCTCCCACGGGCTGGGTCCCATGACCACCCGTGGGGCGGACCGGGTCCGGATCTACCGGATGCCCGCGGACCGGCTCCTGCGCGCCCTCGCGGACCACTCCGTGGACCTGCTGCTGACCGATCCGCCGTACACCAGCGTGGCCCGCCACCCCGGCAGCGGCCACCTCCGGGCCTGGTTCCGGGGCGGGCTGGACTGGGCGGCCATCGGCCGTGTCCTCGCCCTCGGCCGACGCAAGCTCAAGGCCGACGGCGTGGTTCTCGTGATGACCAACGCGGCGGGCCTCCACGACGCCATCGGGGCGCTCCAGCGAGCCGGTTTCAGCGAGGTCCGGCCGATCACTTGGGACCGTCGCTACCCCGGCCTCGGCGGCGGCCTACGCCACCAGACCGAGTTCGTTCTCCTGGGCCGTCTCCCCGGGTCCCGCTCGTTGAGCGGCGTCGACCTGGTAGCCGTGGCGGCGGTGGGGCCCGGGACGGCCCATCGCTACCCGACCCAGAAGCCGGACGGCCTGGGGCGCATCCTGGCCAAGATGGCGGGCGTTCGACCGGGTCACCTAGTCGTCGACCCGTTCTGCGGCTCCGGGGCGCTCTTGGTCGGCCCTTACGAGCGCGGGGCGACGGTCGTGGGCGGGGACATCGCCGCCGCCGCGGTCGCCCAGGCGACCCGGCGGCTCCGCCCGGCCGTCCAGCGGCGTTCACCAGGACCAGCCCGGGCGGCCGCCACGGTGGGGCCGCGCAGGCGCCGCCCGTGACCGCGCCGGGGACCGACGGTGCACGCACGGCTGGCCAGGAGCGTTCCCTGCGCCCCGGGCGCCTGCCGTCGGACCCGCTGGTGCACGCGCTGGTGGTCTGCATCCGCCAGGCCCACCAGCGGCGCCAGGCCCGGGTGCGACTGGACGACCGACGGCCGCGCGAGGTATGACTGACCCCGTGCTGCACCTGCCCCACACCCTCGATGACCTGGCCGGCCTGCGGGCCGCCCGCTGGGTCCGCGAGTCGACGGCCGGCCAGTACGACAACTGGGGCCCAGATGCGCAGCGGGAGTTGCAGGATCGGCTGATCGACCGCCACGGGCTCGTGGACACCGGGCTGGCCTGGCAGTCGGATGCCTCGGGGCGGACCGTCCACCTGCGACCCGAGTTCGCGGCCATGTCGGAGGCCGCCCGGGCGGGACGCTTCGACCTGCTCCTGGTGGGTTACGTCAGCCGCTTCCAACGCAACCTGAAGCAGACGCTCATCGCGCTCGATGACCTCCACGCCGCGGGGGTGGCGGTGCTCTTCTGCGACGAGCGCATCCTCAGCAGCGACGCCGACCGCTGGGATGACTTCGTGCGGGAGGCCCATGAGGCGGAGTCCTACAGTCGCAAGCTCGGCCGGCGGGTTCGCGAAGGCCTGGCCGCCAAGCGGCGTCGCCTCGGTGAGCCAGGCGGCCAGCCCCCGTACGGCTTCACCCGGGGCGGCCGCCCGCCGGTGCTCGAGCCGATCCCCGCAGCGCTCGACCAGGTGCGCGCCTGCTACCGGGCGGCCGCGGAGGGCCTGACTGATCGCGAGGTCGCCGAGCGGGTGGGGCTGCCCTTCTACACCGCCCGCGGCATCCTGACCAACCCGATCTACGCCGGACGCCTCCGCGACGGCACGCCGACGCGCGTCGCGGCGGTCGTCGAACCGGCGCTGTGGGACGACGTCCAGCTGCGGCGGTCGCGCTACAGCCGCCGGCACCCGGGTCGCTCCACGCGGTGGCGGACCTACGCCCTCTCGATGCTCCACTGTGCGGCCTGCGGCCGCCACCTCATCGGCCAGCAGGACCGCTACCGCCACAACTTCCCCTGTCCCGCCTGGCTCGGCGCGGCGCAGCGGCCGTCTCGCGCCTTCCGTCGGGCGACCGACCATCGCCATCGCGGCGTGAGCTACCCGGCCGACGCCTTCGAGGGCATCGTCCGCCAAGCTCTCGGCCACGTCAGCGTCAACGCCAAGCTGGCGACGGACGTCGTGGCCGGCCTCGCGGCGGAGGTCCAGGGGCCTGATTCGGCCACCCTGGCGCGCATCGAGCGCGACCGCGACGCGGCAATGGCCCAGTACCGTCGCGACCGCGACGCCGACGCCCTTGAGGCCTCGATGCGCCGGCTCGACGGCGAGGAGGCAAGTGCGCGAAATGCCAAAGTCGCGGGTCCGACCGCCGCCGAAGCGATGACCTACCTGCGCGACCTACCCCGGCTGTGGGACGAGGCCGAAGGCGCCGGCCGCCGGCTGCTCGCTGAAGCCCTCTTTGAGCGCATCGAGGTTCTCGGTGCGCGCCGCGTCAACCTGACGCCGAGCGCCTCAGCAGAGGCCCTGGGGTGGGATGGGGCATGGAAGGGTGCTCGCTTGGTTGTTATGGTCGGGGCGAGAGGATTTGAACCTCCGACCTCATCGTCCCGAACGATGCGCGCTACCTAGCTGCGCCACGCCCCGACCGTGAGGCCACGGCTCGCGGCCGTGGGGAGGGGAGTATAGCCGAGGCTTGGACCAGCCCGGACCGCGTGCTACGCTCGCGACGAATCCACGCCGAACGGGGGGTTCCCAGATGGGACATCGGGCGATCCTCATCCTCCTCATGGCCGGCATGCTGGCTGCCTGCGGCGGGACGGCGAGCCCCGCGTCGACGCCGACGAGCGGTGGTGGCGGTGGATCCGCCACCGGCACTCCCACGGGGGCTCCCGCCACGCAGGGCGGCGGGTCGAGCCGGACGGGCGCTGCCCCCTCGGCGTGCGCGCTCCTTGCGCCTGCCGACGCCGCCGTGGCCCTTGGGCAGGCCGTGGGCGAGGCGACCGTCAATCAGGGCGGCGGCGACAACTGCACGTACGCCCCGACCGTCATCACCGGCCTGACGTCCGTCGAGCTCAGCGTCATGACGCCGGATTCGTTCACCCAGGTCAAGGACCACGTCGGATCGGGGTTGACCCTCACCCCCGTGAGCGGCCTCGGCGACGACGCCTTCTACCTGGACGCGGGGGCGATGGGCACGACGCTGTACGTCCTCCGCGGCACCAGCTCCTTCTCCATCTCCATCTTCAACGGCAGCGACTCGGCCGCGCAGATCCAGGCGGCGGAGAAGGTCGCCGCCCAGACCGCGCTGGGGCGTCTGTGAGCCCGGCGCCCTCCATTCCCCCACGAGGCTCGCTATCCTCATGTGGGCTGCCCGTGCGCTGAGTCGGATCCGCGCGGCCGGGTGATAGGAGGGTCGACGTGACCGAGGAAGGCTGGCGCCGTGTCGCGATGGTCCTGGCGGTCGTCCTGGCCCTGCTGATCGGGTTCGGCGCCGCGGTCGTGCTCCTGCCGCGTGGCAGCACCAGCGGCGCCTCACCGACGCCAACGCTGGCCGCCGGCGGGAGCCCCACGCCGAGTGCGGGCGGGGCGACCCAGCCACCGACCGAGACGCCGACGGAGTTGCCCAGCGCCACCCCGTCGCCCTCGCCCAGCCCCACGCCGATCCCGACCTACCCCGCGGCCACGATCCAGTTCGTGGGCCTGCAGCTGGACTCGCCGGCTGCGGCCGGCGGCAAGGCGCGCACGATCGCCTTCGGCAGCAACGGTCCGGGCGACATCATCGTCACGGCCAAGGTGGACACCGCGTCCAGCACGGCCAGCGTCTGCCTCCGCGCCGGGACGCAGGCGCCCACCTGCAAGAACGGCAGCAGCACGATCAGCTTCAAGGGCCATGCGTCGGGCGCGACAGGCTCATGGACGGTCACCGCGCTCGGGGTGGCCACCAGCGCGCCATCGATCGACCTGACGATCACGTGGCCGGCCAAGACGCCCAAGCTGACGCTCAGCAACTTCCGCTTCGATGGGACCGGCGGGGGCGACCTCGTGAACGGCTTCACGGTCGTCTTCACGGCGCGCGGCAACGGCAACCTGGGCGTGAACATGGACACCGGCAGCGGCCATAACTGGCAATGGGACGTGCTGGCGCAGGATCAGACGGCGGGCACCCAGAAGGAGTACCCCACCTCGCCTGCCACGGCCCCCAGGTTCAACATCACGTCGCCGATCGTGAAGAACCACCAGTATCGCGTCACCGTGCAGAACGAATCGGGCAACCTCGGGGCGTCGATCCCCTTGAACGGCACGTTCTCCTGGGTCTGACCTTGAAGGTCGGGCTCATCGTCCCCATCGACGATGAGAGCCTCGGCCACATCCCCAGCTACCGGGAACTCCGCGACCTGGCCCGCCTGGCGGAGGCGAGCGGGATCGACTCTATATGGGTCTTCGACCACCTGCTCTTCCGCTTCCCCGACCAGCCGCCATCGGGCATCCACGAGTGCTGGACGATCCTGGCCGCCTTGGCCGATGCGACCGACCGCGTGGAGCTGGGCACCCTCATCATGTGCACCGCCTTCCGCCCCGCGGCGCTGCTGGCCAAGATGGCCGCCGCCCTCGATGTCATCAGTGAGGGTCGCCTCATCCTGGGGCTGGGCACGGGCTGGCACGAGCCGGAGTTCCGGGCCTTCGGCTACCCGTTCCAGGAGCGGGTGGGGCGCTTCCAGGACGCGCTCACGATCATCACCGGGCTGCTGCGTGACGGGCACGTGGATTACCACGGGCGCTACGAGACGGCCGACGACTGCGTGCTGATCCCCGCGCCGACGCGGCGCATCCCGATCCTCGTGGCCGCCCGCGGCCCACGGATGCTGCGGCTGGCCGCGGCGCACGCCGATGCGTGGAACACGGCCTGGTTCGGGGCACCGGACGAGCGACTCGCCGGGCGCCGCGCGGACCTCGCGGCCGCCTGCGCGGCGGTCGGCCGCGACCCGGCCACCCTGGGCGTCACCATCGGCGTGGTCGTGCGCTACCCGGACCTGCTCGCCGGGATCAGCCCCGGCACGGTCCCGCCGGGGCCGTCGGCGCCCGCGCTCGGCGGTTCGGCGGACGAGGTTGCGGCCGGCCTCCGGGCGCATGCCGCGGCGGGGGCGGAGCACGTCATCGTGGACCTCCAGCCGCCCACCCCGGCGGCGCTCGACCGCCTGGCGGACGCGGTGGAGCGGTTCCGGGCCGCCTAGAGGCGGTCGATGGCGCGAGCCGCCATGCGTGGCGCGCGCCGGGCAGGCGAGCTGCCGCCGAGCTCGAGCAGGCGGATGACCCGGGCCCGCTGGCCGCGGTAGGGCTCCAGGAGCTCCAGCATCCGCGCGTCGTCCGCATCGGTCTCGCCGGCCAGCGAGAACGCGACCAGGGTGGGCAGGTGGTAGTCGCCAAGGCTGACGGCATCAGGATCGGCCAGGGCGATGCGGGTGGCTTCAGCCGCGGTCCACGGCCCGATGCCGGCAACCGCCTGGAGGCGTGCCCGGGCCCGCTCCGGTCCCTGCGCCAGGCTCGCCTCCAGGCGATCCGCTAGGACCCCGATACGCCGCAGGACGTCGGCCCGTCGCTGCTCCAGGCCCAGCGGGTGGTAGGCGTGGTAGGGGAGGGTGGCCAGGCGCCGAGGTTCGGGCGGCACGAGGAGGCCGACCTCGGCCCCCGGTCCCGGTGCCGCGCTGCCGTGGGCACGCACGAGACGGCGGTAGATGCGCTGCGCCTCGAGGCCGGTGATCTTCTGCTCGATGACGCCCGGGACCAGGGCCTCGACGACGCGGCGCGTCCCGGTCAGGCGCACCCCGGGGAAACGCCGCACGAGCTCGGCCACCACCGGATGCCGCGGCACCAGCGCCTCCGGGCGGTCGGTCTCGCCCAGGAGTTCGGGCAGGTGATCCAGCTCCCACGCGGCGCCCGGGCCCCAGGCCTCGGCCGCTGCGGTGGCGCGGCCCAGGCGGACGCGCAGCGTGACGACGCCCGCCGGCGTGCGCGAGGCGCGCCACACCTCGACCGGCCCAAGCCGGATGGTGGGGTCGTAGGGCCCATGACGAAGGGGGGCCAGCGTGCGCACAAGGTCCAGCGGAGCGGCCAGGGTGATCGTTCGGGTCGGCATCTATCGGCCACAATGCACCGACGGCCCGCCGCCGACCGGTCCGGCTCCATGGAGGATCGCCCAGTGCTCAGCCCCGACCCGATCGCTGCCCCGGCGGCCTACCAGGCGCTGCTGCTGTCGCTGCTCGGAGAGGACGACCCGCTCCTGGCCCAGGCGGCGACGCTGCCGGGCCTGCGCGCCGTCCTGATCGAGGTGCCTGCCGTCATCCGCCAGCGTCCCGCGCCGGCCGAGTGGTCGGTCCTGGAGGTGGCCGGCCACATCCTGGACGCGGAGATCGTCTACAGCGGGCGGTACCGGTTCATCCTGGCCCACGACGCGCCGCGCCTGCCCGGCTACGACCAGGACCGGTGGGTCGATCGGCTGCACCACAACGAGGACGATCCGGAGGATCTGCTGGCCCAGTTCACCGCCCTGCGCGCGGCCAACCTGGCCCTCTGGCAGCGGACGACGGAGGCGGAGCGAGAGCGGGTCGGCCTCCACGACGAACGCGGCCCCGAGAGCTATGACCTGTCGTTCCGGCTCATCGCCGGGCACGACCGGTTCCACCTGGACCAGGCCCGACGGACCCTTGCCGTGGTGCGGCCGCCACGGGGTTGAGGCTCAGGCGGGACGCTCGTCCCGCGCCACCAGGGCCCACACGGCCCAGCCGACGACCGCGCCGACGATGGGCCCCACGAGGTAGATCCACAGCGAGCTGAGGTCGCCGCCCACGAGCGCCGGCCCGATGGACCGGGCCGGATTGACCGATGCGCCGCTGAACGGCACGGCGGCGTAGTGGATCGCCACGAGCGTCAGGGGGATGATCAGGCCGGCCATGGCCGGCGCCTTCTTGCTCGAGGCCAGGATGATCAGGATGAAGATGGCCGTGAGCACGGTCTCCAGGATCAGAGCCTGGACGTCGGTGAAGCCGTGGCCCGGGCTGGTGATGACGCCCTTGACCGCGTCCTGGTCGAAGAGCACCAGGATCAGCAGCGCCGATCCGGCGCCACCGACCACCTGGGCGATGATGTAGCCGATCGCATCGATCACGCTCGTGCGGCCGTCCAGGACCATGGCGATGGTCACGGCCGGGTTGAAGTGGCCGCCCGAGACCGCGCCGAAGGCGGCGATGGCGGCCAGCAGACCGAAGCCGAAGGCGAACGGCACGACCACCAGCACCGGCGCCTGCAGGGCACCGATCGCCTGGACGGCCATGAAACCGATGGCGAAGAAGAGGAACGTGCCGACGAGCTCGGCGACACATGCCCTCAGGTTCAGCTGACCCTGCATCTGGACCTCCCGTGCGAGCCCGCGAACGAGCACCGGGCCCCTGCCTCGAGCCCATCATACCGACGTGGCGGAGGCCCCTGACCCGGCCGCGTCGGCTACCCTCATGCACGTGGATGTGCAGAGCCTGCGTGGCTTCGAGCCCCTGGCCCGGGAGCGGCTCTCCGCCGCGGCGTACGCCTACTACGCGGGCGGGTCGTGGGACGAGCAGACGCTGCGCGAGAACGAGGCGGCCTACGCCAGGCGGACCCTGATCCCGCGAGTGCTCGTGGACGTGGGCACGATCGACCCCGGCACGACGATGCTGGGCACGGCCGTATCGCTCCCGGTGGCCCTGGCGCCAGCCGCCTTGCAGGGCCTGGCCCATCCCGAGGGCGAGTACATCCCGGCCCGCGCCGCGTCACGCGCCAAGCTCATCTACTGCCTCTCTACGTTCGCCAACCGCTCGCTGGAGACGGTCGCCGCGGTCGGCCGCGGGACGCGCTGGTTCCAGCTGTACGTGCTGCGCGACCGGGGCCGCACGGCCGAGCTCGTGGCCCGCGCTGCGGGGGCCGGCTACAGGGCGCTCATGGTCACGGTGGACCTGCCGCAGGCCGGCTACCGCGAACGTGAGCTGCGGGAGCCCGTGCTCCAGCCCGGCGAGCTGGGCAACGTGGGTCCGCTGGGCGGCGCGGACTTCCTGGAGGGCATCGGCGGGGAGGTCGACCCCACGCTGGCCTGGGATGACCTGGCCTGGATCCGGTCCCTGTCGGACCTGCCGCTGGTCATCAAGGGCATCCTGGACCCGGCCGATGCGACGCGGGCCGTCGAGCATGGCGCGGCGGGGATCGTCGTCTCCAATCACGGCGGCCGCCAGCTCGACCGCGCGCCCGCCTCGCTGGATGCGCTGGAGGCGGTCGTCGAGGCGGTCGGGGGGCGGGCGGAGGTCTACCTGGACGGCGGCGTGCGGCGGGGCACGGACGTGGTCATGGCACTGGCCATGGGCGCGCGTGCCGTGATGATCGGCCGGCCGTACCTCTACGCCCTGGCCGCGGGCGGCGAGGCCGGCGTCAACCGCTGCGTGGAGATCCTGGACCAGGAGATCCGCCTGGCGATGGCCATGCTCGGCGCGCCCACCGTGGCCCAGCTGACCCGCGACCGGGTCCGTTGACAGTGTCCGGCACGGCCACCGTCCACCGCCTCGTGAGCGGCTACGCCCGCGACGACGGCCGCGTGGGCAGCAGCGTCACGTTCATCCGCGACGGCGACACGCTGATCGTGGCCGATCCGGGCATGGTCGCCCGTCGCGGCCGGATCCTGGAGCCGCTGCGCCGCCTGGGCGTGAAGCCGGCCGACGTGACCCACGTCTTCCTGTCCCACCACCATCCCGACCACACGCTCAACGCCGCCCTCTTCCCGGAGGCGGAGGTGGTCGATTTCTGGGCCCGCTATCGCGACGACCTGTGGCTGGACCATGACGGCGATGGCTACCACCTGTCGCCCCATGCGGTGCTGTGGCTGACCCCCGGCCACACCGAGGAAGACGCGACGCTCATCGTGGACGCGGTCGACGGGGTGTATGCCCTGACCCACCTGTGGTGGAAGGGCGACCGCACGCCGCGCATCGACCCGCTGGCGTGGGACCAGGCAGCGCTGGAGGTCGGCCGGGCGCGCGTGCTGGCGGCGGCGGACGTGGTCATCCCCGGCCACGGCCGGCCGTTCCGGGTCAGGCCGCAGACGCTCGCCGCAGGGCGATGATGTTGGCCACGAAGCCGGCCACGACGGTCAGCCCGTAGCCGGCGCACCACACGCAGACGGCGTGGATGACCGCCACCTGCAGGTAGACGAAGTAGCCCTCCATGACCACCCCGACCAGGCTCAGGGCGTAGGCCGCGAGCAGGAACCGCCGGTCACGGCTGCGCCACCAGACGAGGGTCGCCGCGATGAGGGTCAGCGAGTAGACCAGGCCGAAGGCGGCCGTGGGGATGCCCAGGATCGTGCTGTAGGGGCTGGCATCGACGGTCTCGCAGCCCTGCAGCGGGCCGCAGATGGGCGAGCCGCCGGCCAGCTTGGTCACCGTGAGGTACGAGGCGATGGCCAGGCCGATGAGGGCGATGGCCACCATCACCGGCACGCCGCGCCAGGTCGTCGAGGATTTCGCGGCCCCCGCGGCGGGCGCGTGCGCGGTCACGAAGCGGACGGACTGGCCGCCGGGCTCGAGCTTGGCGCGGGGCTGGCGGTCGGCTCTGGACTGGCCGATGGCGCAGGGCTGGCCGTGGCGTAGCCCGATGGCAGCGGTCCCGGCGTCGAGTTGCCCAGCGCGGTCTTGATGGCGGCCTCGACGGAGGCCAGGTCATAGCCGGGCAGTTTCGTGCTGTTGACGAAGATCGTGGGCGTTCCGATGACCCCGGCGCCGATGCCCTGCTGGTGCTCCTGGGTCACCTGCTGCACGGTCGCGGTGTTCGACGTGCACGTGCTGAACGTGCTCTGGTCCAGGCCCACGGCCGCGGCGATCTGGAGGAGCCGCGACGACGAGAAGGTGCCTTCATTCTCCACCGCCCCCTGGTTGGCGTACAGGTAGTCGTGGTACGGCCAGAACTTGCCCTGCTGCTCCGCGCAGGTGCCGGCCACGGCCGCGTCGATCGACTCCTGGCCCAGGAAGGCGAAGTCGTGGAAGACGAGCTTGGCCTGTCCGGTGACCACGTACGTGGACACCAGCTGCGGCTGCGTCTGCTCCGAGAACATGGCGCAGTAGGGGCACTGGTAGTCGGCCCAGATGTCGACCGTGACCGGTGCCCCGCTGCTGCCGAGCGTGGTGCCGTCAGCGAGCGCGACTGGTGAGGGGTTGCCCGGTGGGATGAGGTCGGCCGCCGGGGCGTGCTGGTTGGCCAGGAACAGGACACCGACGACCAGGAGGGCCAGCACGAGGGCCGCGCCCGACAGCCAGACGACCGGCGAGATGCGCCGCTGCTCCGCCGCCCGCCGTCGGGCGAGTTCGCGGTCGCGGGCATCACGCCGCGCCTCGCGCTGCGATTCACGGCGCGCGCGGCGCGACTCGGGGGGCACGGTCTTCTGGCGAGGAGGGGGCACCCGATGCTCCGTCACATGACTCTTGCCCCCTTAGGGTAGCCGTGCTGCAGGGAACGTGCCGCCCGCGGGGGCCAGGCGCCGGTCGTCCCCGTCACGCGTCGGCCAGGTCGATCCACATCGGCGCGTGGTCGGACGGCGTAGGCCCCTTGCGGGCGTCCCGGTCGATCTCCGCGGCCACCAGGCGGTCGGCCAGCGCGCGGGTCACGAGGAGGTGGTCGATGCGCATGCCCAGGCCTTTGTGGAAGTTGCCAGCGCGGTAATCCCACCAGGTGAAGCGGCCACCCTCAGGATGGCGCAGGCGGTAGGCATCGACCAGGCCCCAGTCCAGCAGGGCCTGGAAGGCCGCCCGTTCGAGCGGTGAGGTGTGGGTCGTGCCGACATACATGGCCGGGTCGTAGACGTCGAGGTCGGCCGGGGCCACGTTCATGTCGCCGCCCAGGACCAGCGGCTCGTCGGGCGAGGCGGAACTCCTGAGCCACGCCAGCAGCTCGTCGAACCAGGCCAGCTTGGCGGCGTAGAACGGCGTGTCCAGTTCGCGGCCGTTGGGCGCGTAGAGGCTGACCACGCGGAGTCCGCCGCACGTCGCGGCGATCATCCGGGCCTCGGCAGCCGGTTCATCGTCCGGCGTATCGGTAGACCCCGGCCGCAGCGGCCCGGCCCCGAAGTTGGCCACGACCGCCTGGAGTCCGACGCGCGAAGCGACGGCGACGCCGTTCCAGCGGCCCTCGCCATGGTGGGCCAGCTGGTAGCCTGCCATCCCGAAGGCCATGTCGGGGGCTGCCTCGTCGGCTAGCTTGGTCTCCTGCATCAGCAGGACATCCGGCTGGGCGGTCGCCAGCCAGCTCACGACCTTGTCCAGGCGCGCCCGCAGCGAGTTGACGTTCCAGGTCGCGATGCGCATGCCATGAGCCTACCAGCGGCGCCTGTCCACCGGCCATCCACCGGCGCCCGGCGGGTGGTGGAGAAGCGCGCCACGAAGGTCGCGATTCGTGGATAACTCCCGTTGACCCACCGTGCTCCCCGGCGTACCGTTGCTCTTGCCCGGAGAGGCTGATGCGAACCCGACCCGAGATCGTCTCAACGGTCGCGGGGCGCTCGGCTCCTCCGGGCGTTCTGTGTGTCCGGAGGTGCGCGTGGCAGTCTGGTTCACGGTACGGCTGGAGGATCGGCCCGGCTCACTGGCGCAGCTGGCAGGTGCGCTCGCGGACCGGCAGGTGAACATCACCGGCATCGTCGGGGTGGCCGAGGATACGGACGGCACCCTGATGCTCACGACCTCGGACGCGGTCGTGGCGGAGGAGGTCCTGGCGCGGGCCGGCATCGACTACGAGGCCCACGAGAGCGCCGCGCTTGGCGCCGCCGGCGGGCCGTCCGCCGTCCGCCAGGGCCTGGCCGACCAGGGTTTCCACATCGACCGGGGCTGAGCCGGCACCGGATCGTCGCGGTCAGGGCGCCAGTTCGAGCCCCGCGGTCCGCGCGTCTTCGGCGTAACGCTCCAGCGCCTCGTCGCTCGTGGCGCTCTCGCGCAGGAGTTCCATCGTGCGGCGCACGCCGACCTCGCGGTAGCCGGCCAGCACATCCACCCGCTCCTGACCGGGCGCGGGGGCGGCGCCCCACCAGATGTGCACGCTGATGCCCAGGCTGGCCGGGTCGCGGCCGATCTCCTCGCATCGTGAGTGGATGATCGGCAGGGCTTCGGCGACCTCAGCCGGGGACAGGCCGTCCAGGTTCAGCTCGTCTGCGTAGCGGGTGGCAACGCGCCACGTCACGTTGGGGCCGTTGCCGCCGACCATGACCGGCACCCGCGGCTGCTGGAGCGGTTTGGGCAGGTTGATCGCGCCCTTGACCGCGGCATACGGCCCGCCGGCCGTGGCCCGCACGTGCTGCCCTGGCTCCAGCATCGCCGTGATGACCGCCAGGTGGTCGGCCAGGGCGGCCAGCCGCTCACGCGTGCCGGGGAAGCCGTAGCCGTAGGCCAGCCACTCGTCGCGCTTCCAGCCCGCGCCGATCCCCAGCTCCATGCGGCCGCCGCTGATGACGTCCATGGTGCTGATCATCTTGGCCGTGAGACCCGGGTTGCGGAACCCGGTGCAGATGACGAGGTGGCCGAGTCGCACGCGCGTGGTGAGGGCGGCAAGGGCCGTCAGGCTGGTGAATGACTCGAAGGTGATCTCGTCGGTCGGCCGCGGGACGGTCGTGAAGTGGTCGAAGAGCCAGATGGACTCGAAGCCGAGGCGCTCGGCCTGGCGGGCCACGGCGACGGTGCGCGCCCAGGCCCGCGCCGGATCCCAGCCGTCGTAGTCACCCGTCCAGCCCTGCGGCACCACGATGCCAGCCTTCATCTCGCCTCCCTGCTCACCGCCGATGTCGCCCCTTCGTCGGCGCGAGCGTAGCCGACTTGCCGCCGACGTTCGGGCGCCGTATCGTCCGGTCATCCACGCCGCTTCGCTGGTCCACGCCGCACGGGCGGCCAGCCCTATGGAGGCGCCACTTCCTCATGGTCAAGATCCGTCGGGTCGATCGAGCCTTGATCGACCGGCCACAGCGCGCCGCCGTCCGCAAGACCCTCACGCCCCGCGAACGCGAAGAGCGGATGTACGCGCGCCTCATCCGCAAGCTGGCCGGTCCCGAGGACGTGTTCGAGGTCGCCCTGGGTCCCGGCGACAAGGCCCCCACCGTGCGCCAGCGGCTGCTGCGCACCGCATCCGGGTTGGGGGTCGAGGTGGCCGTCCGGAAGCACGAGAAGGGTTTCGTCGTGGGCCTCATGACGGCCGAGCGCCGCACGCGTCGAGGTCGGCCCCGGGCCAGCTCATAGGCGGGCCGGCCGCCCGGCGTGACCGAGGTGGACGAGCGGGGACCCGAACCGCACCGGCACGCCCGTGTCACCCGCTGGACCGGTGCCGGGGCGGCCACGGCGGACGATGTCGTCGCCGCCGAGGAACCCCTCCAGGTGGTCCTGGACGGGCGGCCGTTCGCGGTCATCATGCGCACCCCCGGGCACGACCTGGAACTGGTGCTGGGCCTGCTGTTCGTGGAGGGGGTCATCCGCTCGCGCGCTGATGTGCGCCGCGCGGCGGTGGCGGCGTCCGGCCGACCCACGGATCCGGTGCCGTTCCCGCTGCGGGAGCTGCCGGAGGCGGAGAACGTGGTGGAACTCGACCTCGCGACCCCTCATGCGGAGGATCGCGTGGGCTGGCAGCGCAACCTGGTGGCCAGCAGCGCCTGTGGCATCTGCGGCGCGGCCACGCTCGACGCCCTGCGCGACGACCTGCCACCGCTGCCGCCCGGTCCGGTGTTCGCCCCTGCCGCGATCGTGGCCATGGCGCCGGCGCTGCGGGAGGCGCAGGCGACGTTCGAGCTGACCGGTGGGCTGCACGCGGCCGGGCTCTTCGACCGGGCCGGGCGGCTGATGCGGATCCGCGAGGACGTGGGCCGTCACAACGCCGTGGACAAGCTCATCGGTGGGGCGTTGCTGGGCGACGCGCTACCGTTGCGCGGTCGCGCCCTGATGGTCAGCGGCCGGGCGTCGTTCGAGCTGGCTCACAAGGCCGTGGCGGCCGGGGTGCCGCTGATGGCCGCTGTGTCCGCGCCGTCCAGCCTGGCCGTGCACGTGGCCCATACCTTCGGGCTGACGCTGG
Organism: Candidatus Sulfotelmatobacter sp.; assembly: GCA_035622975.1. Lineage (GTDB taxonomy): Bacteria > Chloroflexota > Limnocylindria > Limnocylindrales > CSP1-4 > DASPUH01. The sequence continues at coordinate 15,295 of DASPUH010000127.1, forward strand.
TCGGGTTCCTGCGCGGCGACCGCTTCAACGTCTACGCCGGCGGGGAACGCATCGCCGCCTAGGGCGAGAGCCAGGCCTGGGCCGGGCTGAAGACAGCGGTGGTCGCGGTCGCCTGGATGAGCTGCGCGTCGGCGCCCGAGAGCCCGTCGGTCCAGGACAGGCCGTTCGGGCTCTGGCGGAAGATCGTGGCGTAGAAGACGCACGCAGCGAGGTACGTGCCGGCGGCGGTGGGGTGGCTGCCGTCGTCGATCCACAGCGCCAGGGCCGGATCTGCGCGGTGGACGCGCGCCCACGCGTAGCCCACGGGCGCCTCCGGCACGCCCAGTTGCTGGGCGATCGTGACGTAGCCGGCGTCGATCTGCTGCTGCATCGCCAGGTAGTCGGGCAGGCCGTTCTCTGGCCAGCCGGCCTCATGGGCCCAGGTCATGAAGAAGACCGGGGTGGAATTGACAGCCTTGACGCGAGCAACCAGTGCCCGTGCCGCCGGGTACATCTCGTTGTCACGCGACCAGGCCAGCGACGGGATCTCGCTCTGCTCCTGGAGCACGACGAAACCCCACTGCGTGGCCGCCAGCTTGGTAGCCGTGGCATCCGACGTGTTCGCGTCGGCCAGGGTGGCGCCGCCCTCCGCCACACTATCGGCGGCCACGGGGTGCCCGCCCGACTGCGCCAGCGCGACGAACGTGCCGGGCAGGTCGTTGGTGTACGTGTAGCTGTTGCCGATGAACAGCACCCGCGTGCACGTAGCCCCGCCGCCACAGGTGTCATGGCTGGCCGAGCAGCCTGCCGTGACCACCCCCAGGGCGACGATGAGGGCCAGGCAGGCCGCCCGCGGCCATGAGCGATGCACTGCGGCATCCTGCGCGGGACCGGCGGTCGTGGCTCCGGTACGGAGGTTCGCCAGGGGCCAGTACGGCCGCGGTTCGACCGCTCGAATGCCGGCTCGGCGACGGTCGTGTATGATTGCGCAGTCAACGATCTTGGGTGAGGAGACGACGATGGCGATCGAAGCGCTGGTCCACGGCGCGGAGCCGCGGCCGGTTCGCGCGGCTTCCGAAGCGGCTATCCAGGAAGTCGCGGCTGCGCTCGGGCACAACCACATCGAGGCCATCGTCGTCGACACGGCCGCCCAGGCGCGGGAGCTCGTCCTCGCCCTCGTGCCGGAGGGCTCGGAGGTCCATTGGGCGAAGTCGAAGACGCTCGAGGATCTCGGGCTGCCGGAGATCCTCCTCGACCCCGCCCACTACGATCCGGTGCGGCCGCGCTACATGGTCCTCGATCGCAAGACCCAGGGCCGAGAGATCCGCAAGCTCAGCGCCGCGCCCGACTTCATGCTCGGGAGCGTCCAGGCGGTGACCCTCGCCGGCGCACTCGTCACGGCCTCCTATTCCGGGAGCCAGATCGGCCCGTATGCGGCCGGCGCGGGTCGCGTGATCCTCGTCGTCGGGAGCCAGAAGATCGTGAAGGACCTCGACGAGGCGATCCATCGAGTCAACGAGACGGTCACCCCGTACGAGGACGCACGCCTCCGCGAGCAGATGGGCCGGGGCACGCACCTGGCGAAGCTGCTGGTGACCTACATGGAGCCCATGCCCGGGCGCACGACCGTCATCCTGGTGCGCGAGCCGATCGGCGTCTAGCCGTGGCTCGGGCGGCCCGCTCGTCCGCGGTTGCTTCGGAGCCCTCCGACCCATCCGCGTACCATGCCGAGTGTGACCGAGATCAGGCTGGGTGCCCTCTGCTGGAACCAGTACACCGAGTGGCCCGCGCTGCTCGACGCCGGCGTCCGGGCAGACGAACTGGGTTATGACACCCTCTGGACCTGGGACCACCTGTACCCGATCATCGGCGACTCGCACGGGCCCAACTACGAAGGCTGGCTGACCATCACGGCCTGGGCGCAGGCGACCCAGCACGTCCGGATCGGCCTGATGGTGGGCGCCAACCCGTACCGCGAGCCGGCGCTGGTGGCCAAGATGGCGACGACGCTCGACCACATCTCCAACGGGCGGGCCATCCTAGGCATCGGCGCGGCCTGGTTCGAGGAGGAGGCGCACGACTTCGGCTTCGAGTTCGGCGACGGGCCGCCCGAGCGCCTGCGCTGGCTGGGCGAGGCGCTGCCGGTGATGCGTGGCATGCTGGACGGCACCGAGCCCAGCGCCGCCGGTCCCCGGTACCGGACCGACCACGTCCGCAACCTGCCCGGTCCCATCCAGCCGCATCTCCCGATCTGCGTCGGGGGCGGCGGCGAGAAGGTGACCCTCAAGCTCGTCGCCCGGTACGCCGACATGTGCAACATCGGTGGCGGCCTGGCCACGGTGCGCCGGCGCGAGGCGATCCTGCGGCAGCACTGCGAGACGGTCGGACGGGATGAGCGGGAGATCGAACGCACGACCGGCATCGGGACCGTCTTCATCCGCGACAACCGCCAGGAGGCGCACCGCCTGTTCCGCGAGGCGTTCGAGCGCAACGAGATCGACCGCCTGTGGACCGACCAGCCCGTGGGCACGCCGGAGGACGTCGCGGAACGCCTGGCGCCGTACGTCGACCTGGGCTACCGCCACTTGATCGCGGGCACGCCAGCCGCGTACGACGAGGAGTCCATGACGCGATTCGTCACGGAGGTCAAGCCGCTCCTGGAGCGCGGCTGAACCGGCAGGCGCGCGGTGTCAGGCCCTCGCGCGGCGCGAGTGCATCAGCGGAGGTCCGGCCAGCTGGCCGGCGCACATTCGCTTTCCCGTGTTGCAGGGCACGATCCATGGGATCGAGCTGGGCGAGCTCGGGCTCCATCCGTGGCGTGGCGTCCAGAGCCCGACGGCCGGCTGGCGGCTCGGACGGTCCGACTCCGTCGGACGCATGCGGAGGAAACGGTGGGGTCATCGGCAACGTTTGCGCCTGGCGGCGCTAATGACGGAGGAAGGCCCCGTGCCCCGGCGCTTCGGTCGCGAGGCGCAACGTAGGACGGAGGAAGGGCCCGGATCACGGCCTTTCGGCGTCCTGCTCCGTCGATAGCACCGCGAGGCGCAAAAGGCCGGCCCGCGCCGCACGGGTGCAACGCTGAGCCGGGCTGCCACGCCTCCATGGAACCGATCGCCATCACCGTCCGCGGCGATGGCGAGTGGGTCCTCATCCACCGCTGCCTGGGCTGCGGCGTGCTGCACGCCAACCGCACGGCGGGTGACGACAATCCGTTGCTGCTGCTGCGCCTGGCGGTCAAGCCGCTGGCACAGCCCCCGTTCCCGCTCGACCGCCTCGCGCTGCTGTGACGCCGCTCGCCGGATCCTGCGCCGGCGCGCTACGCTGACCCGCGATGCGCGTGGGCGGTCGGCCGGATACCGAGGCCATCGGCCTCGTGCTGGCCGGGGGTCGGGCCAGCCGGTTCGGGGCCGACAAGCTGGCGGTCGATCTCGCTGGCCGCCCGGTGCTCCATCACGCCATCGTGGCCGTCGCGGCGGTCACCGGTCGCGTGCTGGTGTCACTCGCCCACGACGCGCCGCCGCCGGCCATGCCTGATCTGGGCCGGCCGATCGAGGTCGTCCGGGACCGCTCGGGCGACCTGGGGCCCCTGGCCGGGTTGGCCGCCGCGCTCGACGCCATCGGCTCGACCGCGGACCAGCGCCTGCTCGTCGTGCCCGGCGACGCGCCATTCCTGCGGCCCCCGCTGTTGCGCGGCCTGCTGGGTGCGATGGATCATGCCGACGCCGCGGTCCTGGCCGACGGCGATGACTGGCGCCCGCTGCCCTGTGCCCTCCGGACCCTCGCCGTGGGCGCGACCGTCCGCGACCGGCTGGCCGGTCCGGATCGCAGCGTGCGAGGCGCACTGCGGGTCCTGCGCCCCGCTATCGTGGAGGAGTCCGCCTGGCGCGCGTGGGACCCCCAGGGCGTGTGGCGCGACGACATCGATGAGCCCGCCGACATCGCTCGGGCAGCGGCACGGACACACCGGGAGGCGACATGACGCGCGTGGTCTTTGGTGGTGGCCGGGTCTTCGACGGCACGACGGCGCTGCCCACGACTGACGTGGTCGTCGAGGCCGGGCGCATCGTCGACGTGGGCCCGCGCCTGGACGGGGACGAGCGGGTCGACCTGGCCGGCAGGACCCTGCTGCCGGGCCTCTTCGACTGCCACGTCCACCTTGCCTTCGGGCCAGCGGACCTGGATCTCCTCGTCTCGCTCCAGCGGCCGTTCTCGTACCACTTCTACAGCGCCATCGCCAACATGCGAGCCACGCTGGAGGCTGGCATCACCACGGTCAGGGACGCGGGGTACCTGGACCTGGGCATGAAGCAGGCCATCGACGACGGGCTGGTCGCCGGGCCGCACACCCAGATCTCGGTCAACCAGATCAGCCAGACCGGCGGCCATGGCGACGGCTGGATGATCTCCGGCTATGACCTGGGCGACCTGGCGTACCCGGGCTTTCCGACAGGCATGGTCGATGGCCCCGATGCCATGCGCCTCCGCGTCCGGGAACTGATCCGGGCCGGCGCGGACGTCATCAAGGTCTTCACCACGGGCGGCGTGCTCTCGCCGCGCGACGATCCCCGCCATGCCCATTTCAGCGACGCCGAGCTGGCCGTCCTCGTGGAGGAGGCGACCCGGGCCGGACGGTACGTGATGTCGCACGCCCAGGGTGCGCCGGGTATCAAGGCCGCCGTGCGCGCCGGGATCCGCAGCATCGAGCACGGCATCTACCTGGATGACGAGGCCATCGAGATGATGCTCAGGAGCGGCACCTGGCTCGTGCCGACGCTGGTGGCCGCCCGCGGGGTGCTGGAGGCGGCCGATGCCGGTGCGAACCTGCTGGAGGCCCAGATCCGCAAGGCGCGAGCCGTCGTGGAGGTCCACCAGGATGCCTTCCGGCGGGCCGTCAAGGCCGGCGTGAAGATCGCCATGGGGACCGACTCCGGCGTCACCGCCCACGGGTCCAACCTCAAGGAGCTGGTCCTGATGGAGGCGGGCGGCATGACGCCGCTCGACGTCCTGCTGGCGACGACCCGTTCCGCGGCCGAGCTGATGGGCCTCGTTGATGAGGCCGGCTCGGTCGAGACCGGCAAGCGCGCCGACCTGGTCGTGGTGGACGGCGACCCGTTCGCCTTCGCCGACCTGAAGCAGCGCATCCGGGCGGTGTACAAGTCGGGGACCCTCGTCGCCGGGGCCGCCTGACCGACGTATCCTCGCCGCGATGGGGTACATCCAGACGGTACGGGGGCCGGTCGCGCCAGACGAGGTCGGTTTCACGCTGCCCCACGAGCACACGCGCTGCGTGCTGTGGCACATCCCCGCGCGATGGGATTACTGGCAGCTCACCGGCGAGGACGAGGTCATCGTGCCCGAGCTGGGGCGGTTCCGCGACGCCGGCGGGACATGCCTCGTGGACGTCACGTTGCCCGCCATCGGCCGCGACCCGCGCCGCCTGCTGCGGCTCAGTGAGGCGACCGGCCTGCAGGTCGTGATGGGCTGTGGCTGGTACCGCGACGCGTACTACCCGCCGGCCGACGACATCGACCGGCGCACGGTCGATGAGCTGGCCGACCGGCTCGTGGCCGAGGCGACCGAGGGCGTCGACGGGAGCGGCGTCCGGCCGGGGATCATCGGCGAGATCGGCACCGACAAGCCGTGGCTGACCGCGCGCGAGGAGCGGGTCCACCGCGCGGTCGCCCGCGCGGCGCGCCGGACCGGCCTGGCCATCACGACCCACGCCGTGATGTCGGATGTGGGCCTGGCCCAGCTGCGCGTCTTCGAGGAGGAGGGCGCCGATCCGGCCCGCGTCGTCATCGGCCACGCCGACTCGTACCCCGAGCTGGCCCACTACCTGGCGCTGATCGGGCGCGGTGCGAGCGTCGAGTTCGACTTCCTGGGCATGAGCTTCACGGCCCAGGAACGAGCCGGCGAGCCGCGGATCATCCGCCTCATCCTGGAGCTGCTCTCGCGCGGCCACGCCGGCCACCTGCTCTTCAGCCAGGACGTGTGCCACGACGGCCAGCTGAGCTCGTTCGGTGGCCACGGCTACACGTACCTGCAGGAGACCTTCCTGCCCCGACTCGTCGCGGCCGGGGTGGACGCCACGACGCTGCAGACGATCACCGTGGACAATCCCCGCCGGCTCCTCAGCCTGCCCGGCAGCCCCTGAGGCGGGCATGGCACGACCCCTCGTCCCCGTCCAGATCTTCGGGCGCCGCGACTCGCGCCCGACCCAGCAGGCCCTGCGGTTCTTCAAGGAGCGCCGTATCCCGGTCCACCTGGTGGACGTGGCCGTCAAGCCGCCCGCCCCGACCGAGCTGCGCCGGTTCGCCTCGCGGCTGGGGACCGCGACCCTCGTGGATGCCGGCGGCCGCCGCTACGCCGAGCTGGGCCTGGCCTACCTGCGCATGACCGACGAGGAGCTGCTCGAGCGCCTGCTGGGCGATCCGGGCCTCCTGGCGCTGCCGCTGGTGCGGCGGGGCGACCTGTTCGCGGTCGGGCCCGACGAGGCCCGCTGGCTGGCGATGCTCAGCGTGCCTGCCTGACGCGCAGCGCGCGGACCACGACCAGGCCGCCGATCACGGCCAGGACCAGGCCGACGACGGCCCAGATGCCGTTCCCGCTCATGAAACCGCCGCCGATCAGGCCGACGCCCTGACCGATCCAGACCAGCCCGATCAACGCGATGAGGGAGCCGACCACCAGGGAGACCCACGCGGGCCCACGCGACATCATGGTGGTGATACGCCGGCGCGCCGTCCCCGGGTTCCGACGGCGCGCACCACGCGCGTGTTGGCCTCGCGCTCGGTGCGCCGGCCGTCTTGGGCATAGCGATCCATGACCATGAGGTCGAAGGCGTGCACGGCCGCCTCCTGGTTGGAGTAGCGCCCTGCGACCCAGCTGCGCGAGCGGGTGCCCCGCTGCTGGAGCTCCACGACGTGGTAGTCCTGCCGGTTGGTCAGGTCCCAGAACTGGACCGCGTCGCTGACCGACACGGCACCCACGTCGTTGGCGTGGACGTACAGGTCGCAGGTGACGCGCGTCCGCTCCGGCCCATCCGGCCAGGCCTGGTGCGTCAGGACGTAGTCGGGATGGACGCTGATGATGAGGTTGGGCCACAGGATGTAGTAGTAGATCCGGCGGGCATCGACCGCCGAGGTGTGCGGGAGGAGCGGTCGGCCGTGGCGGTCACCATCCATCGACATGGTCTGGAAGCCGTCGGCGAACAGCATCCAGCCGCCCTTCCACGGCCCCCTGGGGAAGAAGTCCTCGCCCTGGTCGTACGGCGTCAGCTGGTTGAGCAGCGGGTGGACGCCCGGGCAGTGGTAGCACTCGGAGTAGTTCTCGGCCACGATCTTCCAGTTGGCCGCCACGTCGTACTCCAGCCTCGCCGCGCGGCGCAGGCCGGCGTAGTCCCGGTCGAAGCCGGCGTGGTGCTCGAACCAGTCGCCCATGTACGCCTGGAGCGGGGGCGTCTGCTCGCTGAAGCAGAGGAAGACGAAGCCCTGCCACGTCGCCAGCCGGATGGGCGTGAGCCCGAAGTCCTCCAGGCGGAAATCGGCCAGGTCGTCGGTGTGCCGGGCACGCACGAGCGTCCCGTCCAGGTCGTAGATCCAGGCGTGGTATGGGCACTGGAACCGCACCGCGCTTCCCGACTCGGGCTCGACGATGCAGGTCCCGCGATGGCGGCACACGTTGTAGAAGGCGCGCAGGACGCCGTCGCGCGCCCGCACGAGCACGACGTCCTCGCCCAGGAGGTCCAGGCGCTGGTACGTCCCAGGCGCCGCCACGTCCTCCTCGCGCCCGACACAGACCCAGTCGGTGAAGAACCACTGCTCGCGCTCGAACTCCCAGACCGCCTGGTCGTGGTAGGCGCGGGCGGGCAGCAGCGACGCTGCGCGGAAGGGCCGCCGCACCGCGGCGATCTCCTGCGGCGTGAAGAGCGGACCGCTGCCGTTCGTGCCGCTCATACCGGCCAGGCCAGCTCGATGACCCCGTCGCGGATGCGCAGCGGGTAGTAGCGCAGGCGCCGGATGCGGGTCGCCGCCCGTGCCCGGGCCTTCAGGTCGGTCGGCTCCGGCCGTGCCTCGCGGTCCGGCGGGCTCCAGGTGGGGTGATAGCCGCCCTCGGGGTCGAGGCCGCCGGTCGTCGGGAACTGCATGACGCCGCCGCCGGTCAGGTCGAAGCGACCGCTGTGCAGGGGACAGCCCACGATGCAGTCCTCCAGTACGCCGAGCGACAGCGGCGCGGACATGTGCGGGCAACGGTCATCGACGGCCACCAGGCCGCACGAGGTATAGGCCAGCAGCACGTCAAGGTCGTCGCGCGTGACGCGGCGCATGGCGCCCCTCGGCAGGTCCTCCAGCGGCAACACTGGCTCGAACGGCCGATGCCTGGTGCCGATCGCCTGGAGGCCCCGCGGGATGGGCATGATCACGGCCGCGACGGGCAGCGTGGCGGCTGCTTCGCTCAGACGGGGCATGGCGAGATGGTAGCCGGGAACCAGGGCGCGGCACGCGGCGTCGTGAAAGCAGCACCGTCTCTGACAGCACCATCGGGAGGCCCCGCATGAACCGCCCATCTGGACGTCCGCACCGCACGGCCACCGTGCTCTCGGCGGCGGTCATCGCCCTCCTGGTGGCAGCCTGCTCGGGCGCCGCCGCGCCGGCTCAGCGGGACGCGCTCAGTAATGTGGGTACCCCCATCGACGCGGGCCAGGGTCAGCCGGCGGCGGTACCGGCTGCCGACGCGAACGGTGGCGCCGCGACGGCTGCGGCCGCCGGCGATGTCTCCGGCACGACCACTACCGGCACGGAGGCCGCCGCGGCCGAACAGGCGCTGGTCGTCAAGACCGGCACGCTCGACCTCCAGGTCACCGATGTCGACGCGGCCGTCGTCCGTGCTCGCACGCTCATCAGCGGGTTCGGCGGGTACGTCAGCGGCTCGGAGCAGTCGACCAAGGGCGACCAGCCCGTCGCCTCGATCACGTACCGCATCCCGGCCGACCAGTGGGACGCCGCCCTCAACGCCCTGCGGGCCCTGGGCACCAAGGTCCTCAGCGAGAAGACGGACGCGACCGAGGTCACCGGCCAGGTCATCGACCTGGGGGCGCGGATCCAGAACCTGCGGGTCACCGAGGTGGCCCTCCAGGGCATCATGACCAAGGCCACGAAGATCAGCGACATCCTCGAGGTCCAGGGCCAGCTGACGACCGTCCAGGGCCAGATCGAGGAGCTCACGACCGAGCAGACGCATCTGCAGCAGCAGGCGGCGGACGGGACGCTCACGGTGGGCTTCGAGGCCCCCGTGCCGGCCATCACCACCGCCACCAACGACTGGAACCTCGGTGACCAGGTGGACAAGGCCGTGGCCCAGCTCGTGCAGGCGGGTCAGGGCGTCGCCACCGGGCTCGTGTGGCTCGGCATCGTGGGCCTGCCGTTCCTGCTGGTCCTGCTGATCTTCGTCGGGCTGCCGCTCATGGCCCTGCGACGGCGGATGGGTCGGCGCCCGCGCGGCGGTCCGCTTACGCCGACATCGGACGCCGGCACCGCCTGACGGGCTGACGCTGCCTGACGCCGCCGCCTGACGTCGACAGGCGGGACGGGGGCCCGCTCCCCGGCCGCACATCGAGCGGCCGGCTCCCCGGCTCCCCGCCCACCGCCCGGCCGCCCACCGCCCGGCCGCCCACCGCGCCCCCGTCTCACCAGCCGGCGTGGTGATGCACAGCCCGCCATGACCCATCGGACAGTTCCGGGCCGATCGCCACGCTCAGGTGGGCCGATCTGTCGCCAGCGGCGGGCCCTGCAGCCGCCCCGAAGGTACATGGCACCAGCCGTATTGGTGATCAGCGGGACGGCACCCACATCGCCGCGCCGGCAAGGTCGCTGGACGCGCCATGGTCCGGGAGCGGCGTCGCGGCTGGCCCCATTCCCTCGTCTTACCATCCGGGCTGGTGGCGTGCGACTCTTCGATGGCGGTCGCTCGAGGCGGGACCTGCGGCCACGCTCAGCGTGGGCCCGATCCGGTCAGCCCGATCGCCAGGCGACCGCCTGGAGGTACATGCCACCACATCTATTGGTGGCTCGGGGAACAGTGCGAATCGAAGAGCCCGGTCCGAGGGGACCGGGCTCCTGGCTGTCGGATGCTGGGGGATCGCCCGCGTGGCGACGCCCCATCGCTGGTGTCAGTCGGTGGCTGAGGCCGGGGATCCGGATCGCGCCGCCGCGCGATGGAACTCGGACGCCGGGTTGTGGGTGGCCCGGAGCGGCAGCTCCTTGAGGAACAGCGTGGAGATGCCGGCCACGACGGCGGCCGCCACGCCGACCCACATGGAGTTGGCCAGGGCGATCGAGAAGGCGCCGTGGAAGCCGTTCAGGAACGCCGGCTGGGCGGCCGGCGGCACCTGGGAGAGGAAGTTCCCCAGCGGATCGCCGCCGACCTGGGTCAGCTGCTGACTGATATTGAAGCCGGCCGGGGCGGCAGTCGGCACGAAGGCGGACGGCGCGCCCGCGGCGATGATCTGCGACCGCAGCAGGTCCCAGGTCAGGTTGTTGGAGAAGATCGTGAAGCCCACGGTCAGGCCCACGGAGGTGCCGATCTGGCGCAGCAGCGTCAGGTCGGCCGTGGCGGTACCCAGGCGGGTGAATGGCACGGCGTTCTGGACGATGAGGGTGAACGCGGCGAAGGATGGCCCGACGCCGACGCCGGCGATGAACATCCACAGCCACATGACCGGGGTGGGCGTATCGGCCCGCAGGTTGGTGAAGAGAGCCAGGCCCACGGACACCAGGAACATGGCCACGACCACCAGCCACTTGTAGTGCCCGGTCCGGCTGATGACCTGGCCGGTCACGATGGAGCTGAGGATCAGACCCACCAGGAAGGGCAGCAGGTCGTAGCCGGACGCCGTCGTCGAGGCGCCCTGCACCACCTGGAACCACAGCGGCAGGAAGATGATCGCCACGGCGAAACCGAAGCTGGCCAGGAAGGTGGCCACGCTGGACACGCTGAAGGTCCGGTTGCGGAACAGCTCGAGGGGCACGACCGGGTCCTCCGCCCGCACCTCGGCCAGGACGAAGAGCACGAGGAAGACGGCGCCGGCGATGAAGCCGCCGACCACGCCGATGGCCGACCAGTCGCCGTTCTCGGCGATGGTCAGGGCGATCAGGACGGGCACGATGGCAAGCGTCAGCGTGGCGATGCCCAGGATGTCGATGTTGTTGCGGGCGCCCTCGCGTCGGATCGTCGGCAGCAGCCGGGCGATGACCGCCAGGGCGACGATGCCGATGGGCAGGTTCACGAAGAAGATCCAGTGCCAGCTGGCATTGTCGGTGAGCACGCCGCCCAGGAACGGGCCGACGAGGAAGGCGATGCCGAACACCGCCCCGAACAGGCCCTGGTACTTGCCGCGCTCGGCAGGCGTGAAGAGGTCGCCCACCACGGCCAGCGAGATCGGGAACAGGGCGCCCGCGCCCAGGCCCTGGATGGCACGGAAGAGGATCAGCTGCCACATCTCCTGGCTCAGGCCGGAGAGGGCCGAGCCGATCAGGAAGATGCCGATGCCGATCATCAGCAGGGGCTTGCGGCCGTAGAGGTCGGACAGCTTGCCGTAGACCGGGATGGTGACCGTGCTCGTGAGCAGGTACGCCGTGACGACCCACGTGTAGAGGTCGGCCCCCTTCAGGTCGGTCACGATGTGGGGCAGGACGGGGCCCACGATGGTCTGGTCGAGCGCCGTCAGGAAGAGACCCAGAAGGACGGCGAAGAGGATCTCGAATTTGGTGCGGTTGTCGAGGCCCAGCGCCGGATCGTGAGCCGTGTCCGGCTCGAAGGGTGCGGCCTCGCGGGGCATGGCTTCCATCAGGTGCGTGATCTCCCTTTGCTGGTCAGGCTGGATGCGGGTGGTAGCGCTGGTGGCCGTGTTCGTCCGCGGAGAAGACCGGCAGTTCCCCTGCCGCACGGGCCTCCTGCATCGCCTGGCGCAGGTCGGCCAGTGTATGCAACACGCCCGCAAGCTGTGTTGCATCCAGGTGCCGCAGGACCGTCGCCACGAGATCGCTCTTCACCAGGTCTACCTGGGCGAGGAGCTCGCGGCCGTGGTCGGAAAGGCTCACCAGGACGATACGACGGTCATCCGGCACACGGATGCGGTCGATGACGCCGCGCTCCTCCATGCGGTCCACCAGGCCGGTCGCGTTGGACAGCGAGATGTCGAGCATCTCCGCCAGATGGGTCATCGTCAGGTCGCCGTGGCTCTGCAGGATCCACATGACGTGCAGATGGCTCATGCTGACGCCGGCCCGCACGAGGCGTTCACTGCCCCCGCAGCGCCATGCGGCGAGGGCATCGGACAGCTCGTCCAGGACCTGTCGGGCGACCGGGTCGACGACGTGGCCCGTGGTCCGGGCGACGGGATCGGGCGCTCCGGAGGGGGAGCGGTCGGCGATAGTTGTCATGACGTGAACCATTCTACATGACAGGACTGTCCTGTCAACCTTGATGGTTCAGGAGGAGAGCCCAAGATGCGCTACGCGCTGATGCTGGAGCCGCAGCAGGGCCTGAGCTACGAGGAGCAGCTCGCCGTGGCGCGCGTGGTCGAGGCGGCGGGTTTCGAGGGCCTCCTGCGGTCGGACCATTACGCCAGCTTCCCGGGGGCATCCGACAACCCCACGAGCGACGCCTGGGCCGTCCTGGCGGGCTTGGCGCGCGAGACCAGCCGCATCCGCCTGGGGGCGCTGGTGTCACCGGTGACGTTCCGCCTGCCCGGCCCCTTCGCGAAGCTCGTGACCACCGTGGACGCCATGAGCGGCGGCCGCGTCGAGGTCGGCCTGGGCGCCGGCTGGAACGAGGCCGAGCATGCCCAGCTGGGCATCCCCTTCCCGCCGCTGGCCGAGCGGTACGACCGATTCGAGGAGGCCCTGCAGATCATCCATGGCCTGTGGACGCAGCCCGACGGCTGGACGTTCGAGGGGCGCTTCTGGCAGGTTCGCGGTTCGATGTACCGCCCTCCGGCGGCTGGCGACGGGCGGCGCCATCCGCACCTCATCGTCGGGGGCGACGGCAAGCCGCGGGGCCTGCGTGCGGCAGCCCGGTTCGCCGACGAGTACAACCTCTCGAGTGCCTCGCCGGCCCACGCCGCCGAGGTCCGCGAGGCGTTGCGCGCCGCGTGCGTGGCCGAGGGCCGCGACCCGGACACGATCGTCTTCTCGGCCATGACCGGTGTGTTGCTGGGGGCGGACGAGGCGGAGGTCGGTGCTCGGCTGGCGCGGCTGATGGTGGACCTGCGCCGGGCCGACGAGACGCCCGAGGCCCTGGCGGAGTGGCTGGCGGTGCGACGTGCCCGATGGCTCTTCGGCACGCCCGAGCAGATCCTGGAGCAGGTCGCCGCGTTCCGTGCCGCCGGCGTCGAACGGCTCGCCTTGCAGGACCTGCTGCCGCGCGACCTCGAGATGATCGCGGCCCTGGGCCGGCTCCTTGCGGCCGACGGCTAGGCTCGCCCGCGGCGCCACTCCGGGGCGCTGGGTCGAAGCAGGGAGCCGCTCCAACGCCGGCGTGTGACACGAAGGGCCCGCTCCGACCGACCGAACCGTCCCTCGACGGTCAGGACGGGCATTCGATGTCGCATCTCAGGGGCGGCTGGATCCGTGCTCTCGCGGCTGGCCGGGAGGGGATGCGTTCCGCCCGATCGGCGTTGAGGTGCCCTGCCGTCGGGATCAGCGAAGCAGGCCGACGCGCCTCGGCGGCCAGTAGCGGGCCCAGGCTCGTCCCATCACCGCCTCTGACGGCAGCGGCCCGAACGCGCGAGAGTCGGTGGAGGCGTCGAGCGCGTCACCGCGGAGCTCGACGGAGCCATCTGCACCGACCACGGCGACCCGCTTCACCAGGAGGCGGGCCGGCTCACGAGGGTCGGGCGCGACGACGATGTCGCCGACCGCCGGCCCATGGTCCCGATAGGCGGCAGGGTCCACCAGCAGCCAGTCTCCCGCGCCGAGCGTGGGGGCCATGCTGCGGCCCTCCACGGCCACGCGGTGGGGCCATGACCGGATGACCCGGCCCACCCACGGGGCACCCAGGATGGCCAGGGCCAGGACGCCGAGGCGGAGCGGACGGCCCAGCGCCCGGCGTAAGGCGCGCCGCATGGATCAGGCGGCGCGGACCTCCCAGGCGATGGCGTTCTTGGGCGCCCCATCGGCCGACGGCTTCATGCTGTGGACCGGGGCGTTCTTGGTCGTCCAGAAGATCTCCGCGAAGCGGGCGACCTGCATCTCGAGGTCGGCGGCGGCGGCCGCGTCGACGCTCTGCTTGCACTTGCCGGCCGCCTTCAGGATCTTCCACGTCAGATCGTGCAGTTCGGGGAACTGGGTCAGGTGCTCGGGCTTGAAGTAGTCGCTCCAGATGACCTGGACGTCGCGCTTGACCTGCTCGGCGTGCTGTTCCTTGACCGCCACGCAGCGGGCGAACTTGTTGCGGTCCTCCACTTCGGTGCCACCGATCGCCCCGATCAGCTCGACCATGCGTGAGACGGTGCGCGCGGCGAGCTGTGCCGTGGCGGGGTCGTAGATGCCACACGGCACATCGCAGTGGGCGTGCACGGTGCGCCGTGGCTTGAGGGCGTCCATGACGCGGGTGAACGACATGAGGGCTCCTTTCATGCGTGCCGTCGGTGCCCACGAGGGGGCCTGGGGGGTCGCGTGAACCATTGTGCCCGCATCAGGGCCGCACCGCTGCCGGTATCATGCCCGCGATGACTGGACGCGCGGTGGAGCCCGTCGAGATCCCGCCGGCCTGTCCCTTCGTCGCGTTCGAGGACGATCGCGAGCGGCGCTCGACGGCGCCCGATCACCGGCACCGCTGCTACGCCGAGCCGCGTCCCGCCCCCCGCGCTCTGGCGCACCAGGAACGGTACTGCCTGACGCGCGACTTCCCGAGCTGCCCGACCTTCCAGGCGTGGGCCCGGCGCGAGGCGGCCAAGGAGTCGGACCCGGCCGCCGCGAAGGAGGTGCCGGCCGGGCAGGCGCCCGTCGATCCGGCGGCGTGGCTGGCTCCGCCACCGCCTGCCTCCAGGTATGCACCGCCGGCACGGCGCGCCGATGTGGGCCAGCTGGCGGCCTTCGATGATGCCGCGCCGGAGTCGTTCGAGCCCGCGGGGGTGGAGGAGCCCGCAAGGGCCGCGCCCGGCGACGAGGGCGCCGGTCACGCCGAGCTGGCCGCGCTCGTGGGCGGGACGGCGGCCGGGGCGGCGGCCGGGGTGGCTGCCGGTGCGGCGGCGCACGACACGGAGGCCTCCGATGCCCCGGCGTTCCTGGCCGGTCGCGCCAGCGGGACCAGATCTGGCGCCGGCACTCCGCGAGCCGCCCGCACGGCGCCGCGGCAGACCCCATTGCCGGGCGACGGCACGAACCCGCCGTGGGAGCGGCCTCGTCGCAACGAGCTGTACCCGAGCCTTCGGACCCGCAGCGGGTTCCCGACCGTGCCCCCCGTGGCCCTCGCCCTCACGGCCCTCGTCGTGGCCGCCGTGGCGCTGTTCCTGCTGCCGAGCTTCCTGCCCAACAACAACGGCGCCACCCCGACGGGTACGCCCGGTGCCTCCGACACCGCCGCTGCGACCTCGATCGCGCCGACCGTGCCGGTCGGGCCGACGCCGTTCATCTATACGGTCAGGTCCGGCGACCTGCTGTCGACGATCGCCGCGCACTTCCACGTGTCACTGGCTGACCTGGAGGCTGCCAACCCCCAGATCACCGACCCGAACAAGATCAAGGTCGGCGACAAGATCACGATCCCGGTCCCCGGCACTCCGGCCAGCGCGAGCAGCGGACCCTAGGCGACCGGCGGGGTAGCGCTCCGCGCTACCGGGGGGCGAGGTTGATGGCCGTGATGCGGCCGGCCTCCACGCGGAAGGTCGCGTCCAGGTGCTGGGAGTTGACCCCGGGCCGCACCACCAGCACATCGCACTCGTAGGTCGAGCCGGTGTCGCGGATATCGGCCGGGATCATCTTGAGGCCCTTGTCCGCGCGCAGGAACCAGCCTCCCACGCGCTCCACGCCGCGCAGCAGCTGCGAGTTGTCGCCCACGTGGATGCGCATCTCCGCGTTGTCGGCCATGAGTGCCACGGCGGCCTCTCGTTCGCCCGCGTTGAGGTGCTCGAAGAACTGTTCCATCGTCTCGACGGCGCCCATGGGCCAAGTCTAGCCGAGGCCGCCGCCCGGGCCGCTCAGAAGCCGCCGCCCGCGCCGCCGCCGCCGAACCCGCCCCCACCACCGAACCCGCCGGAGGAACTCGGCGTGTTGCCGATGGCCCCCAGGGCGGAGAACATGCTGCCGAAGTTCGGCACCGGCGAGGCGCTGAAGCTGCCGGCCGCGAAGAGCCCCGTACCGCCGGCAGCGAACGCCGAGCGCGAGGTCGCGGTCGACCAGGCCGGGCTGAACCAGATGGGGAACCAGAGGGCGCTGCTAGGCACGCCACTGGCTGCTCGCTGGTCGTCCAGCGTCCGCTGCAGCACGGTCTGGATGTCGTTCTGCAGGCCGAGGGCGACGCCCCACACCATGGCCAGGTCGGGCGTGTCCAGCCACGTCAGGTTGGCCTGCTGGACCACCTGCGGCATCGAGCGGGCCTGGGCCATCGTGGCCTGGAGCGTGCGCCGGTACGCCTTGAGCATCGCCTGGATGCGCGCGCCGTCGAGGGTGCGGGCGGGCATCGCCCGGGCCACCACGAACGTCACGATGGCCGCCGCTCCCGCGGCCACGGCCAGCAGGACCAGCCCGCTGCTGCGCGGGGGATTTCCGATGAAGCCGACCACGAACGCGAGGACCAGCTCGGCCATGCCCAGCAGGGTCCAGCGCTGGATGAGATCGCGCGGCCGCCGGGCGAACCAACCCTGGTCGACGGCGTGCTGCTCGAGCCGCTTGTCGAACTCGGGTGTCTTCTTGCCCAGCTCCAGGACGTCCGTGGTGTCCAGGAAGCCCGACGAGATGCCGCGGACGGCGCCGACGAGGTACGTCTCGGCGTCCGACAGCGGCCGCCGCCGCGCCGCCGCGAGGGACGCGTCGTCGGGTTGCGGGTCCAGTATCCGGATCCCGACCTTGGCGTGACCCTGGGGGGCGAACGCCAGCTCACCGCGGCTGGCCAGGTCGACCATCGCGGTCGTCAGTGTGCGGCGGCTGGAGCGGTCGTCATACACCAGTGCCGCGGTGGCCGCGGTGAGGGCCTCTGGCGGACCGGCCATGAGCACGGACGGGTCGTCCGTGTAGACCGCGTCGCGGCCCCTGCGGTACCACGCCAGGACGGCATAGCCGGCGGCGAGGATGAAGAGCAGCGGGGCGATGATCAGCCCGATGACCGCGTTGACCTCGCGCGCGAAGGCCAGCTGCTGGGCCCCTTCGGGCGTCGTGCTGGCGTCGATGCTGGCGATCCCCGCCCGGATGGCCCCGTCCATGTCGCAGGCGCCCCCGGCTACGTGGGGCAGCATGTCGTTCTGGTAGACGCCCTCCAGGTCGCCCTCGCTCATGTAGGTCGCCGCGAAGCCGGGCCCCGGATCCAGGCGGATCTCGCCGTGGCAGCGGCTCTCGTCCAGGTCGAACAGGATGACCAGGCCGTTGTCGAAGCCGGCCTGGCCCACGCCCCACTGGTTGCCCAGGGCGTCGGCGTCGTCCTTGGCGCGCTGCTCGTCGACGCCCGGCTGCACCTGCGTGTAGACGACGATCTCTGCCCCGGTCCGCTGCCGGATGGCGACGATGATCGCCTGGACCTGTTCGATGGTCCCGCTGGAGAAGACGTCGGCCGTGTCGTACACGTACTGGCCGGCGACCGGGGCGGGGAACGGCGGGCCGGCCGCCACCAGGGGTGCGACGAGGACCATCAGGAGTCCGCACGAACCGATCGCCGCGGCCAGCATCTTGGCCTTCATGGCGACAGGGTACACGTGCGGTACGATGCCGCCGGCCCCTTCGCGCGACCCTGACACGCCCGAGGTCCCATGCCCGATACCTCGCCGTCCGATCCGTCCCTGGCCGCCCTCACCGCGGCCCTGCCGCCCTTCCATGTCGCGGGACTGGACCCTCGTCCGGCACCGGCGACGCCCTACGAGCGCGTCATGCACGAGTCGCTCGACGTCCTGTTCGCGGCCTATCCGGTCTTCGCCACGGAGGCCGGCTACCACGCCCTTGACGACCGCTGGCCCGACCTCGGGGAGGCGACGCGGCTGCGGCTGGTGAAGCGCCTGGGCGACATCGTGGACGCCGCCCGGGCGCTGCCGGAGGCCGACCTGTCCGCCGACGAGCGGGTCGACCGGGGGATCCTGGTGGAGGCGCTGGAGGGCGTCATCTTCGATGAGGACGTCCTGCGCGAGTCGGCCTGGGATCCGCTGGGCGTCGTCCAGGTCGCCGGCAGCGGCCTCTTCGAGCTGGTCGCCCGCGACACGACGCCGTGGCCGCAGCGCGGCCTGGCCTTCACCTGGCGGGTGGCCCGCCTGGGCGATTTCCTGGCCGGTGCGATGTCGGCTCTCCACGGCCTGCCGGAGCGCCCCGTCTCGCTCCTCCACACCGACACCGCCCTCGCCCAGCTGGGCGGCGTGATGGAGCAGGTCGACGAGGGCCTGGCCCTCGCCGCCGCGGCCGACGACGGCGGCCTTCGGCTGGCCGACCACCTGACGGCCCTGCGTCCACACGCCGAGGCGGCCGTCGAGGCCTATCGCCGCTTCCTGGCCGATGAGGTGAGGCCACGCGCCGTGGGTGAGGGCCGCCTGGGCTCGCGGCTGTTCGCGGAGAAGCTGCGCCACACGCTGGCCAGCGACCTGGGCCCGGACGAGGTGGAGGCCCGGGCGCGGCATGACTACGCCGTGGTGCGCGCCGAACTGGTGCGGCTGGCCCGGGTGGCCTGGCCCACGTGGCGGCCCGACGCGGCCATGCCCGAGGACGAGGATGCCCTGGTGCGGGGCGTCCTGGATGCCATCGCCGCCGAACACGGCCAGCCCGCCGGCCTGCTCGACGACGCCCGGGCGGAGGTGGCGCGCATCGAGGCCTTCGTCCGCGAGCGCGGCCTCATCACCCTGCCCGATGAGCCGCTGGAGATCTCCTGGACGCCGACGTTCATGCGGGCCTACGGCGGCGCCTTCCTGTCGCCGCCGGGACCGCTGGAGGTCGGCCAGCGCAGCTACTTCTGGATCACGCCGCCCGGGGATGACTGGTCGCCCGAACGGCTGGAGTCCTTCCTGCGCGAGGACAACGACCGGATGCAGCGGCTGCTCTGCATCCACGAGGCGATCCCCGGCCACTACCTCCAGCTGGCCGCCGCGGCCAGGACCCCCAACCTGACCCGCAGCATCTTCCAGTCCGGCATGTTCGCCGAGGGGTGGGCGGTCTACGTGACGCAGGTGATGATGGACGCCGGCTACGGCGACCACGAACCCGCCCTGCTGCTCAACCACTGGAAGTTCTACCTGCGCGCCATCGTCAACGCGCTGCTCGATGTGGCCATCCATACCGGCGGCATGACCGAGGCGGAGGCGATGGACCTGATGGTTCGCGGCGCCTTCCAGGAGGAGCAGGAGGCGCACGCCAAATGGCTGCGGGCACGGCTCACGGCGACCCAGCTCAGCACGTACTACCTGGGGTCGCTGGAGTTCTGGGATCTCGAGCGGGCGGCCCGCCGACGGGCCGCGGAGGCGGCCGGAGCCGACCCCTCCGCGGTGCCCGAGCCGCGCGTCGTGGGTGACTTCGGCGCGACCCCCGGGTTCGACCAGCGGGCCCACCTGGAGGCCGTCATCTCGCACGGCGCGCCGCCCATCAAGTGGGTGCGCCGCCTGGTCCTGGGAGCCTGACGCGGGCGCGCCCGAGGTCCCCCTGCGACGGCCGGCGGATGCGCGGCCGCGAACCGGCGACGGACCCGTGCCGCCGCCGCCGGATGCCGCGGAGCAGGCGGCCATCGAGGATCAGCTCGTTGACCTGTGGGTGCACGCGGGCGCGACGCTGACGCCTGATCCCGGCCTGGGAGCCGACCTCGTGGCCTGGCCGGGCCGCGGGCTGGCGTTCAACCACGTCGCCCGGCCGCGGTGGTCCGAGGCCACCTGGGGTGCACGGGCGGACGCGGTGGCCGCCCGGTTCCGCGGGCTGGGCGAGGTGCCTGCCATCCTGCTCGTCGACGAGCTGGCGACGCCACCCGGCCTGTCCGAGAGACTGCTGGGGCGAGGCTGGCTGGAGATCGGCCGGGAGCGCATCCTCTGGACGCGCCGGGCGGCGGCGGTCCCGCATCTCGCCCCGAGCCTGCGCCTGGAGGCGGTCACGCCGGCCAGCGCGGGCACGTACGAGGCCACCGAGCGGGCGATCTTCGGGCTCGCCCCAGCCGAGGCCGCGGATCGCGTTCGGTCGCTGCAGGCGGGCCTGGAGCGCGGCCGTGTGCGGGCGTATCTGGCGCGCCTGGACGGGACGCCGGTGGCGACCGCGCGGCTGGTCCGCAGTGACGGTTTGGCCGCGCTGCAGGGCGTCGGGGTGATCACGGCGCGGCGGCGGGAGGGCTTCGGGACGCTCATGACGACGGTCGCCACGCGGGCCGGCCTGGCCGGCGGGGCACGCCTGGTGTGGTTGTCCGTCGAGGCCGGCAACGCGGCCGCGGAGGCGCTCTACGCGGGCCTGGACTACCGGCCGGTGCTGACCTGGCGGCGCCTCATCGCCCCGGAGGCGGCCGGCAGGTAGAGCTGGGCCACGTACTCCTCCAGCATGCGGGTCGCCGAGAACCGCCAGGTGATGGAGGCCAGTGAGCGGCGCATCAGGTCGAGCCAGCCGTGGGGCAGCCCGTCCTCGGCGCGGTCGTAGTAGAGGGGCACGATCTCGTCCGCCAGGAGGCGGTACAGGGCCTGGGCATCGGCCCAGTCCTGCGCCCGATCGTCGGGATCGATGTCGCGGCCGCCGATCGCCCAGCCGTTGTCCCCGGTGTAGCCCTCGTCCCACCAGCCGTCCAGCACGGAGCAGTTGATCGCGCCGTTGGCGCCCGCCTTCATGCCGCTCGTGCCCGATGCCTCCAGGGGGCGCCGCGGCGTGTTGAGCCACACGTCCGTGCCGCGCACCAGCCGGCGGGCCATGCGCATGTCGTAGTTCTCCAGGATCAGCACGCGGCCGCGCAGGCGCTCGTCCCGGCTGCGGGCGAAGATGTCGCGGATGACCTGCTGGCCGGGCCGATCGGCCGGATGGGCCTTGCCGGCCATGACGACCTGCACCGGGTGGTCGGAGTCGCAGAGGATGGCGGCCAGGCGGGCTTCATCGGTGAAGAGCAGCTCGGCGCGCTTGTAGGTGGCAAAGCGACGGGCGAAGCCGATCGTCAGGATGGCGGGATCCAGCGCCTGCGACAGGAGGCCGAGCGCCTCCGGCGCCTCGCCGAGGCGCGCGAACTGGTGGCGCAGGTGGCGCCGGGCGAACAGGGCCAGCTCGACCTTGAGGTGCCGGTGGGCGGCCCACAGGCGGTCGTCCTCGAGGTCGCCCAGGTGCTCCCAGAAGCGGTCCGCCGGACGCGCCGCGTCCAGGCGGTCGAGGTCGGCGCCGCGCTGCTCGTACAGCCGGCGCAGAGGGGTCCCCAGCCACGAGGCGACATGGACGCCGTTGGTGATGGCCAGGATGTCCTGCCCGGCCACCTCGTGCCACGTGGCGTTGGCCGTCCGCCCGTGGAGCTGGCTGACGGCGTTCGCGCGCGAGGTGGCCCGCAGGCAGAAGGCGGTCATGTCGAACTCGCCGGCATTGCCATCCGGGCCGCGGCCCAGCTCCAGGATGCGCTCCACGTCCAGGCCGACGCCGGCCAGGAGCGGTGCCGTCAGGCGCCGCACCAGGTCTGCGGCGAAGCGCTCGTTGCCGGCCGCGATCGGCGTGTGGATGGTGAACACCGAGGCGGCACGGACGGCCGCGAGGGCCTCGTCGAACGGCATCCCGTCGGCCATCAACTCCCGGGCGCGCTCGACGAGCAGGAGCGCCGAGTGGCCCTCGTTGAGGTGCCACGCCGCCGGGTCGATGCCCAGTGCGCGGAGGGCCCGGACGCCGCCGACGCCGAGCACGATCTCCTGGTACAGGCGCATCTCCCGGCCGCGCACGTACAGGATGTGGGTGATGGGCCGGTCTTCCGGCGCGTTCTGGGGCACGTCCGAGTCAAGGAGGAGCAGCGGGACGCGACCCACCTCCACGCGCCATACGGCGCACTGCACGGTCCGCCCCGGCAGTTCGACCGGCACCATCAGCGGGTCCCCGTCGGGGCCGATGACTCGCTGCAACGGCATGCGGCGGGGATCGAAGTCGGGGTACGCGTGCTCCTGGTGCCCGTCCGCGTCGATCGTCTGGCTGAAGTAGCCATGCCGATAGAAGAGGCCGACCGCGACGAAGGGGAGGGCCATGTCGGAAGCCGTCTTGCAGTGGTCGCCGGCGAGCACGCCGAGGCCGCCCGAGTAGAGACCAAGCGTCTCGTGGATGCCGTATTCGGCGCAGAAGTAGGCCACCGGTCCGGCGAACGTCGCGCCCGCACCACCGGGGTACCAGTGACCTGCGCCGTTGGCCAGGTAGGCGTCGAAACCGGCGACCACCGCCTCGTAGTCGACCATGAAGCCCTCGTTGTCGAGGAGCTCGGTCCAGTCCCGGTCCAGGTGCAGGAGCGGCACCGGGCTGCGGTAACGCTCCCAGGCGCCGGCATCGATACGGCTGAAGAGCTCACGCACCTCCGGGTGCCAGGTCCAGTACAGGTTGAAGGCGAGACGCCGGAGGCCGGCCAGGCGAGGTGGCAGCCGCAGCGGGACCAGCTCCTGGGCCGGGATCTCGGGCATGGGCATGAGCGGGCATCGTACACGACGCATCGACCGCGACGACTACGATGTCGGCATGCGGATCTCCATGGTCGCCTCCGAATGCGAGCCGTACGCCAAGACCGGCGGCCTGGCCGACGTGGTCGACGCGCTGTCGCGCGCCCTGGGGCGGCAGGGTCACGAGGTCGACGTCTACCTGCCGCTCTACCGCGGCACCCGCCTGCCGCGCAGCGGGACGTCGGTGCGGACCACGCTCCGCGTGCCTGTCGCCACCGGCCCGCAGCGGACCGGCCGCGTCGCGGTGGACCTGCTGAGCGTGGCCGGCGACGGCTACCGGGTCCACCTGGTGGACCACCCGGCCTCCTTCGACCGGGCCGGCCTCTACGGCGAGGCGGGCGCCGACTACCCCGACAATGCGGGCCGCTTCGCGTTGCTCGGCCGCACCGTTCTGGAGGCGATCCGGACCGCGGGCGAGCCCGTGGACATCGTGCACGGCCACGACTGGCAGGCCGGACCGGTGCTCCTCCACCTGCGCCACGGCTACGCCACCGACCCGGTGGTCGGGCGCGCGGCGAGCCAGCTCACCTGCCACAACCTGGCCTACCACGGCTGGACCCCCCGATCCGAGGCGTGGCGGCTGGGCCTGCCGGCCACGGTGGGCAAGCCGGAAGGCGTCGACCTCCTGCGCGAGGGCCTCTCGCACGCCGACCTGGTGAACACGGTGAGCCCCACGTACGCGCGCGAGACACTGGGGCCGGCCTACGGCGCGGGCGTCGACGACCTGCTGCGCGGCCTGGGCAAGCGGTACGTGGGCATCATGAACGGCATCGACTCCGCCCTCTGGGACCCAGCCGCGGATCCCGTGCAGGCCGCTCCGTTCAGCGGCCGCGACCTCACCGGCAAAGCGGCCTGCAAGGCCGACCTGCTGGCACGCCACGGCCTGGCCCCAGGGGTCGGCCGGGGCTGGGACGGGCGTGGCGCACCACTGATGGGCCTCGTGGGCCGGCTGGACCCGCAGAAGGGATTCGACCTCCTCACCGGCGCCGCTCCGGCCCTGCTGCGGATGGGCGTGCGCCTCATCGTGCTGGGCACCGGCGACGCACGGCTGGTGGCCGGCCTGCAGGCCCTCGCCGCCCGCCACCCCGACCGGCTGGTCGTGCTGGACCGCTTCGACCGCGACGAAGCGCGCCGCATCTACGCGGCCAGCGACGCGTTCCTCATGCCATCACGCTTCGAACCCTCGGGCCAGGGGCAGCTCATCGCCCTGCGGTACGGGTCGGTGCCGATCGTGCGGGCGACCGGTGGACTCGCCGACACCGTATGGGACGCGGACGTGCGGCCGCGCCAGGGCAACGGCTTCACGTTCGACGCCGCGACGCCGGCTGCGCTGCGTGAGGCCGTGCGCCGGGCCGTGGCGGCCTACCGCGACCCGGCACGGTGGGCGGCGCTGATCAGGCGGGGCATGGCGGAAGACCATGGCTGGGCGGTCCCGGCCGCCGAGTACGTGGCCGCCTACGAGCGCGCGATCGCGGTGCACCAGGAGCGTCGTTAGGGGTTGGTTGCGCGAGTCACCGGTCGGGCTCCCGGGCGGGCGGGAGCCGCGCCACCATCGGCCATGGGTGCGTCCACTTGCTTGGGAGGCAAGTAACGAGCAGGGACGTGGCCTCCGGCCCCGGTTCGAGGGACTCCGAAGGCATGGACGAGTCGTTCACACGCTCGACGGGCTCGTCGCCGCCCCTGTCCGCCCGGTCATGACCGCGCCACAGCGCCCGTCGGTCGCCAGGCCCGCTCGTTGCGTGCCTGGGGGGCAAGGAACCGCTGCCCCACGGGCTCAGATCGCCACGGCCCCCATGCTGGACCGGGCCCTGGTGAGGCCTCAGGCCTCGCGCGGCGGACGTTGCTGGTCTTCCGCACTGGCCGCCGGCGTGGTCGGTCCGCCTCCCGGCTCCGCCGGCACCTCCGGCTCCGCCGGCTGGTGTTCGGACCCCTCTGGTTCAAGGACGGCGTCGTAGACGCGAGTGCCGGGGATCGGCGGGATGAGCCGGGGCGTCCCGCAGTGGTAGCAGACCGCGGTGCCGGGATCGTTCCGCAAGCCGCACGTACCGCACTGCCACTTGTCATCCATGTGCGTCCTCCTGCGGGCTGGGCTGGCCGTCGGCTAACCCAGGTCGACCTCTTCGCGCCAGGCCGGCCGGTGAGCGGTCAGGCCGAGGCCCTTGACGCGGGCTTCCACGGCCAGCTCGGCCTGGGGATCGCCGTGCACGATGAAGATGGTCCGTGGGCGCCGGGTGCCGGTCGCGAAATGGGCCAGCCAGGCCGCCAGCTCGTCCTCGTCGGCATGGGCGCTGAAACCGTTGATCGAGCGGATCTCGCATCGGACATCCCGCCACACGCCGTTGAGGCGGACCTGCCTGGCACCGGCCTGCAGGTGCGCTCCGAGGGTGCCCTCACCCTGGTAGCCCACGAAGAGGAGGATGGCCTTGGGGTCGTCGATGAGGTCGTCCAGGTGGTGCACGATGCGGCCGCCGGTGAGCATGCCGCTGGCCGACACGATCATCATCGGCCGGGGAGCGTGGCTGATGCTCTTGGACTCCTCGGCCGTCGTCGTGACGACCTGGCCGGGATACTCGAGCGGCCGCTCGCCGGAGCTGAGGAGCCGGCCGGTCTCGGCGTCGTAGTACTCCGGATGGTGGATGTAGACGGCCGTCGCTCCGGTGGCCATCGGCGAGTCCAGGTAGAGCGGCACGTGCGGGATGCGGCCGGCCTCCAGCAGCCGGTCCAGGACCCACAGCATGTCCTGGGTCCGGCCGATGGCGAAGGCCGGGATGAGCAGGACGCCCGAATGGTCGGCCGTGGCGTGGACCGCCTCGGCGAGCAACCGGATCGCCTCGTCCTCCGGCTCGTGCTCGCGGCCGCCATAGGTCGATTCCACGAGCACGTAGTCGGCGCCGTCCAGGATCGTCGTGGGGTCGCGCAGGATCGGCGCATCGGAGCGCCCCAGATCGCCCGAGAAGACGAGCCGCCGCGGCGCGCCACCCGCCTCGGTGACCTCCACGACGATGATGGCCGAACCCAGGATGTGGCCCGCGTCGTGGAACGTGGCGCGGACCCCCGGCACCACGTCGATGGCCGTGTCGTAGTCGATGCCGCGGAACTGGAGCATCGTGGCCGCGGCGTCGTCGCGGTCATACAGCGGCTCGATCGGCTCGTTCTCCCACGCCGGCAGCTCCGGGTCGCCACCGCCGCGCGGGAAGGGTCCGCGGTCCGAGGCCACGTGCGGCACCGGCACGACGGCCGTGCGCACACCGGTCGTGACGACCGGCGCGGCGGGCGATGGCCCGGGCGCCTTGGTCCCGGCGGCCCCGGCGGTGACGACTGCCGCATCGCGCGCCTCGCGCCGCTCCTCCCGCTCGAGCCAGTCGTTGTGCGCCTGCGCCTGCTGGACCTGGAGCTTGCCGCTGTCGAGCAGCACCAGCTCGGCCAGTTCGCGGGTGCCCACGGTGGTGATGATCGGGCCGTGAAAGCCACCCTTCACGAGGGCCGGCAACATGCCGCAGTGATCCAGGTGGGCGTGCGTCAGCAGCACCGCGTCGATGGCGGCCGGGTCGTAGGCGAACCCGTCGCGGTTGCGGGCAGCCTCCGCCGGGGTGCCCTGGAACATCCCGCAATCGACCAGGATACGTGCGGTCCCCGTCGTCACGAGGTACTGCGAGCCGGTCACGGTGCCGGCCGCGCCCAGGAACTGGATCTTCACGGGCGGCTGCTCACCCGGCCAGTGTAGGGCGACGCGAGGTACGCTGGACCCGGGGCCGCATCGGGAGGAGAGCCATGGGGCTGCTTGAGGGCAGGAAGGCGCTCATCTTCGGCGTCGCCAACGACCACTCGATCGCCTGGGGCATCGCCCGCGCCCTCCATGCCGAAGGCGCGCTCGTCGGCTTCAGCTCGATGGAGGGCCTGCTGGAGCGGCGCGTCCGCCCGCTGGCCCAGACCCTGGGGGCCGACTTCGTGGAGCCGTGCGACGTCCAGGACGACGCCCAGGTCGCGGCCGTCTTCGAGCGCTGGCGGGCCCGCCACGGGAGCCTTGACATCCTCGTCCATGCCCTGGCCTTCGCGCGGCGCGAGGACCTGGAGGGGTCCTTCGTGGACACCTCGCGCGAGGGCTTCACCACCGCCCTCGACGTCAGCGCCTACTCACTCGTGGCCCTCAGCCGGGCCGCGCTGCCCCTGATGTCGGACGGAGGGGCCGTGCTCACCCTCAGCTACTACGGGGCGGAGAAGGTCGTCGCCAACTACAACGTCATGGGCGTGGCCAAGGCGGCCCTGGAGGCGTCCGTGCGGTACCTCGCCGCCGACCTGGGCCCGCGCGGGATCCGTGTCAACGCGATCAGCGCGGGCCCGGTGCGCACCCTCGCGGCCTCCGGCATCGCCGGCTTCAAGGACCTCTACGGCACCTTCCGCGACGTGGCACCCCTGCGCGCGAACATCACGCCGGAGGACGTGGGGCGGGCAGCGGTGTACCTCTGCAGTGACCTGGCGGGCGCGGTCACCGGCGAGGTGCACTACGTCGATGGGGGCTTCAACGTGCTCGGCGTGCCGCTGCGCGACGCGTGATCGCGGGGCCCGCGGACAACGAAGCGCCCGAAGGAACCGCCGCTCCATCGCCTCCGGTCCAGCATCGCTGCCGGTCCTGAGGCCCCTGTCACTGCTGGTAAACCATCAGCGCCAGGTCCGGTGCAGGGCCCCTTCGGGCAAGAGCAACGTTAGGGCCGCGTGGTCGGCCGGTCAACCCGATTTGTCCACCAGATTCTGCTGCAGATCGGCACTTATCCACCCTCTATCACCAATCCGCGCGTGCCAGACTCGCGCTGATGCGCCGACCCGATGACCAGCTGCCCGGCGCGCCCGACCCGTGGGCCGGCTCGACGATGCCGCCGGTCCGTCCCGGCCCGCCCTACCTCATGACCGAGATGATCGAGGCCGAGCCCGCCTTCGCCGAACGGCTCCTGCTCCGCCTGCTGGTGACGGGCAGCGCGGCCGATCGCCTGGCCCAGGCGGTCCGTGCCACGATCGTCGCCGGTCGGGACGTGGTGGTCGTGGGTTGCGGCACGAGCGAGCACGGCGCCATGGCCGCCGCGCTCATCCTGGCGGAGGCCGCCCGCTCGTTCAGCGGGGGCCGCGTCGTCGCCCGGCAGGCCATGGAGGCGGCGCTGGCGCCGCAGGACGCGGGTCTGCTGGTGGGCATCAGCCACGAAGGGGGGACGTGGGCCACGAACGAGGCCCTGGCGGCCGCCCGCGGGGCTGGCATCCGCACGGCGCTCATCACGGTCAGCGACCGCTCGCCCGGTGCCGCCCTGGCCGATCTCGTGGTGGCGACCGATGAAGCCGACCAGTCGTGGTGCCACACGGTGGGCTACCTCTCACCCATCCTGGCCGCGACGGCGGTCGGCGCCCTCGCCAGTGGCGGGACGATCGACGTCGCCGCGGTCCGGACCTTGCTGGCGGCCGGGGTCGCCCATGCCGCCCCGGCCGAGTCGATGGCGGGCGGGCTGGCGGCGGTCGATCGGCTGCTCGTCGTGGCGTCGGGGTCGGACCGCCCGGCCGCCCGGGAGCTCGCCCTCAAGGTGGAGGAGGCGAGCTACCTCCCCGCGGTCGCGCGGGACCTGGAGACGATGCTGCACGGCCATCTCCCCGCCACCGGCGCCGCCACGGGGCTCGTGCTCATCCTGACCGACCGAGTGGCTCGCGAGGCGCGTGCCAGCCGCGCCCGCGGTCTGCTGGAGGCGGCGCAGATCCTGGGCCTGCCCGCGGGCGGGATCCTGGCCGCGGAGATGGAAGCGGCCTGGCCGGCCGAGCTGTTGCCGGTCGGGCGGCTCCGGGTGGCAGACGCGCCCGGGCTCGTGGCCCCCGCGGCCGCCCTCATCGGGTCGGCGGTGCCCCTGCAGTGGCTGGCCGAGCGCCTGGCCCGGGCACGCGGCACCAACCCCGATACCTTGCGGCGGACCGATGCCCGCTATGCGGCGGCGGCTGCCGCCGCGGAATAGGACGCGGCTAGCAGGCCGCGCTGTCGGCTGGCGCCACGGCCACGTCGAGCCGCGCCAGGATCGTCTCCAGCGAACGCAGGAAGGCCGCCCGGTCCCGTGCCGGCAGCACCATCAGGAAGTGCTCGGAGATGGCCTCGTGGGCCGTCGGGCGGGCCCGCTCCAGGTGCTCGAGCCCGGCCGGGGTCAGGACGGCGAACGCGCCGCGCGCGTCCGTGGCGCACTTGTGGCGCGCCACGTAGCCGTCGTCGGCCATGCGGTCCACCAGCCGGCTTGCGCCGCTGCGGGTCAGCAGGAGGCGGTCCGCCAGCTCGTTCATGCGCAGCCGCCCGCCTGCCAGCGACAGCTGGAGGAGCGCCTCGTAGTCGGCCAGGGAGACGCCCGCGGCGTCCTGCAGTTCGGCCTCGAGCAGCCGCGTGAGCGCGGCGTGGGCCCGGATGAAGGCGATCCACGGCCCGAGGTCGCGCTCCGGGTCGGCGGGCGCGCTTGGGGACTCGGCCGGCGGCGCGGACGGTCGGCTGAGCGTCGGGGCGGTCATGACCGCTCGATGATACCCCGGCCGGAGGCCGTTTCGGCAGCGGGGGCCGGCGTGGACGCGTCGTCTGGTCCCACCTGTGGCGCTTCGGCCGAACGCCCGGTCGCCTGTCCACGGGCGGCCAGGGCCGCCTCGACGTCGGCTACGCCGGCGGGCTCGATCTGTGCCGCGAGGTCGGCCCATGGCTGGCCGGCCGGCAGCCTGCGCCAGTCGAGCAGCACCCGGCAGTCGAACGCGCCGAGCCGCACGGTGTACCCGTCGCGCGCCAGGGCCGGACCGTGGAGGAGGTGCTCGCGATCGGCCACGAGGTCGCGCGCCGCGTACCAGGCGTCGGCATCCGTATCCAGCGCCAGCGCCTCGGCGAGATGCTCGGTGCGGAGGCCGCGGCCCTCACCGGCCGCGAACGGCACGCTCCGGGCGATCGTGCCGTGGGCGTCGCCCCAGCGGTTGTGGAACAGCACGAGCGAACGCGCCCCGTCCGCCCGGTTGGTGTAGGCGTACACGTCACCCAGCAGGCGACCGTCCCCCGCCATCGCGTCGAAGAGGCGGAACGTGGCCGCCGGTGCGAACTGCGCCCGGCGCCGCAGGAGCGGGAAGAGCCGGGCCTCATGGAGCGCGGCGAGACCGGGGTCGGGTCGCTCATCCAGCTGCGGCCGCCGGAATTCCATGCCATAGCGCTCGTGGTAGCCCTCCAGCTGGCCGTGCGCCAGCAGCGGCAGGCCGGGCAGGGTGGCCAGCAGCGTGGCCACCCCGGCGTACTTGCCACCCGTCCCGAACTGGTCCGCCACCGTCCGCTCGTCGGGGTTGCTCATGAAGTTGACGTATCGCTCCAGCACTCGCGGGTCGAACGCCACCGTCTCGCGCAGGATGGCGCGGTACTTGTCGTTCTCCTCATCGCGCAGCATGTGCATGAACGCGCTGTTGTAGACGCGGTGCATCCCCAGCGTCCGGACGAAGTAGCCCTCCATGAGCCAGAAGGCCTCGGCCAGCAGCAGCGTATCGGGCGCCTCGGCCGCCACCCGGTCGACCACCTCGCGCCAGAACTCGTGGGGCATGCGGCGGCGGAAGGTGGCCGCGCTGAGGCGGCCGTACTCGGCCCGCGAGGGGATCGCCCCGCCATGGCCCGGTGGGGGATACCAGAGACGCTGGATGTGGCGGCGGGCGAGGGTCATGGCCGCGTCGAAGCGGATGATGGGGAAGCGCCGGGCGACATCCAGGATCAGCCCGATGACGGCCTCGCGCACCTCCGCCTGGAGGTAGTCCAGCTGGGCCGTGTCGTTCCACGGCGTGGCCGTGCCGTCGTTGCCGTGGTAGACATAGCGGGCCTCGTCCGTTGATCGGTCCAGGCGACGGAAGACGACGGCCGCGTCGGTGTGATCCCAGTAGCCATCCTCCAGCTGGATGACCACCGCGGGGTCCGGTGACAGATCGGGCCCGGTGAAGCGGTAGCCAGGGAACGGCGGCTCGTCAAGGCCGATGAACCGTTCCGGATGCTGCAGCACCCAGGTGCTGTCAAGGCCCATGTGGTTGGGCACCATGTCGCTGGCGAGACGGAGGCCATGGCGCTCGGCCCGCTGACGCAGCACGTCCAGCGCCGCATCACCGCCGAGGTCGGCCGCGATGGCGTAGCGGTCGATGGCGTAGGCGGAGGCAGCGGCGTCCGGGTTGCCCATGCGTCGCTTGATCTCGCGTGACGCGCGGCTGCGCTCCCACAGGCCGATCAGCCACAGGCCGTTGATGCCCTGTGCGGCCAGTGTGCCCAGCACCTCATCGGGCACCTGGTCCAGCGTGGTGATGGCCCGGCCGTGGGCCTGCGAGAGCTGCTCCAGCCAGACGTAGGCGTTCTTGGCCAGGAGGACCACGCGTGGCATCCACGGGGCGTCAGGGGAGAACCGCTCCGGCTCATCGGCCGCGCCCAGGTCCGGCGCCTCGTGGTCCGCGCCACCGAGGTGTGCCTCGCGCTCGCGGAGGCTGCGCGCATGCGCCTCCTCGGCCAGCAGGTCCAGGGCCAGTGTGAGACGGCGACGGGCCTCGGGGGTCAGCTCGGATGCCCAGTGCCGGCGGACCCACAGCAACTGCCCGGCGAGCGAATCGGGTGACGCGGCGATCGGCCCCCGCAGCAGGCGCAGCAGCCCGGGGGCGGCGGGCCCGGCCCCGGCCGCGCGGCCGCCTGCTCCACCGGCCGGCGCTGCGGTCGACGCGTCCAGTGCTTCCAGGATGCGCAGGTAGTCGGTCGAGGCGGCCAGTTCGCCGTCATCGAAGAGCCGGCGCACGCCCTGCAGGGCCGGGTTGGTGGCGCTCAGGCGGAGCAGGACCAGTTCCTCCAGGCCGCGTCCCGCCGCCGTCGGGGCGCTCGCGGCGCCTCCTTCAACGGCCGGATCGGGCAGAGGAGAGGCCGTGGGGAAGGCGGGGCGGAACGCCCGCAGCGTGGCGGCCACGTCGGGCGCGCCGGTGGTGCGGGCGAGGCGCCGCCGGGCCGCCTCGAACGGGTGTGCCGCACCCGTGCCCTGGCGGGCGAGGACGCGATGGGTCACCTCGTGGAGGACGGTCGCGCCCAGCAGGTCGCCTGTCTCCAGGTCCATCTCGGCCGCCAGCCGGCGCATCGCGGCGAGCGCCTGCCGCTCCTCGCCGCGCCGGTGGGCCGCCGAGGGGTGCGCGGCGCGTGGCCGGGCCTCGACGGCGGCCCGTGCGATCGGCATCCCCATCGGCCGAGGATACGCCGGCCCGATGGGGCCGGGGTGGTCAGCCGAGGCGGGCCACCACCTCGTGGGGCAGGGGGAACCAGCGCAGCGACTCGGCGTCGGCGTCCAGCGCCGCACCCTCGCTCGCCTGGCGGTCGGCTGGCGACGCCGTTGCGGCGGCGAGGATGCGCCGACCATCGGCGAGGTACGCGGCGAGGTGCGACTCCGGCTCGCGATGGCGGTGTGCCCGGTACGTCATCCGGCCGTCCTCGTAGCGCACGTCATGGAGGCTCAGGGGCGGTTCGATGGCGCCGCCGCCGTGGCGCCAGAGGCCGGCCGCGGCGTCGAACCGATACTGCGGCAGGACCCGCCAGCCGTCCGTGGCCACCAGTTCGACCGCCTCCAGGATGTAGTCGAAGACGGCCTCCGAGATGAAGTAGTTGAAGTTCACCCGCACCCAGCCGGGCTTGATGCCCTCGCAGCCGGCGGCGATCTCGCGCTCGAACTCGTGGCTGCGCTCGAGGTCGATGCCGAGCAGCCGGTGGCCGTACGGCCCGGCGCACGAGCAGCCACCCCGGCTCTGGATGCCGAACAGGTCGTTGAGCAGGGCGACCACGTAGTTGTGGTGGAGGTAGCGGCCGCC
>DASPUH010000128.1:0-6835 GCA_035622975.1 Candidatus Sulfotelmatobacter sp.
CCAGGGTCCTTCGGGGTCTCGGGGCCCGACTGCGCGGAGTCACCGACGCGGTGCCCTTCCGGCTCGATGCGCGGGCGCTGGCGGCGGGCGACGCCTTCACCTTCTCGACCGACGCCGGGGACCTGGACATCATCGCCACGCCGGCGGGCACCGCGGGCTACCACGACCTCTCGCGAACGGCCGCCACGATCGATCTCGACGGGATGCGGGTCCAGGTCGCCTCGATCGACGACCTCATGCGCATGAAGCTGGCGGCCGGGCGGCCGAAGGATCTGATCGAGCTGGAGGTCCTTGGCGCGCTGCGCGACGAGCTCGACCGCCAGCCCTGAGAGCCCGCGGGTCAGCCGCGCAGCGTCCGGCCGATATCGCGCAGCCGGTGTGAGGTGGAGTGGCCGACCAGGTCGTACGGCCACTCCGCGGCGTGCTCGCGGCCGGAGAACCAGGCGTCCGGCGCAGCACGCAGGGCTTCCAGCACGTCCGCCTGCACGGCGCGGTGCCAGTCCAGCACCGCTTGCGGCGAGCGATCCCGCCAGCGCAGGTAGACCAGGTGATTGCCCGCGGCGGTGTCCAGGCCGCGCTCCTCCACCGGCCGCGGGCCATGCCGGGCGCGGCGGGCCGTGTCCGCCCTCCAGTGGACGATATGGGCCACGGCGTCCTTGACCGTCCATGGGTCATCCGTCTCCGACCGGGCCAGCGGTCGCGCCCAGTCGGCCCAGGTGAGGCCGGCCAGCAGCGCGTCCAGGAGCTCGAACTCGCTGATCGTGCGCTCCGTGACCCCCGCCCGGGTGTGCCGCATGCGACGTCCCTCCCCTAGCGCGGCCGGCCGTCTTTGAGGATGGCCACCGACTTGGCGATGCGGCGCGCCCGCGTGTCGGCCGACTTCGCCCCCTCGATCTGGAGCGTATGCCACGACTTGTTGCTGTAGGACAGCCGGTCGAACTCGGCCCGAGCGACCGGTTCGGCATCCAGCGCGGCCGCGAAGTCGGCCGGGACGTCGGTCTCGCGAGGTGCCGTGTCGAGCTCGATGTCGACGTCCATCACGTCACCGCCGGCCACACCCGCGGCGGCCCGGCGCTCGCCGCTCAGGCCGACCCAATAGGCCCCGCCCATGACCGCGACGCTGGTGCGATACGTCAAGCCGTTGAGCGTGACGGTCACCGGCGGCCGCTTCCCCGCCCCCAGGCCTTCCAACACGGCCGGCGGGACCTCGATGCCGGCCGTGTTCCGGCCGGTCTGCACGATCGTGGCGCGGAATCGCATCGGCTCCTCCTACCTGCCGGTCCCCTCGCCGACCGGCGCGGCGTCACGATCCGCGATGGGCGTCGTGGTCAGCTCATGGCCAGCCGAGGTCAGGCAGCGCCCGGTGGCCAGCTCCCATTGCCAGCCGTGCTGGTGGCAGGTCAGGATGCCGTCCTCGCAGACCCCGAAGCGGCTCAGGTCGGCCTTCATGTGAGGGCAGCGCTTCTGCACGTCGTAGCCGCACATCTGGATCGTGCCGGCCTCAGGCCCCTGCTCGATGTAGTAGCCCTCGGCGTACTGCAGCCGCTCCTCCGTGAGGGCCTTGAACCAGGTGTACACGAAGTCGTTGTACGCGCCACGTCGCCAGGCCCGGAAGCGCATCGACAGGAACAGCAGGTTGACCCAGTCCGGTTCGTGGCGGCGCACGCACGTCTCCAGCAGCTGCCGGTCGACCGTGAAGCGGTACCCGAAGTCGAAGACACCGGGCGCCTGCGCGCTGACGGTCCGGGTGCGGAAGTCGATCCGGATGCGCCCGTCACCGACGTCCAGGACCACCGCGTCGTCGATCCCCGCGGCGATGAGGTCCGCCTCCGCCAGGAGCGGTTCGAACCACGCCTTGATCTCGGCGACGAGGTCCACGCGCGGGCCGGCCCAGGAGGCATGCTCCGCGGCC
Organism: Candidatus Sulfotelmatobacter sp.; assembly: GCA_035622975.1. Classification (GTDB taxonomy): domain Bacteria; phylum Chloroflexota; class Limnocylindria; order Limnocylindrales; family CSP1-4; genus DASPUH01. The sequence goes on from DASPUH010000128.1 coordinate 1,913, forward strand.
AGCCGCGGCCGCCAGTCAGCCTGGTAGCGGCGCAGGTACGGCTCCCGCTCGCTGAAGATCGCCGCGACCTCGGCGTCGGGCACGGGATGGGTGACCGTGAAGTCACGCGTCGTCAGCGTGCCGACGCTCCCCGGGATCATCAGCCGGGCGTCGAATCGACCCTGCTGCGCGATGTGATCCAGGAAGACCGGCTGGGTGGGGAAGATGTTGTCGGGGTCGTCGTGCAGGTCGTTGAACTCGAACAGGTCGTCGTCGAGGAAGCACGGCGGCCCGGCCGAGGGGATCGTCACCCGCGGATCCATCAGCTCGATGTAGCGGTAGGCCCGGGCCAGCTGGGCGATCCGCTTCTTGTGGGCCAGGGCTACCTTCGCCCTCGGCGGCAGGTCGTACACCATGGGGTACCAGATCGCGCCCGAGAACTGCAGGAAGAGGATGTCGATGGGACCCAGGGCCAACAGGTGGTCCGGGTCCGGCGGCCGCGAGTCGTTCATGTTGAGCAGGCGGTTCTCGCCGTCATCGACGATCAGGGCCGAGTCGCCGATCGGCCCATCCGTGGGCGCGACGAGGGCCTCCACCTGGAGCGTCAGGCCGTCATCCGTGTGGATCGGACGGCCGTTCTCCGTTTCCATGAAGCGGTGGAACCCCAGCGCCTCCAGCTCCTTGCGCAGCGTGTCGAGCGGGTAGGCCGGCAGGATGACGGTCGCATCCTTGTCGCAGTGCGCCGCCAGCCATTCGGGGTCGTAGTGGTCGTGATGGAGGTGCGACACGTACAGGTAGGTGGGATGGCCGATCGCCTGCGGGTCGATCCCGTCGTTCCGCGGGAAGGGGAACCACGAGGCGAAGAACGCCGGGTTGAACCAGGGGTCGCACAGGATGGTCGGGCCGGGCGCCGTCTGGATGTAGAGGCCGGCCTGGCCCAGGAAGGTCACGCGCATGGGCGGTGATTATCGCCGGTCCGGGCTGGTCCGCGACCGGCCGGTCAGCCGCGTGGCCCGCAGCACCTGCCCCTGCCAGTCCGATGCGGTCGAGGGCATCAGCGCCACCGCGACGCAAGGGTGATCGGCCCGAGGGTGACTGGCGCGAGGGTCACTGGCGCGAGGCTGGCGCACTCCCGCCGCCGCCGATGCCACCGACTGCATCGCGCTGGAGCGGGGCTTGGCGGCTTTGCGTCAGGCCTCAGCGCGAGGCCGGTCAAGATCCTCCGATCACCACCCGCCCGATGCCGCCGACGACCTCGATGACGTAGGCATCGGCCGCCGCGGCGGCACCCGCCGACTCCACGAACGCTTCGCCGCCGAACGACTTGTAGTGCCGCCCGTCCATCTCGACCCTGCCCATGCCACCGAGCATGTGGAGGCGAACGGCGGATGCAGCCGGGCGCCTGAGGCGCAGGTCGCTCGCACCGCCGACCAGGCGGACGGGCACCAGGCCGCGTGGCGCGGCGAGCGTCAGATCCAGCCGTGAGGCGCCGCCCGACACGACCAGCGAGCCCAGCGGCAGCGCCGACAGCTCACCGGTCAGGCGGGAGGCGCCGCCCTGGATCTCCAGGTCCCATGGCACGTCGGCGTTGAGCGTCATGGCTGCCCGGCGGCCGCGCCAGGCGAAGAAGCCCCGGTAGTGGACGATGACCTGGCCATTGCGCACGCGGACGACCGGCACCGCCCCTTCGAAGCGGGCGCGGTACAGGGCGGGGACGCCGGCGTCCGTCCGCACGCCGCGTGCGGCACGGAGCGTCAGATCGGGCGCGCCTCCACGGATCAGGAGGCGCCCGCCCGTCAAGCCGGCCAGGGGGGCGGAATGCTCGCCGCGGAGGTCCTGGGCCACGCTCGAGGTCGGAGCGGCGCCCGCACCCGCGTCCGCCATCGTGGTGGCCGCTGTCGCAGGTTCACCCTCACGCAAGCGGGCCGTTTCGGTCTGTGTCGCAGCGGTGACCCGTTGCAGGAAGCCGCTGATGAGCTCCCGCTGCTCGGGCGTGTACCGCTCCAGCTCGCGCGCGGTGATGGCACCCACGCCCTCGAGCAGGGGCTCGATCTCCCCCAGCCGCTCGGTCACCGGCTGCACCACCACCCGCCGGCGATCGGCCGGGTCGGTCGTGCGGCGCACGTAGCCAGCCTGTTCCAGCCGGTCGATCATCCGCGTCACCGCCCCGGTGGTCAGGCCCATCACCTCAGCCAGCCGCCCGGCGGTCTCGGATCCGGTGTCCACCAGCAGCTCCAGCGCCTCGATGTCCGATTCGCTCAGGCCAAGGCGGATGGCCACCGTCTGGCCCAGGATCGAGCCCTGCCAGTTCACCTTCCGCAGGGCCGTGACGACGGCTTCGACGGTCTTGTCGCGATCCATGGTTGACAGCAGCTCCTGTTCCGGTGATTATCTGCACTGCGCAGATAATGCACCAACCAACGGCCAAGCGCAACCGTACCACAGGCGAAGGAGCGGGACAGGACCATGAGCCAACCCATCGAGTTCCCCGGGCCGATCATCGAGACCCACCAGCTGCGGCGGACGTTCGGCAGCGGCAAGACGGCGGTGGAGGCCGTGCGCGGGGTGGACCTGCGCGTCGAGCGGGGCCAGATCTTCGGCTTCCTGGGGCCCAACGGCGCCGGCAAGACGACGACGCTGCGGATGCTCGCAACCCTGCTTCCCCCGACGAGCGGCGAGGCCCGCGTGGCTGGGGTGGACCTGGTGCGTGAGCCGCAGCGCGTGCGCGAGCGCATCGGCTACGTCGCCCAGGGAGGCGGTACGGACCCCAGCGTCACGGGCCGCGACGAGCTGATCATCCAGGGCCGGCTGTACGGCATGAGCAAGCGCGACGCGCAGGCCCGGGCCCTCGAAGTCCTGCAGTCGCTGGACCTGGACGCGGCGGCCGATCGCAAGACCGGCACCTACTCGGGCGGCATGCGCCGCCGCCTGGACCTGGGTCTTGGCCTGGTCCACCGGCCCAGCCTGCTCTTCCTGGACGAGCCCACCACGGGTCTGGACCCCCAGGCCCGCGCCAACCTGTGGGACGAGATCCGCAAGCTCAGCGCCGAGGGCATGACCGTCTTCATGACGACCCACTACCTGGAGGAGGCCGACATCCTGTGCGACCGCCTGGCCATCATCGACCACGGCCTGATCGTGGCCGAGGGCACGCCGGTCGAGCTGAAGCGTGACGTCGCCGGTGAGGTGGTGACGCTGGGCGTGGGCGGCGCTCGCTCGGCAGCCGTCCAGGCGCTGGCCGGGGCACAGTCGTACGTCCGCGAAGTGGTCGTGGACGACGGCTTCGTGCGGCTGTACGTGGACCGCGGTGAGACGGCGCTGCCGGCCCTTCTGCGGCTCCTCGACGGCGCCGGCCTGGCCCCCACCACCGTCGCCCTTGCGCAGGCGAGCCTGGACGACGTCTTCCTGCGCAAGACCGGCCGCACGCTGCGTGACGAAGCCGCCGCCTGAGCGACGCTGCGACACCCACCGACGACACGAAAGGACCCCATGATGAAACTCGCTCGAGACACCTGGCTGATCTACCAGCGGTCGCTGCTGCAGGTCCTGCGCAACCCCGTCTGGCTCATCTTCGGCCTGCTGCAGCCCATCCTCTACCTGGTCTGCTTCGGTCCCCTGCTCCATGCCGTGGCTTCGGCGCCCGGGTTCCCTGGTGGCGGCTCGTGGAACGTGTTCGTGCCGGGGCTGCTGCTCCAGATCGCCGTGTTCAGCGGCGGGTTCGTGGGCTTCGGCCTCATCGCGCAGCTGCGCTACGGGGTCATCGAACGGTTCCGCGTGACGCCCATGGATCGCACGGCGATGCTGCTCGGCATGGCCCTCCGCGACGCGACCGTGCTGGTCTCGCAGGGGCTGCTGCTGATGATCGTGGCCCTCCCCTTCGGCCTCACCCTGGACGCGGCCGACGTCTGCGTGGCGATCGCCGGGCTGTTGCTGGTCGGCGTGACCCTGTCACCGGTCTCGTACGCCGTGGCCCTCAAGATGCGGAGCGAGGATGCGTTCGCGCCGTTCGTCAACGGCGTGGCGCTGCCGCTGCTCCTGCTGTCCGGCGTGCTGCTGCCGATGTCGCTGGCCCCCGATTGGCTGCGCACCATCGCCCAATTCGATCCCCTGCTCCACGTCGTCAACGCGCTGCGGGCCGTCTTCACGACCAGCGGCGACCCCCAGACGGTCGCGTTCGGCCTGGGCCTGTTCGCGGTCCTCGGCGTGCTGGCCCTGTGGGTCGGGCGGCTCGCCTTCAGCCGCGCGGTGGCGTAAGGCGTCGCGGGGTCGCCTTCGGCGGGGCTCAACCATCGGCCATACTCGGCCGGTGAGCCTGATCTCCGCCGGCGACCTCGCCCGCCGCCTGGACGATCCGGAGCACGACGTACGGCTCCGGATCGTCGACACGCGGTGGTACCTCATGCGGTTCGGGGACGGCCGCGCCGCCTACGACGCCGGCCACATCCCCGGGGCGATCTTCCTGGACCTGGATACCGACCTGAGCGCGCCGCCCGGGCCCGGGCACATCGGCGGGCTCGGGCGGCATCCGCTGCCCACGCCGGCCGAGTTCGCGGCTCGGATGGGCTCGGCCGGCATCGGCGACGACAGCGTCGTCGTGGTGTACGACGACGCCGGCGGCGGGGTCGCCGCCCGGCTGTGGTGGATGCTGGACGCGCTCGGCCATCGCGAGGTCGCCGTGCTCGATGGCGGCTGGCCGGCCTGGCTGGCCGCCGGACTCCCGGTGTCGTCCCAGGTCGCGGCCTACCCGCCGACGACCCTGACCACGCGCGCCGAGTGGCCGCGGACGATCGAGCGGCGCGACCTCGGCGCGCGGCTGCCGTCCGTGCTGCTGCTGGACGGGCGAGCCGCCGAGCGGTATCGCGGCGAGGTGGAGCCGGTCGATCCGGCCGCCGGCCACATCCCGACGGCCGTCTCGGCCCCCATCGCCGGCAACCTGGGGCGCGA
>DASPUH010000129.1:0-5950 GCA_035622975.1 Candidatus Sulfotelmatobacter sp.
ATCGGAGCCGGATCGGACGCCGCCGCCATCACGACGATGGTGTAGTCCATCGCCCCGCTCTTCTTGAGCCGCTCGACCACGGAGGCGACGGTGGACTGCTTCTGACCGATGGCGACGTACACGCAGATCACGTCGCCGCCCTTCTGGTTGATGATCGTGTCGATGGCGATGGCCGTCTTGCCGGTGCCGCGGTCCCCGATGATCAGCTCCCGCTGGCCCCGGCCGATGGGGATCATCGAGTCCACGGCCTTGATCCCCGTCTGGAGCGGCTCCTTCACCGGCTGGCGCACCACGATGCCCGGCGCCACCATCTCGACGTGGCGCGCGCCCTGCGCGGCGATCGGGCCGCGGCCGTCGAGCGGCCGGCCGAGCGGATCCACCACCCGGCCCACCATGCCGTCCCCGACCGGCACCTCGAACACGCGGCCCGTGCGGCGGACCTCGTCCCCTTCGCGGAGATCGAGGTAGTTCCCCAGGATCACGGCCCCGATGTTGTCTTCCTCGAGGTTCAGCGCGAGGCCGCTGATGGTCTCGTCGGTGGCGGACGCCCGGAACTCGAGCATCTCGCCGGCCATGGCCGCGGTGAGGCCGTAGACGCGAGCCACGCCGTCCTTCACCTCGAGGACCGTGCCGACCTCCTCGAGACCGGCGGCGGCGAGGTCGGCGGCCTCGATCTCCTTGAGGAGGACGTCCTTCAGTTCGCCGGGGCGGAGCACCGATTCGTTGGCCATGAGACGCTGTGTGAAGGGTGGAATCGCTTCGACTATAGTCCTGAAAACTACCCGCGAGAAGCGGGACCCGGCAACGGACGGCTCACCGGCCCGTCCCCCAGCTCCGGCTCCGGGTCCGGCCGCGCAGGAACGAGCCGAGCACGCCGGCCGGTCCGAGCGCGCTGAGGCCGCGCGCGGTCACGCCCGCGACCCGCCGGGCCGCCCCCGAGAGGTGGCTCGCCGAGGCGAAGCCCAGGATGCGCGCGACCGCGCGGACCGAATAGCCGGGGTTGGCCAGCAGGTCGGCGGCGGTGGCCGCCCGCGCGAGGTCGATGACCCGCTTGAGGTTCGGGGCGCCGCCCGCGCCGAACTGGCGCGACAGGTGCTCGCGCGAGACGCCGAGCTCGGCGGCGATGTCGGAGGTGCGGAGCCGGCCGCCCACGCGCCGCATCACCACCCGCCACGCCTGCTCCTGCAGCGGGTCGAGGAGGCGCAGCAGCCGCGGCGCCCCGGCCAGCGTGGCCAGGCGCACGGCGCTCGCCGTGCCGGGGAGGATCAGGTCGGCCAGCACCGCGTCCTCCACGCCCTCGAAGATGGGACGGGCGGCCGCGCCGCGGATGCACGAGACCAGGAGGTCCGCCTCGTCCGGCCGGAACGCCGAGTAGGCGAAGCGGGGGACGCCCGGGTAGGCCACCCGGCAGGCGGCGAGCACGGCGAGCGCCCCCGGCACCCGCGCATCGACGACGATCGCGTCCACCAGCGTCGCCGCGAGCAGGCGCTCGACCGCGGCCGCTGAGCGGCAGGACGCCACGCGCGTGCGGCCCCGCGGCATCGCGCGCCGGAAGGCCGTGCGGGCCGCGGGGCCCTTGAGCAAGGTGATGATCGCGGGCTGGCTCACGAGGATGCGCCGACCCGGCTCACGCTTCCCAGCGGGCGGCGACCAGCTCTCCGGCTCGGTTCAAGACTTCCCGCGCATTGGCGTAGGAGACCGCCTTGACGGCGGCGTCGAAGGGCAGCCAGCGGCAGGCGGTGATCCCCTCGTCCCGCTGCGGGCACGCCTCGCCCGCGGCGCTCTCCATCAGGAAGAACACGCACGTCTTGTGGATCAAGCGGCGGCGGAACCGGAAGAACCAGTCGATCTCCTGGATCGGCCCGTGCAGCACCAGGTCCGAGAGCCCGGTCTCCTCGGCCACCTCGCGCAGCGCGGCCTCGGCGGCCGCCTCGCCGGCCTCGAGGTGGCCCTTGGGCAGCCCCCAGTTGCGGTACGAGTCCCGGATCAGGAGGAACGCGGGGCGGTCGCCGTTGCGGCGCCGGAACACCACGCCCCCGGCCGAGGTCTCCTCGATCGGCACCGGCCGTTCCGCCACTAGAACACCGAGAACGAGAAGTAGCGGCGCGGGTTCCTCTGGATGTCCGCCAGCAGCTCGCGCAGGGTCCGCACCGTCCCGAGCGCCTCGCTGTACAGCGTGGTGTCCCGGCTGAGGCGGCCCAGCGTGCCCTCCCCCGCCTGGATGCGCTGCAGCATCGAGTCGGTCCGCGCCACGATGCGCTCGAACGCCTGCTGCTGCCCGGCGGCCGACCGGGCCAGGGTGCGGAGGTTGGACGCGACGTCGGAGAGGTTCGCGGTGACCGTGTCGGTGTGGCCGAGGATCCGCTGCAGCTGGTCGCGCGAGGTGGCCGAATCCACGCGCGAGGCGGTGCGGGCGATCGACCGGGCGGTCGCCGCCAGCAGCGTGGTCCCGGTGTCGAGGCTGCCGCCGATCCGCGTGAGCGTGGATTCCTGCCCTTGCGCGATCGTGCGCAGCACGCTGGACAGGCGTGCCAGGTCGGCGAAGGCGTTCTTGAGCCGCACCGAGGACGACGAATCGAACGCCGAGCTCACGCGCTCGGAGATCACGGCGATGTCGCCGGCGATGCGGCCGGCCTGCGCCGTGAGCTGGCCAACGTCGGGCAGCGCCGCGCCCGGCATCACGTTGCCGCGGGCCGGCGTGGCCTCGGCGATCGCCTTCCGGATCTCGGGGTCGTCGGGGAGGTTGTCGCGCGAGATGACCTGCACGCCCCAGTCGCCGAACAGCGTCGTGGACGCGAACAGGGCCACCGGGTTCTTCGGCAGCACCGTCGAGCCGTTGAGCCGCAGCGACACCGTGACCCAGTCGCTCCGCGACAGCGCGATCTGGTCCACCCGGCCGATGCGCACCCCGCGCAGCAGCACGGGGTCGCCCGGCAGCAGGCCGCCGATCGACCGCACCCGCACGTCGCGGGTGAAGTCGTTGCCGCCGAACCGGGCCTGACTGAGCCAGATGGTCCCCGCCACCACGAGCAGGATGGCCATCAGCACCGACGCCCCCACCAGGGCTTCGCTGACGCGCTTCATCCTTCGTCCTCCTGCGCGAGACGGCTGGACGCCGTCGCGAGGCTCGCGCGCTCGGCCGCCCGCCCGTCGGGCCGGCCCTCGATGAACTGCCGCACCACCGGATCGGCGGTCGCCCGGATCTCGTCCACGGTGCCGACCTGCCGGATGCGGCCCTGGTACAGCATAGCGATGCGGTCACCGACCGTGTAGGCGGTGCGCATGTCGTGGGTGATCACGATGCTGGTGACCCCCAGCGCCTCGCGGGTCCGCACGATGAGCCGGTCGATCACCGCCGAGGTGACGGGATCCAGGCCCGTGGTCGGCTCGTCGTAGAGGAGGTACTTGGGCCGGAGGGCGATGGCGCGCGCCAGGCCCACCCGCTTGCGCATCCCGCCCGACAGCTCGGCGGGCATGTGGCCCTCGGTCCCGACGAGGTCCACCAGCCGCAACGACTCGGCGACCCGGGCCGCGATCTCCGCCTCGCTCATCGTGCGCCGCCGCCTCAGGCCCAGCGCGACGTTCTCGAAGATGGTCAGCGAGTCGAACAGCGCGGCGAACTGGAACACGAAGCCGATGGTGGCCCGGAGCTCGGTCAGCTCGCGGCGGCGCAGGTTCGCCACCACCTGCCCGTCCACGACGACCTCGCCCGCGTCCGGCTCGAGCAAGCCCACCACGTGCTTGACGGCGACGCTCTTGCCGGTGCCGGAGTAGCCGATGACGACCATCGTCTCGCCGTCGTGCACCGTCAGCGAGAACCCTTCCAGCACCCGGTTCGTGCCGAACGCCTTGTGGAGGTCGCGGAACTCGATCACGACATCACGTGGGTGCGGAGCAGGGTCACCGCCCAGTACGCGTCCAGCACCAGGATCATCTCCGCGCTGTAGACCACCGTGCGCGTCGTCGCCCGCCCCACGCCCTCGGCGCCGCCCCGCGTCGTGAGCCCGAGGAAGCAGCCGATCAGCGTGATGACCATCCCGAACGACGCCGACTTGACGAGCCCGTACTGGACGTCGAACGGGACGAAGAACAGCTGCAGCCCGCGCACGAACTCCGCGGTCGTCACGGGCAGCAGCGTGGTGGCCGCGATCCAGCCGGTCAGGAGCCCCGTGGCCATCGCGAACGCCACCACCACGGGGAACATCGCGGTCCCCGCCAGCACGCGCGGGATCACCAGGTAGGCGTACGGGTTGTAGGCCAGGGTTTCCAGCGCGTCCACCTGCTCCGTCACCTGCATCGTGCCCAGCTCGGCGGCGATGTTGGCGCCGACGCGCCCCGCCAGGGCGAGGCCCGTCAGGACCGGGCCCAGCTCTAGGATCATCGTCTTGCCCACCAGCGTGCCGACCAGGTACGGCGGCACGTAGTTCGTCATGGCGTAGGAGGCCAGCAGGGCGAGGACGATGCCCGTGAACGCGGCGATGAACAGGGTGATCGGCAGGGAGTCCACCCCCAGCCGTCGCATCTGCTGCAGGGTCTGCGACCCCCAGGTGCGGACGTCCGACAGCGCGCGGATGGTGTCGCCGATGAACCGGCCGAGCCGGCCGTACGCCTCGACGACCCCGACCACGTGGCGGCCCAGGGAGGCGAACACGCGGGCAAGATAGAGCGGACGGGAGCGGGGGACAAGAATGTGATACCGGAAACGAGCGGCGGCCGGGAGGAGGCTCCCCCCGGCCGCCGCCAGGACCCGACGCCGTCAGGCCGCGAAGCTGGCCAGCGCCTTCCCCACCGTGCCCTCGCGCAGCCGCTTCAGCGCGCGGTCCCGGAGCTGGCGGATGCGCTCGCGCGTGACGCCGAGCATGCCGCCGATCTCCTCGAGCGTGTGCTCGCGGCCGCCGTCGAGGCCGAAGTAGAGGCGCAGGACCTTCGCGTCGCGCGGCGGCAGCGTGGCCAGCGCGCTCTCGATCTCCTGGGCGAGGAACCGGTCCATGGCGCGGTCCTCGGTCGTCGGCCCCTCGTCGGAGACGAACCGCTCGATCAGCGAGCGGTCGCCGTCGGGGTCCAGCGGCGCGTCGAGCCGCACCTCGCCGCTGTTGAGGGCCGCCAGCGACTGCACCACCTCGAGCGACAGGCCGGTGGCGGCCGCGACCTCCTCGGGCGTCGGCTCGCGCCGCATCGACTGGCGCAGCGCCTCCGCGGTGCGGACGATCTTCGACAGGTCGGCCGTCCGGTTCAGGGGCACGCGCACCGTGCGGCCCTGGCGCGCCAGCGAGGCCAGGATCGCCTGCCGGATCCACCACACCGCGTAGGAGATGAACTTCACGCCCTGGTCGGGGTCGAACTTCCGGGCGGCCGTCATCAGGCCGACGTTGCCCTCGCCGATCAGGTCGGTGAGCGGGAGCCCCCGGTTCTGGTACTTCTTGGCCACGGAGATGACGAACCGCAGGTTGCGGCGCACCAGCTCCTGCATGGCGTCGTGGTCCCCGGCGCGCACCTTCTTGGCCAGCTCGATCTCCTCGTGCGGCTTGAGGAGGGGCGTGACCGACACCTCGTACAGGTACTGGTCGAGGATGTCGCGGTCCGCCTCCCCGGGCCCGAGGGGCAGGAGCGGCTTCGACGGACGACGGCGCTTCCGGGCGGCAGGCTGTTCAGCCATCTGATTCCTTATATAGCGGGGCGCCCGAACCGGGCGCCGGGGCGTCTTGTTGTTCATCCGGCCTTGTACCCACCACCCGGACCGAAGTTCTCGTTGACCGGGGCGGGGCACCAAAATAGCTTTCGGGGCTCCGAACGGAAGACCCTGGCCGTTCGGGGGCGGGGGGCGTAGCTCAGTTGGGAGAGCGCGTGAATGGCATTCACGAGGTCAGGGGTTCGATCCCCCTCGCCTCCACCTGCGGGAATAGCTCAGTTGGTAGAGCACAACCTTGCCAAGGTTGGGGTCGCGGGTTCG
>DASPUH010000130.1:0-12496 GCA_035622975.1 Candidatus Sulfotelmatobacter sp.
ACCGCGCGCGTGCCGAAGAGGCGAGCCACCAGCAGGATGAAGCGGATCCGCAGGCGGGGCCGCGGGTCAGCCTGGGGCACCGCCACCCCAGCCTCCCGGAGGCGCCCGGCCCAGATCTCCGCGTGCCGCCGCTCGTTGCCGGCGATGAGCCGGAACGCCTCCGCCCGGCGGGGCTCGCGCTCGATCCGCGCCAGGGCGTCGTACAGCACGATCGCGTCGCGTTCCAGCTTCAGGTTGGCCAGGCTCACCGCCTGCTCGGGCGACGTCACCAAACCATCGTAGCGACGACGTAGCATGCGGACATGGATGCGCCCCGCCCGCTGCCGGCGCTGGTCTACCTGGACGCTACCGCGGTGGAGGCCTCGATGCCGCCGCTGGAGGTGCGCCTCGCGCTGGCGGACCGGACGATGCGGGCGCTCGTCGCGGACGCGGAGCTGCCGCCCAAGATCGGCGTCCACCCCCGTCCGGCGAACAGCTTCGCCCATGCCATGCCGGCCTGGCTGCGCGGCGGCGCGGACGATGCCGGTGCCGACCTGCTGGGCCTCAAATGGGTCACCGGCTTCCCCGCCAACCGCGCGGCCGGGAGGCCCGCGATCCACGCGACGATCGTGCTCAACGACCCGGCCACGGGCGTCCCTACCGCGATCCTGGACGGCTCACCGATCACCGCGCACCGGACGGCAGCGGTGAGCGGCGTGGCCCTCCGTCACTGGTGTCCGGCGGTGCCCGGCCGACCGCTGCGGGCGGCCATCGTGGGCGCCGGAGTACAGGCGCACAGCCACCTGCCGGTCCTGGGGGCCGTCCTGCCCGGGGTGACGGTCGCGGTCCACGACCGTCACGAGGAACGGGCCGCCACCGTCGTGGAGGCCGCAGCGACGACACCCGGCATCGGCAGAGCGACGGTGGCCCGGTCGGCCGGCGAGGCGGTGGGGGACGCCGACGTGGTGATCACCGGCATCTCGTTCGGCCCCGTGCGCCAGACGATGGGCCCCGACGCGTTCCAGGGCCACGCCACCATCGTGGCCATCGACTACGACATGTGCTGCTCGGCGGCGGTGGCCAGCCAGGCCGACCTCTTCCTGGTCGACGAGCGGGCCCAGTTCCTGGCCGTGCAGGCGACCGGCCCGTTCGCCGGCTACCCGGTGCCGGCAGCGACGATCGGTGAGGCGCTCGCGGCGGGGACGCCCCGACCACCGGGCCGCGTGCTCGTGACGCACCTCGGCGTGGGCCTGGCCGATGCCATCTTCGCCGCGGCGATCACGCGACGCGCCCGTGAGCTGGGCCTGGGCACGGTGCTGCCGCGGTGACCCGCCTGCTCAGGCTGCTGCTGCTCGTCGTGCTCGTCCTGGTCGTCGCGGCCGGCGCGTTCGTGGGCTGGGTCGGGGCGCGGGGCCTGCCGCAGCGTGACGGGACGGCCTCGCTGCCGGGACTCTCGGCCGACGTGACGGTCAAGCGGGACGCCGATGGCATCGCCCAGATCTACGCCAGCACGCCTGCCGACCTGTTCGCGGCCGAGGGCTACGTCCACGCGCAGGAACGGATGTGGCAGATGGAGGTGTGGCGCCACATCAGCAGCGGCACCCTCTCCGAGCTGTTCGGCAAGAGCGAGCTCCAGACGGACGAGTTCGTGCGCACGCTGGGCTGGCGCCAGGCGGCACAGCGCGACTACGACGCGGCGGATGCGACCACGAAGGCGATCCTCAAGGCCTATGCCAGCGGCGTGAATGCGTGGCTGAGCCAGCATCACGATTTGGGCCTGCCCTTCGTCATCAGCGGCCTCCTGGGTGCGGGCGGCGGCCTGAGCGGCTACCAGCCGGCGCCCTGGACGCCGGTCGACACGCTGGCGTGGGTCAAGGTCGAGGCATGGCAGCTGGGCGGCGACTACGCCAGTGAGGTCTTCGACCTGTTGCTGGCCAAGAAGGTCGACGCCAAGGCGGTCACCGAGCTCAGCCCGCCCTATCCGGCCGGCCGGCCAGTGATCGCCCCCACGGGGGCGCCGGGCGTGGGTGGCGCCGGTGCCAGCGGGACGGTCGTGGTGCCCGGCCAGGCAATCGACCCTTCGCCGGTGGGCCTCGATCCCAGGGTGCTGGCGCTGGCGGGTGATCCCACGTCACTCCTCGGGCTCGAGCAGGCCTCCGACCAGATCGGCCAGCTGGCCGGCTTCGGGCCAGCCGACCCCATCCAGCACAGCGACGGCATCGGCTCCAACGACTGGGTCGTGAGCGGGGCCCACACGGCCAGCGGATCGGCCCTGCTGGCCAACGACCCGCACCTGGGCTACTCCATGCCCTCGCTGTGGTACATGGTCGGGCTCCATTGCACCGTGGTGTCCAGTGCGTGTCCCTACGACGTGGTCGGCGTCTCGTTCCCGGGTGGGCCGGGCGTCGTGCTGGGCCACAACGCCCACATCGCGTGGGGCTTCACCAACGTCAACCCGGACGTCCAGGACCTGTTCATGGAGAAGGTCGATCCGGCGGACCCGACGCGCTACGAGTACAAGGGCGGGATGCTGCCGTTCACCACGCGGCAGGAGGTCATCAAGGTCGCCGGTGGCGATCCGGTCACGATCACCGTGCGCTCCACGGTGCACGGCCCGGTCGTCAGCGATGTCGCCGACGACCTCAGGACCGCCGCCGGTGGCGGCTCGGGGCTGGCCGGCGACGGGTCGGTCGTCTACGCCCTGGACTGGACCTCGACGGCCGTCGTGGATACGACCGTCGAGTCGAGCCTCAAGCTGGACGCGGCGACCGACTGGGCCTCCTTCCGAGCCGCCCTGAAGCTCTGGGTGGCGCCTTCGCAGAACGTGGTCTATGCCGACACGGATGGCCACATCGGTTACCAGATGCCCGGCCTGATCCCGATCCGTGCCGCCGGTACCGGCAACGGCCCCGTCCCCGGCTGGGATGGCTCGCACGACTGGACCGGCTACGTCCCGTATGACGACCTGCCGCGCATCTACGACCCGCCGAGCGGCGTCATCGTGACGGCCAACAACGCGGTGGTCGACGGCTCGTACCCGTACTTCCTGGGTGACGAGTGGGACCCCGGCTACCGCGCCGCTCGCATCACGGCCCTCATCGGCACGGACCGCAAGCTGACCACCGACGACGTCACCAGGATCCAGCTCGACGGCCAGACCGGCATCGCCGCGGACATCGTGCCGCGGCTGGGGACCCCGGCGCCCGCAACGGACGACGGGCGCGCGGTGCTGGCCGACATCCAGGCGTGGGCCTCGGCCGCCGCCCCGTACGACTGCGGCCAGACGGACGCGTCGGTCGCCGGCAGGGGCTGCGCTGCCTTCAACGCGTTCGCGTACCACCTCCTGCGCGACGTCTTCGACCCACGCCTGGGAGCTGGCACCGCCAAGACCGATATCGCGCGCCTCTTCGTGGGCTCCGACCGCTCGGCGGAGACGCTGGTGGAGTTGCTCGGCGAGCCGGCCAGCCGCTGGTGGGACGATCCGTCGACCCCGGCCCGCGAGACCGAGGCGCAGGTGATCGGCAAGGCGCTGGACCAGGCCGGGGCGGACCTGCGGGCGACCCTGGGCGACCCGGCCGGCTGGTCGTGGGGCGGGCTGCACACCGTGGCGTTCCAGGAGCAGACCCTGGGCACGTCGGGCATCGGACCGCTGGAGTGGCTCTTCGACAAGGGCCCCTACCCCGACGGCGGGTCCGTGTACGCCGTGGATCAGCAGTACTTCGACCTGTCGGCCGCCTACCCCGACCCATACGCCAGCGATCCCGCGAGCAGCGGCGGCACCTTCGCCGACGTCTTCGCCGTGAAAGGCGGCCCGTCGTACCGGCTGGTGGTCGAGCCGCAGCAGTTCGACGGGGCGACGATCATCGACACCACGGGCCAGTCGGGCGTGCCGCTCGACGGGCACTACGGCGACCTGATCGACAGCTACCTGGCCGGCAAGACCGTGCCCCTGCCCTTCAGCAAGGCCGCCGTGGATGCGGCCACGACGCAGATCCTGACGCTGACGCCCTGAAGGTCACACGTCGCCGGATGGGTGTCCCCGACCCGCGCCCGGAGGCGCTCAGGGAGCTGCCGCCCACGAGCGACTCATGTGTGGCAAGCGCGGGCGCCATGGGTCGTGGACGGCTTTCCGGGCGAGGGAAGGCGGCCGCCCGTCCGTCACGCCGCCGGACGCGTTCGGGGCGGGCTATTGGCGAGCCGTTCCCGAGCCGTTCGCGAGCCGCGAGCGGGAACGAGACACGCATCAGCCGTGCCTCGCACGGCCGCGGCCGCGGCGGGCGGGCGTTGCGCCTGGCGGCGCCAATGGCGGACCAGGCCCCGTCTGCGGCGGGTCCGGGCGCTCCGCTCCGTTGATCCGTGCGCCAGGCGCAACACTTGCCGCCCGAGGGGCCCGATCGAGGCCTCTGGGATGCCCTCCTCCGTCGATAGCGCCGCGACGCGCAACGACGGAAGTGGCAGGGCCAATGATGGCCCGTGACATACCGAGCGGCAACCATCACCGCGTCTGGCCCCGGTCGCACGGCACGGACAGCAGGTGCCGGAGGGCCGTGTCCGCCTCGAACTGATCGGCCGTCTCGCCCCACGATCGCGGTGACCGAGTCGGCGCTGAAACACGAGCCCGGCCAGGCCAGCGTTGCCGCGGGCGGCGTCGCGTGCTGCCTCCAGCCATGGCTCGAGGCCGACGGGGGCTGGGCTGTGTGCCGACTGTGCCTGTTCGATCACCACGACAGCCAGGCTGAGCAGGTCACAGGCGTCGCGCCAGGCCGAGGCGGATCGCACGGATCCACGCCACGGGTTCCCGCGCGAGGAGCGCCGTCAGACGGGGTAGCCGCCGGCGGCCACGATCGACGCGGCGATGCGACGGCCAAGGGCCACCTGATCGAGCGGCTCGGTACGCAGCAGCCGCCGGATGCCCGACTGCAGCAGCCGCGCGTCATCCCCATCGGCCACGGTCGGCGCGATGGCCCGGGCGATGCCCTCGACCTGGCTCAGCCGCTGGGCCACGCACAGTGTGGCGAGGTCGTCGTGGATCGCGGCCGCCTGGTGCCCGGCCGCGGCCGCCTGGCGCGCCCGGGCGACGGCACTGTCCATGGCCCAGGTCTGGATGACGAGGTCGGCGACGGCGGCGAGCACCTCCTGCTGCTCGTCGAGCGCCATGCCGAACCGCTGGGCGGCCGCGCCGGCGACAAGCAGCGTGACCTGGCGCGCCGCGTCCACCTGGGCGGCCTGCGCGGCCAGCGGGCCATCGCCCGTGTCGTCCGCAGACGGTGCCAGTAGCGCTTCCTGCGCCCGGCGCGCAGCCCCCAGCAGGTCGAGCCGGCCCTTCATCGCGCGCCGCAGGAGCGTGCCCGGGATGAGCAGCCGGTTGATCTCGTTGGTGCCCTCCCAGATGCGGTTGATGCGGGCGTCGCGGTAGGCCTTGGCGGCCGGGTAGTCCTCGATGTACCCGTAGCCGCCGTGAAGCTGGACGAGCTCGTCGACGACCCAATCGAGCTCTTCACTGGCCAGGATCTTGGCGATCGAGCACTCGACGGCGTACTCCTCCAGGGCCGCGCGGACGGCCTCGCTGGAAACGCCGGCGTCGGCGGCGTGCAGACGGGCATCGAGCATCCCGGCCAGGCGGTAGACCAGCGACTCGCAGGCGTACGTGCGCACCGCCATGCCCACCAGCTTGGCCGCGACGAGGGGGAACTCGACGATTGGCCGGCCGAAGGCGACGCGGCCCCTGGCGTACTCGAGCCCGTGGGCGATCTCCGGCCGCATCCCACCGACGGCCGAGGCGGCCAGCTTGAACCGCCCGACGTTGAGGACGTTGAAGGCGATCTTGTGGCCCTGCCCGATCTCGCCGAGCAGCGCGTCCGCCCCGACCACCACGCCGTCCAGCAGCACCGGCCGGGTGGAGGTGCCATGCATGCCCATCTTGTGTTCCTCGGCCCCCAGGGAGAGGCCGGGCGTCGTCCGCTCCACCAGGAAGGCGGCGATGCCCTCGCCCTCCACCCGGGCGTAGACCGTGAACAGGTCGGCGAAGCCGGCGTTGGTGATGAACTGCTTGGCGCCGTCGAGGCGGAACGAGCCGTCGGGCAGACGCGTGGCCCGCGTCTTGATGGCCTGCGCGTCGGAGCCGGTGCCCGGCTCGGTGAGGCAGTAGGCCGCCACCGTCGTGCCGGCCGCCAGGCCGGGCAGGTACCGCTGCTTCTGGGCCTCGGTGCCGAAGAAGACGGTCGGAAGCGTGCCGATGCCGGTGTGGGCGGAGTACGTGACCGAGAAGTCGATGGCTGCCGACAGGGCGTCAGTGACGACGATGGAGGTCACGTGATCCAGGCCCAGGCCGCCGTAGGCTTCCGGCACGTCGATGCCGACATAGCCGTCACGGCCCAGGATCGCCAGGAGCTCGCGGGTCGCGGCGAAGTCCTTGGCCGCGATCCGCTCGGCGCGCGGGGCAGCCTCGCGGGCCACGAACTCGGCGATCGCGTCACGAGCGGCGAGCTGCTCCGGGGTGAAACGCTCGGGGGTGAAGACGTCGGCCGGATCGGTCGGCCCGAGCAGGAAGGCGCCGCCCGCGGGCGGCGCCTTGAAGGTCGTGGTCATGCCGCTGCCTCCATGCGTTCGGGCTGGCGCCCGCCGAGCCATTCGATGATCCCGGCGGCTCCCTGGCCGCCGCCCACGCACATCGTCACCAGGCCGTAGCGCGCCTCGCGCCGGCCGAGCTCGGCCAGGATCTGGACGCTCAGCTTGGCGCCGGTCGCGCCGAGCGGGTGGCCCAGCGCGATCGCCCCGCCATTCACGTTCGTCCGCGCCTCGTCCAGGCCGAGCCGCCGCACCACCGCCACGACCTGCGCGGCGAAGGCCTCGTTGAGTTCGATGACCTCGATATCGCCAAGCGACAGGCCTGCCCTGGCCAGTGCCTTCGGCACGGCCTCCAGCGGGCCCATGCCCATGATCTCCGGGGCCACCCCCGCCGTGGCGAAGGACACGAGCCGCCCGAGCGGCCGCAGCCCAAGGGCCGCCGCCCGCTCGGCGCTCATGACCACCAGCGCGGCTGCCCCGTCGCTCGTCTGCGAACTGTTGCCGGCGGTGACCGTGCCGGTCGGATCGAAGACCGGCTTGAGCTTGCCCAGCGCGGCCGCGTCGGTATCGAAGCGGATGCCCTCGTCGGCCTGGAAGGCGACGCTGGCGACGGTGGGCCGGCCCTCGACGACGCGTGTCTGGTGGGCAGTGACCGGCACGACCTCATCCCGGAACCGGCCCGCGGCCTGCGCGGCAGCCGCACGCGTGTGGCTGCGCAGGGCCCAGGCATCCTGGTCCTCGCGCGAGACGCCCTCCCGCCGAGCCACCTCCTCTGCGGTCAGGCCCATATTCAGGAAGACCTGCGGCCAGCGCTCGGCGAGGCCGGGGTCGGGCGCGAAGTGCCAGCCGATCATGGGCACGAAGCTCATCGACTCCAGGCCGCCCGCGACCGCCACCTCCGTGGTCCCGCTGGCGACCGACTGCGTGGCCAGGGCGAGCGCCTGCAGGCCGGAGGCGCAGAAGCGGTTGACGGTCATGGCGCTCGTGCCGACCGGCAGGCCGGCCCCCAGCGCGACATGGCGCGCGATGTTCAGCCCCTGCGCCCCTTCCGGCATGGCGCAACCCAGGATGAGGTCCTCCACCTCCGCCGGATCCAGGCCCGGCGCCCGCGCGATCGCCTCGCGAACGGCCGTCATCGCCAGCTCCTCCGGCGGCGTCTCCCGCAGGGCGCCGCGTGGCGCCTTGCCGACGGCGGTCCGGGCGGCGGAGACGATGACGGCATCAGGCATGAAGATGGCTCCTGGTCGGCTCAGTTGCGGAGGGGCTTGCCGGTCTTGAGGGTGTGGCGGATGCGGGCACGGGTCAGCGGCTCGCCGAGCAGGCGCAGGAAGGCCGCCCGCTCCAGCTCCAGCAGGTACGTTTCGGACAACTCGGTGCCCTCGGCCACGTCGCCGCCGCTCAGGACGCCGGCGAGCTCCAGGACGACCCTGCGGTCGTGGTCGCTGAGCTGGTGCCCGCTCAGCTGGTTGAAGGTGAGGGCCTCGGCGGCCGCCACGCCGCGGCGGCCGACGACCGGGATGGGCAACGACGCCGGGGGCCGGTAGCCCACGTGAGCCAGCGTAGCGGCGACCCGCGCGGCGTCGCCCCACTGGCGGTCGGGGCTGGCGCTGACGAGGTCGCCCTCGGCGAGGTAGCCCAGCGCGCGCGCCTCCTCCGCGGAGGTCGATACCCGGGCGAAGGCGATCGTCTCCACCGCCGCCTGGAAGAACGCGAAGCGGTCGGCCTGCGTGCCCGCCGCGCGCTCGGCGATGCGTCGCGCGGTCGCCGTGCTCCCGCCCCCCGCCGGGATCAGGCCGACGCCCGTCTCCACGAGCCCGAGATACGTCTCGGCCAGCGGTTGCCGGCGAGCCGCGGCGAGCGCCATCTCCGCGCCACCGCCCAGGGTCAGGCCGCGTGGCGCCAGCACCACCGGCACCGCCGCGTAGCGGATGGCCTGCGTCGCGTCCTGGAACGCCCGGATGCCGCGCTCCAGTTCGTCCCAGTCGCCTTCCTCGGCCGCGACGAGCATCAGGGCCAGGTTGGCGCCGGCCGAGAAGTCGCCGGCCTCCGTGCCGATGACCAGGCCGTCGTACCGCGTCGCCGCCAGGTCCACGGCCCGGCGGACCATGGCCAGTGTGTCGGCGCCGATGATGTTGAGCTTGCCGTGCAACTCCAGCCCCAGGATGCCGTCGCCGAGCTCACGGATCGACGCGGCGGCATTGCCGGGCAGTCCGCCACCCGGGTTCGCCGCGACCGGCGCGACCGTCGGCTCGACCGGGGCGAACCGTCCCCGCCCCGCGGCCGTCGCCGCAGCGAGGGCGGGCACGTCGTGACCCTCCGAGCGGAGGCGCTCGACGGTGGCGGCCACGCCGAGGGCGTCCCACGTCTCGAACGGGCCGAACTGCCAGCCGAAGCCGAGCCGCATCGCCCGATCGATCGTCGGCAGGTCGCCGGCGATCTCGTCGGCCACGTCGGCGGCATAGGTGATGCCGTCGGACAGGGCGCGCCACAGGAAGTGGCTCGCCACGTCTTCGCCGCCCACGAGCAGGCGCAGGCGCGCGCCGAGGTCCCGTTCGTTGCGGGCCGCCGCCACCGTCGCCGAGTCGATCCGCCGCCGCGGTCGGTAGTCGCCCGTGACCAGGTCGAGAGCCAGGATCTCGCCGCCCTCGCGCTTGAAGAAGCCGGCCCCGGCCTTCTCCCCCAGGGCACCCCGCTCGAGGAGCTGGCGGACGAGGGGCGCGACGATGAACACGTCACGCTGCGGATCCTCGGGGAGGTCGGCGTGGCAGTGGTCGGCGACCGCCGCCGCCACGTCCAGGCCCACCACGTCGAGCGTGCGAAAGGTCGCGCTCCTGGGACGGCCGATCAGCTGGCCGGTCAACTCATCGACCTCGTCCACGCCCAGGCCGAGCTCCTGGGCCAGCGCGAGCGCTCGCTGGAAGCCGTAGACGCCGAGCCGGTTGGCGATGAACGCGGGCGTGTCCTTGGCGCGTACCGTGCCCTTGCCCAGTCGACGAGGCCCGTAGTCCTCCAGCACCTCGATGACTTCCGGGGCCGTGGTCGCGGTCGGGATGAGCTCCAGCAGCCGCGTGTAGCGGGGTGGGTTGAAGAAGTGCGTGCCCAGGAACGAACGGCGGAAGTCATCGCTGCGGCCGGCTGCCAGGGCGGCGATGGAGATGCCGCTCGTGTTGGTGCTGACGATCGGCCACCGGTGCCGCCCGGTGCCCTGCGAAAGGGCGTCGTCGACGCGCGCGAGGAGGGCCCGCTTGGGCTCGAGGCGCTCGATGATTGCCTCCAGGATCCAGTCGGCGTCGGCAGCCGCCGCCGGCAGGTCGTCGAAGCTGCCCGTGCGGATGCGGGTCACGTCATCCGGTCGGTACGCCGGGGCAGGGCGGAGCTTGAGGGCCCGGGCCAGGCCGTCGGCGGCCGTGGCCTCGTCCAGGTCGAGCAGGTGCACACGGGCGCCGGCGCCGGCGAGCAGGCAGGCGATCTGGGCGCCCATCGTGCCGGCCCCCAGGACCACCGCGGAGCTGACCCGGGCGATCAACGGGCTGAGACCCGCAGGCCGTCCAGGAAGAGCCCGGCGAACTCCTGCCCGATGGCCGGCACGTCGAGCGGGCCGTTCGGCCGGAACCACTGGGTGAACCAGTTGCAGACGGACAGGATGGCGATGCTGGCAAGCCGCACGTCCACCGGGCGGATCGAGCCATCCGCCACGCCCTGGCGGATCGCCTCGCGCCAGGCCGCCTCGTACGCGTCGCGTCGTGCCACGAGCTGCAGCCGGCGTTCGGGCGCCAACGCCCGCAGCTCGATCTGGACCAGGGCCAACTCATCACCATGTTCAGCGGCGAAGGCCAGGTGGGCCGCGATGGCGTGAGACAGCCGTTCGGGGATCGGCCCCGGGCCCTCCAGGATGGGTCGCACCGCCACATCCAGCCGCTCCATCGCCCCATCGACGATGGCCCACAGGAGGTCGTCCTTGGCCTCGATGTAGTGGTACAGGCTGCCCCGGTTCATGCCCAGCTCCTCCGCCAGGTCCTGCATCGACGTGGCGTGGAAGCCACGCTGGCGGAACAGGCGGGTGGCGGCCTCGTGGAGGGCCGCTTCTCGCGGCCGGGTGAGGGTCAACGCAGTTCCTCAAACGAACGTTTGGTGGAAGATAGGGGTTGGAGTCGCGGTCGTCAAGGTGTAGACTGTGCCGGTCGCACCGATGTGTTGCGATCCCCCGCTGGTCGACCGCCTTCTCGGATAGACCGCGCGTCGGCTATCCCCACACGAGAAGACGAAAGGGTCCCCATGACCACCGGTACCATCAAGAAGGTCGTGTCCGACCGCGGCTTCGGCTTCATCACCGCCGAGGACGGCAAGGACTACTTCTTCCACCGCAACGAGCTCCAGGCTCCGCTCGACTTCGACCGCCTCAACGGCGGCGAGCGGGTCGCCTTCGAGGTCCAATCGAGCCCCAAGGGCCCGCGGGCCTCACAGGTGCGCGCCGCCTAGGTCGCTCCACGGGGCCGGCGACGGCCCCGCGATCCAAGCCCCCGGTCCGACCGGGGGCTTCTTCGTATCCGCCCGGGCTCGGTCGCTCGGTCTTACCGCGCGTGGGCGGCGAAGAAGTCCCAGATGACGCGGGTCGCGTCGATCGTGTGACTGGTGCGGCCGAAGATGACACGCGGCAGCTCCGGTCGGCTGCCCGGCCACGTGTGGCCAGCGCCGTCGATCCGGTAGAAGACGACATCCGACATGGGCGTGGGCCCGCGCCAGGTCCTGACCGTCGTGTCGGGCGGGATCCGTGTGACGGCCGGCTCGGCCGCGGCGCCGTTCGCGGCCACCCAGAAGCGCGCCCAGGCGTCCACGCCGATGCTCGGACCGGCGGCGCCTCGTCCCAGGAGCAGCGCCCGGGCGAGGAGGCCCCTTCGCCGCCCACCCTCGTAGGGCGCGAGCCGGTCCACCGCACCATGGATCTGGAGGATGGGCACCGGTCGGGTCGGCCGGCAGTCGACCGCCACGACGTGCGCCGCGGTGCCCGCCACCTGCGCCACCGCCGCGAAGCGGTCGGTTCGTTGGCAGGCCAGGCGCCCGGCCATCGCCGCGCCGTTCGACATGCCGAAGACGTACACCAGCCGGGGATCGATCGGCGTGCGGGTCGTGGCGTCGTCGACGAGCGCGGTGAGGTAGCCGACGTCGTCCGGCGCCCCGTGGCGGCCGCCCGCGCCGAAGCGGCCGTCGTTCCACACCCCGTCGATCGCCTCGGGGACGGCCAGGACGAAGCCGCCGGTCTGGACAAGGGCGCTGAAACCGACGATGCGGTCGAACCACGGCCCGCCTCCGCCGCGGCCGTGCAACTGCAGCACGAGGGGCCGCCGGACCGGCGGCCCGCCGGGCGGGATGTGCAGCCGGTACGGCCGTTCGCCGCCTCGATGGGTCAACGCCACGCTGTGGATCCCGGCGGGAAGGGCGGCCGATTGCACGTCAGGCCCGCAGGATCGGTCGCGTGAGGCAGGTCGGACCGCCGCCGCCGTTGAGGCCGATCTCCATCGCCGCGAAGGCGTGGACCTCGCACCCGACCGCCTCGAGTGCGCGCCGGGTGAGGGGGTTGCCATCGGCGACGACGACCACTCCCGGCCGCACCGCCAGGACGTTGCAGCCCAGGGTCGCGAACTCTGCCTCGGGCACGCCGACCGTGCGGACGCCAAGGTCGCGGAGCAGTTCCCACAGGCCGACCGGCAGGAGGGGTTCGTGGACCACCGCCAGATCGTCGGCGACCGGCGAGATGACCGACAAGAGGTGCAGCAGCTCGCCCGGGCCATGCCAGTAGGGCAGGTCGAAGATGCGGGCCTCGCCCCCGGCTGCGGTGGCCAGTGCGGCCAGCTGCCGGGCGCCGGAGTCGTTCGTGCGCAGGCCGCGGCCGATGCACAGCAGGTCCGGCCGCAGCCAGAACGTGTCGCCGCCATCGACCGTGCCCGGCGCC
>DASPUH010000131.1:0-17009 GCA_035622975.1 Candidatus Sulfotelmatobacter sp.
CCGGCCACCCCGACGCCTTCCGGCAGCGGGTCGATCGCCGCGCGCTGGGACGGCCTGCCGCCGTGCCCCAACGGCCAGGCCTGCTACCTCTACACCGTGAAGTCGGGTGACACGTTCATCGGCATCGCGACCTTCTTCGGCACCACCAAGGCCGGCCTGCAGGCCCTGAACCCGCAGATCACGAACCCGGCCCTGATCCACAAGGGCGAGCAGATCAAGGTTCCCCCGCCGCCAGGCTGAGGCGCGGCGAGCGAGTCCTTCCGATGCCGTCGGTCTCGCGCCTGGCCGCGTGCCCTGCGCCGCAGCGTGAACATCCGGCGTTGCCAACGACGGCGGAAGGCGTCGTGAGCGGCCAGGACGCCGGCTTCCGGCGTCGGCTCGTGCATCACAGGTGCGGCCCGTGGGTCGAGTGGCCGGTCCGCCGTCGTTACACGCATCTGGTGTTCACCGCGTGGCCGACCGATGCCCGGGCCTTGGATGTCGCATCTCGTGGCCGACTCGTCAACGGGCGCCTCTAGCTTGGCAACCACCACGGCCACCACGTGGGGACACCCGTAGGTCCGCATGCCAGGGTCACACGGGATAGCGGGTCGGGCACGTAGACCGACCCTGGGTAGGCCGGCACCGCCTGCGCGACGATCCAGATGGTCACCGCCAGCGGCACGGCGAGCCCCGCGAGGTGGCCGATGCGCAACCCCCAGCCTCCGCCGACGAGCGCTCCACCCGCAAAGCTGAGCACCGTCAGCGCGACGACGCCGGGCAAGGTGAAGTACAAGAGGCCAAACGCGCCGCCGGGGCTGAAGTCACCACAGGCCGACTGGGCGGCCGCGATGAGCTGCCCGGATCCATACCCCAAACCCAGCCCGACCGGGAGGCCGAGGCCGGCCCACAGCCAGGCCCGATGGGGTGGGCGCCAGGGGAAGACCTGCCAGCCACTCGGCGGGTGATGTCGAGGCGACGGCGGTCGCTGGCTCATGGCACCACGGCGAGCTCAGGGTGCGGAACGCCCCGCGAGGCTGGGCAGGTCACGGTGACAGTTCACGCCGTTTCGATGTCGAGGTTGACCAGCCCCTCGAGGTCCATGTCCCGCCCATGGTACGAGCCGACCGCCTGGCTGGCCGTCCCGTCGCGCCGCTCCTGATCACCAACACGGGTGGTGGCACGTGCCGGCGGGCGTCCGTGCGACCTGGACGGGGGCATCAAGGGCGCTGGACCCGAGCATGACCGCCTCCGGGTTCAGCCACGATCACGTCGCCGATCGCGTACCACCAGGCTGGCTGGTGAGGCGAGGCTCCTGGCGCAGACGCCCGAGCGGGGCCAGGCCCCGCTCGGGCGTCCGGGCAACCCGGACCTCTGCGGGTTCGCCCCCCGACCCCTTTCCCATGCCCGGCGTGCAGAAACGCGTTGACGGGGGTCTGGCGCGGTGTATCATGCCGGCCACGTGGCCCAAAGTGGCGCGAAGTGGGGAATAGAGGTGAACCAGCCGCCTCGCGAGGTCACGACCCACCCGTCGGTGGGGCCGACCGGCCGAACGTGACGGTGATGTCACCTCGGACGGCTCGCGTGACCCGCCTCATCCGGCCGGTCGCGAAGGGGCCGGCTGGTCCGGGCAGCGAGGTGCGAGGGACGGGTGTTCACCGGGGAGTACCGGCACACGGTCGACGCCAAGGGTCGCGTGGCGATCCCGGCGCGCTTCCGTGCGCGGCTCGACGGCGGCGCCTATGTCTCGCGCTGGATCGACGGCTGCCTGGGGCTGTTCCCGCGGAGTGACTTCGAGGACCTGGCGGCGCGGGTCGCCGCCAAGCCGGTCACGGACGCTGGTGCCAGGACCTTCTCGCGCTTCGTCTTCTCCGGGGCCTTCGAGGTGGACCTCGACGGCCAGGGCCGTGTCGTCGTCCCGACCGGCCTGCGGGAGTGGGCGGGCCTGGAAGGCGACGCCGTGGTGGTGGGATCGCGCGACCACATCGAACTGTGGGCTCCCGCGCGATGGGCCGAGTACAGCGCGGCGATGACCTCGCCCGATGTGCTCGCCGAACACCTCCAGGGCCTTGGCATCTAGCGCATCACACGCGTCTCCGGGATCCGGACGGATCCGCATGTCGATGGTCGGCGACCGATCGGAAGGGCACCTGCCCGTGATGGTGGAGGAAGTCATGGCGGCTCTCTCGCCGCATGCGGGCAGCTTCATGGTCGATGCGACGGTCGGTGGCGGAGGGCACGCCGTCCGGATCCTGGAGGCGTCCGCGCCTGACGGCCCCTTGCTGGGCCTCGACGCGGACCCCGCGGCCATCGCCCGCACGGCGGTCCGGCTACGACCATACGGCACCCGCGTGACGCTGCGACAGGCCAACTTCGAGAGCCTGGGGACCGTCGCCCCCGCGGCCGGCTTCGGGGCCGTCGACGGCGTCCTGCTCGACCTTGGCCTGAGCTCGTACCAGCTGGCGGACGAGGCGCGCGGCTTCTCGTTCCGCGCCACAGGGGCCCTTGACCTGCGCTTCGATCCGGAGGCGGGACGCCCGGCGTCGGCCCTGGTGGCCGAGGCCGACGCCCCCGAACTGGCCCGGCTCCTGCGCGACTTCGGGGAGGAGCCCTTCGCGGGCCGCATCGCCAGGGCCATCGTCCGCGAGCGTGCCACGCAGCCGCTCGGCACCGCCGACCGCCTCGCCGCGGTCGTGGCACGCGCCGTCCCCGCGCCTCGCCAGCGCCGGCGCATCCATCCGGCGACCCGCACGTTCCAGGCCCTCCGCATCGCCGTCAACCGCGAACTGGAGGTCCTGCCGCGGGCGCTCGAGGCGGCGGTGGGCCTCCTCCGGCCGGGCGGGCGGCTGGTCGTCCTCAGCTATCACTCGCTGGAGGATCGCCTCGTCAAGCGCTTCGTCACGCGCGAGCGACGTGGCTGTGTCTGCCCACCCGAACTGCCGGTGTGCGTCTGCGGCCACCAGCCCCGCCTGCGGCCGGTCGGGCCGCAACCCGGGCGGCCCACTGCCGCCGAGGTCGCGGCCAACCCCCGGTCGCGCAGCGCCCGCCTGCGGGTCGCCGAACGGCTTGCCGCGTGAGCCCACTTGCGCGGGGTGGCACCCCGCTGCCATCGCCATCGCAGCCCAACAGGAGGGTCGGATGAGCCGCCATCAGGCGAACCGCCGGCGGAACTACGGTCGCCGGCAGCACGAGATCCATGAGCGCGAGGTGCGACCGCTCGACTGGCGGTCCGACCCGGAGGCGCCCGAGGCCGAGTGGACGCACGCGGAGCGCGCGTACATGGAGGGGCCCCGGCCGCTCCCGTTCGGTGACCTGATGGGCCATCCCCGCTGGCGCTGGATGGCGGGTCGCGGCTGATGGCCGTCTACCCGGCGGCTCGCCAGCAGGCGCTTGCCGTCCCGCGGCGGCGCCAGGGCGTGCATCAGCGGGCCCGCCGGGGGGCGAGCCGCGTGGGCCTCATCCTGGGAGCGATCCTCGTGGCGTTCCTCCTGGGCCTGTTCTACCTCACCCAGACCATCGGGACGGCCACCGCCGGCTACGACACGGATCGTCTGACTGCCGACGGGGCCGCCCTGGACCGGCAGCTCAGCACCCAGGAAGGCCAGGTCTTCACGTTCGGTTCGGAACAGAACGTGCTCCAGGCAGCCCAGGCGAACGGCCTCGTCGACCTCGGCGGGCGCCAGCCGCTGCGCGTACCCGGCCGCTGATCGCGCGATGATGGGGCGCACCGATCGCCGCCTCCGCCTCGTCATCCTGTTGCTCGTGCTCGTCGTGGGGGCGGGCGCCCTGGTGGTGCGCCAGGCCTACTGGGCCATCGTGCGAGGGCCCGAACTGGTCGACCTGGCCACCCAGCAGACCCAGGCGAGCGAGACCATCGCCGTCCAGCGGGGGGCCATCTACGACCGTACTGGCAAGGTGCTCCTGGCAGGCACCGCCTATCGCGACCAGCTGGTGGCCTACCCCGATCAGCTGACCCCGGCCGAGCAGGCTGCGGAGGCGACCTCGCTCGTGTCGCTCCTGGGCCTGGGCGGGAGCGACGCCACGGCGCTGCGCCAGAAGATGACCGGCAACGCCGCCTATGTCGTGCTGGAGCCGGCCCTCACGGCCGACCAGAGCGCGGCCGTCCGGGCCGGCCTGGCCGCCAGCGGGCCCGACCAGCTGACCGAACTCGACCTGGTCCCCCAGCCCTACCGCGTCTACCCCGATCCCGGCGGCGCGCCGGGCACGACCCTCGCCAACCAGCTGCTGGGCTTCGTGAATGCTTCCGGCCAGGGCCAGTACGGCGTCGAGCAGTACTACCAGGATGAGCTGGCCGGACGCGCCGAGGTCATCGCCGGCACCCGCGACGTGAACGGGCAGCCGATGCAGGGCGCCCAGTCGGTGGTCGACGCCGGGCAGGCGGGCGCCGACCTGCAGCTGACGCTGGATGCCAGCCTGCAGCTGCAGGTGGAGAAGGAGCTGTACGCCGCGATGGTGGCCGATGGGGCGGCCTCGGCCAGCGCCGTGGTGATGGACCCCACGAGCGGGGCCATCCTGGCCTGGGCTTCCGTGCCCGGCTATGACGAGAACGACTACCAGACCGTCGCCGACACCGACGCCGGCCGCTTCGTGGACCCGGTGATCAGCACGATCTACGAGCCCGGCTCGGTGATGAAGCTGTTCGTCGCCGCGGCCGGCTACAGCAGCGGCGTGATCAAGCCGACCACCCGCTTCGACGACAGCGGCACCCTGGGGGTCGCCAACGGTCGCATCTACGACGCCGACCGGCGGCCCATGGGCATGCTCGCCTTCCAGGACGGCATCGCCTACTCGCGCAACGTCGTCGCCGCCCGGGCCGCGGCGACCCTGGGCAAGAGCACCGCCGCGGCGTCGCGGGCCCTGTATGCCACCTGGGCGGCGCTGGGTATCGGCACCGATACCGGCGTGGACGTCAGCGGCGAGGTGCCCGGCCTGGCCACCGACCCGTCCAAGTCACCGTGGACCCCCATCGACCTGGCCAACCACAGCTTCGGCCAAGGGGTCGCCGTGACGCCGCTCCAGCTGGCCACCTCGTACGCCACGATGGCCAATGGCGGCTTCCGCGTCCAGCCCCACGTCGTCGCCGCGGTGAATGGCCAGGCCGTCACCGTGCCGACCGGGGTGCCGGTGCTCTCGAGTGCCGTGTCGGCCCAGCTGCGGGCCCTCATGACCCACGTCGTGACGAGCGTGCCCTACTACCACGCCGGCACCTACATCCCGGGGTACACGGTCGCGGGCAAGACCGGCACCGCCCAGATCTGGGACAACAAGACCAACGACTGGGTGCCCAACACGTTCGACTTCAGTTTCGTGGGCTACGTCGGCACGAGCGGGCCACAGGCCGTCATCGTCGTGCGTCTCGATCACGTGCAGCCCAAGGTCATCGCCCAGGGCCAGTTCCAGCTGGCCATCACGTCGTACCAGCTGTTCCGGCGTGCGGCCCAGGACACGATCGTGGCCCTGGATCTGCCGCCCCAGGCTGCCACCGCCTCCGGCACGGCCGCCCCCGCCCTGCCGACGCAGCAGCCGGGCATGCCCCAGGTCCCCGACGTGCCGCCGCCCTCGACGCGACCGTGATCGGTCGCGTGGGAGAATGGCGGCCGACCGTGACCGAGGCGACGCGACTCCCGCCGCCGAGCCCCGCGCGACCTGCCTTCGACGCGCCTGGCCTGGCCGCGGCAAGTGGCGGCCGGCTGCTGCGCTCCGGTGCGCGGCCGATCCGCGGGGCAGCGGTGGACTCGCGGCTGATCGAGCCGGGCAACCTCTTCGTGGCCCTGCCCGGAGCCCGCACGGATGGCCACCGTTTCCTTGACGCGGCGGTGACGGCCGGCGCGTCCGGCCTGCTGGTCAGCCAGGCCCCGGACGCCGCGGCGCTCGACCGCCTCGGCGACACGACCGTCGTGCTGGTCGACGACGGCCTGGCCGCGCTCGGCCGCGTCGCCGCGGCGTGGCGCGGTCGTTTCCGACCGCTCGTCGTCGGCGTCACCGGCTCGGTGGCCAAGACCTCGACCAAGGAGGCGATCGCCGCCGTCCTGCGCACCACGCGCGAGGTCCTGGCCAACGAGGGCAACCAGAACAACGAGGTCGGCCTGCCGCTGACCCTGCTTCGCCTGGGCCCGACCACCCAGGCGGCAGTGCTGGAGATGGGCATGTACGTGGAGGGCGACATCGCCCACCTCGCCGCCCTCGCCCGGCCGGCCATCGGGGTCGTCACGGCCGTGCGGAGCGTCCACCTCATGCGGGCCGGCTCCCTGGCCGCGATCGAACGTGAGAAGGGCCGGCTCGTCGAGGCCCTCCCGTCCGGCGGCACGGCCATCCTCAACGCGGACGATCCGCTCGTGGCGGCCATGCGCGGCCGCACGCCGGCGGCCGTGGTGACCTACGGCTTCGGGCCGGGCGCCGATGTGACCGCCCGGGAGGTCGTCGCCCGCGGCGTCGACGGGATGGCGTTCCGGCTCATCGCCGGAGGCGTCGACGTGCCCGTCCGGATTGCGGCGCTGGGGCGCCACAACGTCCACAACGCCCTCGCCGCCGCAGCCGTCGGCCTGGCGGCGGGCATCGACCCCGCCGCGATCACAGCCGGCCTTGCCTCGCCGTGGGGCGCCCCGCATCGCAGCACCCTGTTGCGGGCTGGACCATGGCTGGTCGTCGACGACACGTACAACGCCGGGCCCGACTCCATGGCCGCCGCCCTGGACATGCTGGCCGACCTGCCGGGTCGCCGTGTCGCGGTCCTCGGCGAGATGCTGGAGCTGGGACCTGGCGGCCCGGCCGCCCATCGTGAGGTGGGGCGTCGTGCCGCTGGGATCGCCGCCCTGCTCGTGACGGTCGGCGACGGCGCCCTGGAGACCGCCGCCGCGGCGCGCTCGGCCGGCCTCCCCGCCGACGCCATCCACCACGTGGCCGATGCTGCGGCAGCGAGCCGCCTCCTGCTGCCCCTGCTGCAGCCGGCCGACACGATCCTCGTCAAGGGCTCCCACGACGTGGCGCTCGAGGCCGTGGTGGCCGACCTCGCACGGGCCGGCGCGAAGCGGCGGCCGGCATGAACGTCCTCCTCGTGCAGGGCCTCCTGCTGGCCTTCGCCCTGGTCGTGATCCTCATGCCGCTCTACGTCCGCTTCCTGCGCTACGTCGGTTTCGGCAAGCGCATCCGGGTGGACGGTCCGGGGACGCACCTGGTCAAGGAGGGCACGCCCACGATGGGCGGCCTCCTCGTCATCAGCGTCGTGGGAGCGCTGGCGCTGCTGCTCAACCTGGTCGACGCCTCGACCTTCGCGCCCCTCGCCACGATCGCGCTGGTGGGCGCGCTCGGTGCCGTCGACGACTTCCTCAACGTGCGCACGGGCGACGGCCTGCGCGGCCGCTACAAGGTCATCTGGCAGGCCGTGGTGGCCCTCATCGCCGCGTTCAACATCCAGCGCACCTACCACATCACGGCCCTGGCGGTGCCCTTCATCGGCGCCGTCGACATCCCCGCGTGGGCCTACATCGTCTTCGCCGCCTTCGCCATCGTGGCCACCTGCAACGGCGTCAACCTGACCGACGGCCTGGACGGGCTGGCCGGCGGGACGCTCATCTTCGCCTTCGTGGCCTACCTCATCATCGCCCTCGCCAACGCCCCGCTGGCCCAGCCCAACCTGGCCGTCCTGAGCGCCCTGATCATCGGCGCGCTGCTTGGCTTCCTGTGGTTCAACGTCCACCCGGCGCAGATCTTCATGGGCGATTCGGGCTCCCTGTCGCTCGGCGCGACGCTGGCCGTGACCGCGCTCATCACCGGCCAGGTCCTCATCCTGCCGCTCATCGGGATCATCTTCGTGGCCGAGGCCGGCTCGGACATCCTGCAGGTGGGCTACTTCAAGCTCAGCGGCGGCCGCCGCATCCTGCGCATGGCGCCGCTGCACCACCATTTCGAGCTGGGCGGCTGGGACGAGGAGAAGGTCACCCTGCGCTTCTGGATCGTGGGCGTCCTGGCCGCGATGCTCGGCGTCGTCTTCTTCCTGGCCACCGTGGACAAGCTGCGGTGACGATGATGACCATCGATCGGTCCGGGCCCTCCACGGCGCCTTTGGACCTGACGCGCCTGGACCTCGACAGCTTCGCCGGCCGGCCCGTGGCCGTCCTGGGCCTTGCCCGCAGCGGGGTCGCCCTGGCCCGCTTCCTCGTTGATCGCGGCGCACGGGTGACCGCCTACGACCGGCGTCCGCCGGCGGAGCTGGAGGCGCAGATCGAGTCGCTGGAGGGTCGCCCGGTCGACCTCCGGCTGGGCCCCGATGTGGTTCCCGCCGAGGTGCTGCGCGACCAGGCGCTCATCACCACGTCGCCCGCCGTCAGCAGCCACTTCAACACGACCGAGCCGCGCCTGCGGGCCGCCCTCGCGGCGGTGGAAGAGGCAGGACGGGTGCCGGTGGTGAGCGAGATCGACCTCTTCCTGCGCCTGTGCCCGTGCCCCACGGTGGGCGTCACCGGGACGAAGGGCAAGACCACCACGAGTGCTCTCTGCGCGGCCGTGCTCGCCGCCGGGGCCGCTCCGGTCGTCCTCGGCGGCAACATCGGGACCCCGCTCGTCGAGCGGCTGCCTGACCTCACGCCCGGCCACCGGGTCGTGCTGGAGATCAGTGAGCTGCAGCTGCCGACGCTGTCGCGGGGCACGACGGTGGCCGTCTACACCCACGTGACGGAGGACCACCTGGACCGCCATGGCAGCGTGGCCGCCTATCGCGCGGTGAAGCGCCGCCTCGCCGAGCTGGTGGATCCGGAGGGTGCCCTGGTCCTGAACGCTGAGGACCCGGTCTCGCTCGCCTACGCCGGCCTGGGGGCGACGCCCACCGTCCTCTACCGCCGTGAACCGCCGATGCCCGGCGGCGTCGGCATCGTCGACGACTGGGTCGTCGCGGCCGGTGTCGAGACGCTGCCGGTGGCCGGAGGCCGAGCCGCCTCGGCCGGGCCGCGGGGGCGGATCATGCCGCTCGACGAGATCGGCCTGCCCGGTCGTCACAACCGGAGCAATGTCCTCGCCGCGGTCGCCGTGGGGCTGCTCTTCGGCCTCGCCCCCGACGGCATCCGGCGCGCAGTGGCCGGCTTCAGCGGCGTGGAGCACCGCCTGGAGCTGGTCGCGGTGATCGACGGCGTGCGCTACGTCAACGACTCCCAGGCGACCCAGCCGGACGCCGTGATCGCCGGCCTGGAGAGCTTCGAGGCTCCGCTCGTGCTCATCGCCGGTGGCCGTGACAAGGGCGTCGACCTGCACCGGATGGCGCGCGTGGCCGTGGAGCGCGCAGCGGCCGTCATCCTCATCGGCGAGAGTGCGCCCCTCCTGGCGAGCGTGCTCGCGGCGGCCGGTCATCCCCGCGTCACGCGCGCGGCCGACCTGGCGGCCGCCGTGGTGGAGGCCGACGCGACCGCCCGACGGCTGGCGGAAGGACGCCTGGCCACGGTGCTGCTGAGCCCGGCCGCCACCAGCTTCGACCAGTTCGTGGATTACGCAGCCCGCGGCCGCGCCTTCAAGGACGCCGTCCGCGCGCTTGCCGCGGGCCGTTCGGCATGACGGCCCGGCCGGCGCCCGGTCCGATCGTCCGCCGCCGCGAACCCGCGAGCGCGGCGCACCGCCTGCCGACCACGGCCACGCTGCCCCTGGACGGCGTCGCGCCGCGCTTGACCGGGTTGGTGGGGACCCTGGTCGCCCGTCCGGAGCGCGGCCGAGTGACGACCCTGCAGCGGCCGCGCCATGCGCCTGACTACGTGCTCCTGGTGGCGGTGATGGCCCTCACCGCCATCGGCATCCTGATGGTCTACTCGAGCTCCGGTGTGCGCGCCTACGTGAGCCAGCAGGGCGACTCGATGGCGGTCGTGGGGCCGCAGCTCCTGTGGGCCTGCCTGGGCATCGTGGCCATGGTCGTCACGATGCGCGTCGACTACCGCTGGTGGCGCATGGTGTCGCTGCCGTTCTACGCGGTCGCCATCGCCCTCCTGGTCCTGGTGCTGATGCCCGGCCTCGGCGTGCAGGTCGGCGGCTCGGCCCGCTGGCTGGAGATCCGCCCGCTGCCGGCCATCCATCCGGCCGAGCTGGCCAAGCTGGCGCTGGTCGTGTACCTGGCCCATTGGATGGCCAACCGGGGCCAGCGGATCAGCCGCATCCGCGACGGCACGATCCCGTTCCTGCTGCTGGTCGCGCCCATCATCTTCCTGGTCCTCAAGGAGCCCGACCTGGGCACGACCGGGGTGCTCACGCTGACCGCCTTCATCCTCTTCTGGGTCGCCGGGGCCAACCTGTGGCAGTTCGCCATGCTGCTGCCGGCCGGCGTCGCCGGGGTGGCCGCGGTCATCCTCAGCCACGCCTACCAGGCGAGCCGCATCACCACGTTCCTGAACCCGTGGGCCGACCCGCTCGGCGCCGGCTTCCACACCATCCAGGGGCTGCTGGCACTCGGCACCGGCGGCCTGTTCGGGGCCGGCTTGGGCCAGAGCACGCAGGCGGGCGGGATCGTCGTGCCCAACGCCTTCAACGACTTCATCTTCGCGGTGATCGGCGAGGAGTTCGGCCTCGTCGGCGGGATCCTCGTCGTGGGCCTCTTCCTGATCGTCGGCTACCAGGGCCTGCGCGTCGCCCTCAACGCCCCGGACACGTTCGGCGGCCTGCTGGCCACGGGGGTCACCGGCTGGCTGCTGGTGCAGGCTTTCATCAACATCGGCGTGGTGGTCAACCTGCTGCCGATCACCGGTATCACGCTGCCGTTCGTGAGCGCTGGCGGCTCGTCGCTCGTGGTGAGCTTCGCCGCCGTCGGTATCCTGCTGTCCATCTCCCGCGAGACCCAAGCTCGAGGCACCTGGAACGATGCGGATCCTGATCGCCGGCGGTGGATCCGGCGGCCACATCCATCCCGCGCTGGCGGTCGCCCGAGCCCTGCAAGAGGGGCCCGCGCCCGTTGACGTGTCCTGGGTCGGGGGCCGCCGCGGGCTCGAGCGCGAACTGGTGCCCGCGGCGGGCTTCCCGCTGACGCGACTCTGGCTGCGCTCGTTGCGCTCGACAGAGTTGTCGATCCACGCCGTCCTGGACCCCCTCCGTCTCGGCGCCTCCCTGCCGCAGGCGCTGGCCCTCCTGACCCGCCTTCGGCCCGACGCGGTCTTCAGCACCGGCGGCTACGTGGCCCTGCCCGTCCTCGCGGCGGCGGCCATGCTGCGCATCCCCACGCTCCTCTGGGAGGGCAACCTCGTGCCCGGCCGGAGTGCCCGCGTGGCGGCCCCGCTGGCCACCGTCGTGACGCTGAGCTTCGAGGCCACCCGCCGTCGCCTTGGCGGGCGGGGCCTGGTGACCGGCACCCCGATCCGCTCGCTGGCCGGCCTCGATCGCGCCGCCGCCCGCGACCGCTTCGGGGTCAGGGGCGACCAGGCCTGCCTCTTGATCTTCGGCGGCTCGCAGGCCGTGGCGCGCTTCGACGCCGCCGTCGCCGCGGCGCTGCCGGCCCTCACGGAGCGGGCGGTCGTGCTCCATCTGACCGGCCAGCCGGCCTATGCCGAGGCGCTCCAGCGGCGCGAGGCGCTGCCGGCCGACCGGCGCGAGCGGTACCGGCCGTATCCCTTCCTCCGCGACGAGATGGGCCAGGCGCTCGTGGCCGCCGACCTCGTGGTGGGGCGGGCCGGCTCGTCCACCCTGGCGGAGGTGACCGCGGCCGGTCTGCCCATGGTCGTCGTGCCCTATCCCCATGCGGCCGGCCACCAGCGGGCCAATGCCCGCTTCGTGGCCGACGCCGGCGCTGCCTGGCTGGTCGACGACGAGGCGTTCGATGGGCCGGCCCTCGTGGCCGCGCTGGCCATCCTGGACGATGGCCCGCGCGTCGCGGCGATGCGCGCCGCCAGCCGGGCTTTGGGCCGCCCGGGCGCCGCGGCGGCGAACGTGACCCTGCTCCTCGCGCTGGCCCAGCGTCGCCCGGTACCCGAGGCCGCCGAGGTCGAACGCCTCGCCCGTCTTGCGGCCTGAGATGGTCGTGGCCGCCTCGTCCGCCGACCGGCACCTCGACGCGGCCGACGCGGCCCGCCTGGGAACGGAGATCCAGCGCCGCCTGGGCCTCAAGACGTCGCGCCGGGAGCCGCTGGCCCGCTTCACGACGATGCGCGTCGGGGGCCCGGCGGACCTCTTCGCCGAGGTCCACAACCTCTTCGAGCTGCGCGGGGTGGTGCGCTTCGCGCGCACGCGCGACATCCCCCTCACGCTCATCGGCCGCGGCTCGGACCTCGTCATCAGCGACGCCGGAGTGGCCGGCCTGGTGGTCGTGGACCGGGCCCAGGGCAGCCGTTTCGACGGTCCGTTGCTGGTGGCCGACGCGGGGCTGCCGATGGCCCGCGCGGCCACGCTGGCCAGGACGGCGGGCCTCTCCGGCCTCGAGTTCGGGCTGGCCATCCCGGGCACGGTCGGCGGGGCGGTATGGGCCAACGCGGGCGCCCATGACTCCGACGTGCGGGCCTTGCTGGAGGCCGCCACGGTGGTCGGTCCCGACGGGACCGAGGCGGTCGAGTCGGCAGCCTCTTTGGGCCTGGGTTACCGCGAGAGCCGCCTCAAGCATGGGCAGCCCGGACGGCCGGAGGTGGTCACTTCGGCTACCTTCCGCCTCACGCCGACCGATCCAGCCCTCATCGACGAACGGCTCGACGAGATCCGCCGCTGGCGCCAGGCCCACCAGCCGCTCGGCCTGCCCTCGGCCGGCAGCTACTTCCGCAACCCGAGCGAGGGACCGTCCGCGGGGGCGCTGATCGACGGCCTGGGCCTCAAGGGCCGGCGGCTCGGCGGCGCGGTGGTCAGCGAGAAGCACGCCAACTTCATCGTCAACGACCGGGGCGGCACGGCCACCGACGTGCGGCAGCTGGGCGACCTGGTGCGTGCCACCGTCCTCCAGGCGACCGGCGTGGATCTGCAGCCCGAGGTCGTCTTCGTGGGCGACTGGAGCGCCACGTGAGCCGGTCCGTGGCCGTCCTCATGGGCGGGCCGTCGGCCGAGCACGACGTGTCGCTCGTCTCGGGCCGCGCCATCGCCGCCGCCCTGGCCGGGCGCGGCCATACCGTGGCCACATGGCTCATCACCCTGGACGGCGCCTGGTGGCGCGTGCCGCTGGAGGGCGAGGGGGCGATGCCGCCGGCGGCCTACGATGATCCGGCGGTCCTGGGCGGCGAGGGTCCCTTCGGCGCCGCGGCCGCGCTGGCGCGGCTGGCCGGCGAGGCGCCTGCCCCGGTGATCTGGATCGCCCTCCACGGGCCGTTCGGTGAGGACGGGGTCGTGCAGGCGCTGTGCGAGGCGGCCGGCCTGGTCTACACGGGGTCGGGCGTCGCCGCTTCCGCACTCGGCATGGACAAGCACCGCTTCAAGCAGCTCGCGCGCGGGCTGGAGCTGCCCGTGGTGGCGTGGCGCTCGCTCGACGCCGCGGCGTACCGCGCCGATGCGGCCGGCTCGCTGGCGCGCCTGGAGGCGTTCGCCGCGACGCTCACCGATCCGCGCCTCATGATCAAGCCCGACCGCCTGGGTTCGAGCGTGGGCATGACGATCGTGCGTCGTCCCGAGGAGCCGCCGGAGCTCGAGCGGGCCCTGGCCGAGGCCTTCCGTTACGACGACCTGGTGCTCGCGGAGGCGTACCTGGCGGGGGCCCGCGAGCTC
Source organism: Candidatus Sulfotelmatobacter sp. (assembly GCA_035622975.1). Classification (GTDB taxonomy): domain Bacteria; phylum Chloroflexota; class Limnocylindria; order Limnocylindrales; family CSP1-4; genus DASPUH01. The sequence continues at coordinate 13,636 of DASPUH010000131.1, forward strand.
GAGGTCGGCCTCGTCGGCAACGGCCTGGCCGACCTGCAGGTGTTCGGGCCGGGCGAGGTCTTGCCCGGCCACGAGTTCTACGACTACCACGCCAAGTACGACCCCGGCGTCTCCCGCACGACCGCTGCCCCGGAGCTGGACGAGCGCGTCCGCACCACGATCCGCGAGCAGGCCGCGGCGGCCTACCTGGCGGTCGGGGCGACCGGCTTCGCGCGCGTGGACTTCCTGTTCCATGGCGGGCGGATCTACCTGTCCGAGATCAACACGATCCCCGGCTTCACGCCGATCAGCCTCTTCCCCCAGGTGTGGGCCACTGGCGGCGGTGACTTCGCCGACCTCGCGGAGCGCATCGTGGAGCTGGCCGTCGCCCGGGCCGCCGCCCGGCCATCCGCCCGCCTGACGCGGGCCGACCTGCCGTGAGCGGCGGCCTGGTGGCAGCGTGAGCGGGCTGCCGGTCCGCCGCGGCGGCACGCGCGTCCCTCGCCCGCGACCACCAGCGCGAGCGTCGGCGGCCCATCGCGCCGCCGAGCGCATCGGCGCCACCGTCGTCCTTGTGGCCGCGCTGGTGGCCCTCGCGGGCCTCACCACGAGCGGCGCCTTCAGCCTGGCCCCTGACGGGCTGGAACTGGATGGCGCGCATTACACCGATGTGGCTGCCGTGCGTCAGGCGCTCGGCCTCGACGGCACCGGGCGCGTCAACCTGCTGACCCTGCCCACCGCCTCGCTCGTGGCGGCCCTGCGGGCGCTGCCGGCGGTGGACCCGGCGCGTGCCGACGGCACGACCCTCGCGGTGGCCCTGCCCGACCGCCTCGTGGTCACGCTCCAGGAGCGCCAGCCGATCATCACCTGGAAGGTCGGGAACGCGCGCTTCCTGGTCGACGTGAGCGGCACCGTGTTCGCCCGGCTGGCCGCGGCGGCACCCGACCCGGGGCTGCCGGTGGTGGATGACCAGCGGAGCGCCTCGGCCGGCCTGGTCGTCGGCGACACGCTGGACCCCAGTGACCTCGCCGCGGCCCGCCAGCTGGCGGCCCTCACGCCGGCCTTCCTGGACAGTACCGCGCGCAGCCTGGCCCTCACGGTGACGGACGAGGAGGGGTTCACCCTGGACGCGGCGCCAGGCCTGTGGCACGCCGTGTTCGGGGTCTACACCATCACGCTGCGCCCGCCGACGCTGGTCGCGGCGCAGGCCCAGTGCCTCGCCAGCCTGCTGGGGGCTGCGATGCCCGGCGCGCCGCCCGAGCGCAGCCTGGACGTGATCCGCCTCGCCCCCACCGACGCGCGATGCGGGACGTACACCCTGCGAACCGCGCTTCCCGGGCCTACGGCGACGCCATCGGGGAAGCCCTGAGATGGCCGTCGAGCAGCAGGAGCCCGGCGCGGCGAACGCGCGTGGTAGCCTTCGTGCGCAGGCAGACGGAGGAGGTGGCGCGGCCGTGTGGATCCCCCTGGCGGGACTGCTCCTCGGCGTCCTGCTGGGTCTCGTCCTCCAGGTCAGCGTCAGCTTCGAACTCGCCCGCTACTCGGCCGTGGCCATCCTGGCCGCCTTCGACTCGGTCCTGGGCGCCGTGCGCGCCGAGCTCGACGGCACGTTCAACGACCGCATCTTCCTGTCCGGCTTCATCGTCAACGCGCTGGTGGCGGTGCTGCTCACGTTCCTGGGCGACCAGCTGGGGCTGGACCTCTACCTCGTCGCCCTCATCGCCTTCGGCCTGCGCATCTTCAACAACGTGGCGCTCATCCGGCGCCACTTCCTGTAGACCGCGCCGCGCGCGCTAGAAGGGGACTGCCAGACGGTGGAGAGAGAAGCGGTGCTGGTCGCCATCGACGTCGGCACGAGCAAGGCCGTGGTGCTCATCGGCGAGCGCACGGCCGACGGCGGCCTGAACATCCTGGGCAAGGGTGCCCCCGCCTCGTCGGGCCTCAAGAAGGGCGTCGTCATCAACATCGAGCAGACCGTCGGCTCGATCACAGCGGCCATCGAGCAGGCCGAGCGAACCTCCGGCTACAAGCTGGAGGAGGCCTGGGTCAGCGTCGGCGGGCGTGAGGTCCTGTCCGAGAACACCCACGGCGCGGTGGCCGTCAGCGGACCCCGCAAGGAGGTCGGCCACGACGACATCGTGCGGGCCATGGAGGTCGCCCGGGCGGTCAACATCCCCTCCAACCGCGAGATCCTGCATGTGCTGCCGCGGACCTTCATCGTCGACGGCCAGGAGGGCGTGCACGACCCGGTGGGCATGAGCGCGGTGCGCCTGGAGATCGAGACCCACATCGTCTCCGCGCCGGCCACCGCGGTGCAGAACCTGACCAAGTGCGTCCATCAGGCCGGCGTGCGGATCCACGACTTCGTGGCCTCGCCGCTGGCCTCGGCGGAGGCCGTCCTCTCCGACACGGAGAAGGACCTCGGGGTGGCGGTGGCCGACATCGGCGCCGGGACGACCGGCCTGGCCCTGTTCCTGGAGGGCTCGCCGTTCCACACCGCGGTCCTGCCGCTGGGCGGCAACAACGTGACCAACGACGTCGCCATCGGCCTCAAGACGAGCCTCGAGATCGCCGAGGACCTCAAGATCCGCCACGGCACCTGCAACCTGGCCGCGGTGGCGCCCGAGGAGCTGGTGACGGTCGAGACGTTCGGCGATGGCGAGTCGCGCACGGTCCAGCGTGCCGAGATCGCCAGCATCATCGACGCGCGCATGCGCGAGGTCTTCGAGCAGATCGGCGACCAGATCGGCCGGGCCGGCCACGGCGGCATGCTGCCCGCGGGCCTGGTGGTCACCGGGGGCGCCGCGCAGCTGGCCGGGGTCGCCGAGCTGGGCCGCGAGGTCCTCCAGATGCCGGTGCGGGTGGCCGCGCCGGCGGGCGTGGGGGGCCTCACCGACCACCTCCTGACGCCGGCCTTCAGCACCTCCATCGGCCTGTTGCGCTGGGCGTCGAGGGCCATCGACGAGGATCCGGCCCACCGCTATGAATCGGCCCCCGCATACGGCGGCCTCGCCCGCCTCCGGGACTGGGTGCGCGGCCTCTTCCCTTAGGGGGTGACGGCGATCGTGGCCAGCACGCCTTCGACGAGTGGATCGAAGGACTGGAACGATGGCCCATCGGGTGCCGCGATCAGGATGCGCAGCAGCCGGCCACCCAGATCGCCGAAGGCGATCCGGTAGTCGGGGCCGGCCAGCCACGTCTCGACCACGCTCTCCCCTATGACGCCGTTTACGCCGGGGTTGACCGGACTCAGCCTGATCCCCGGGGGGTCGGCCTGCGGGCATACGAGCTTTGGCACCACGGTGAAGTCGGCCTGTTGGGCGAGCAGCGCGCCGAAGTACCGCTGGATCAGGGGCGTGATCGTCAGGGCGGGCGTCTGCTGCAGCCAGAGGGCG
>DASPUH010000132.1:0-4459 GCA_035622975.1 Candidatus Sulfotelmatobacter sp.
GAAGCCGCCGCCCCCGCTCACTGACGCAACCGACCCGCTCGAACCACGAGGAGGCACCCACGTGCGGCTGCAGGACAAGGTCACGCTCATCACCGGCGCCGGCGGCGGGATGGGTCGCGTCGCCGCCCGACTCTTCGCGGCGGAAGGGGCCCGGGTCGTGGTGGCCGAGTACGACCGGGCCGCCGGTGAGGAGACCGTGCGCCTGGTCCGCGAGGCCGGCGGCGAGGCCACGTTCGTCAAGGCGGACGTGTCGGCGGAGGCGGATGCCAAGGCCATGGTCGACCACGCCGTGGCCACGTACGGGCGCCTGGACTGCGTCTACAACAACGCCGGCGTGATGCCCGAGGCGGACCACTCGGTCGTGGACACCGATGTCGCGACCTGGGACAAGGTGATGGCCGTCAACGTACGCGGCGTCTTCCTCGGCTGCAAGTACGCTATCCCGGCCATGATCGCGGGCGGCGGAGGCTCGATCATCAATATCGCCAGCTTCGTGGCCATCCTGGGCTGCTCGGTGCCGCAGGACGCCTACACCGCCTCCAAGGGCGCGTTGCTGGCCCTGACCCGCAGCCTGGCCGTCCAGTTCGGCCCGCAGGGCGTCCGCACGAACGCCATCTGCCCCGGGCCGGTGGAGACGCCGCTGCTGCTGGACTGGCTGGTCAAGGACGAGGAGGCCAAGCGCATCCGGCTGGCGCGCAACCCCACTGGTCGGTTCGGCAAGCCGGAGGAGATCGTGTACCTCGCGATGTACCTCGCTTCGGACGAGTCGCGCTGGACCAACGGCGCCTCCCTGGTGGTGGACGGCGGCATCTCCGTCAACTACTTCTGAACGAGCGCATGGCCGCCGAGCCGCCGGCCGGGGCGGAGGGGCCGGCGCGGCTCGCGCTCCTCATCGGGCTCGTCCTGGCGGCGCAGGACAACACCAACCGCCCCTTGGGGGTGGTCATCCTTCTCGCCCTGGCGGTCCTCCTCGGCGTGTCGACCCAGTGGCGGATCGGGCCGCTGGTGATCGTGGCCCTGGCCGTGGCCGGCCTGGCCATGCGGCTGGACCTGCTGCACGCGGGGACGTCCGATGTCCTGACCGTCACCCGCTCGGCGATCCAGACGGTCCTTGCCGGCGGCAACCCGTATGGCATCGGGTATGCCACGTCATCACCACCTGGCGCTCCCTTCCCCTACGGCCCGCTCGCGCTCGCGTGGTACGTCCCGTTCCAGGACGACCCGCGAGTCGTCGAGACCGCCGTGTCGTGCCTCATCCTCGTCGTGCTGGCCGTCCGGGGCCGGCCGCTGGGCCTGGCCGTGTACGCGCTGGCCCTGCCGCTGCTGCTCACCGCTAGCGACGGGTCCAACGACAACAGCGGCGGGCTGCTCCTGCTGGCGGCCCTCGTCGTCCTGCCCCGCAACCCGCTCGGCGGCGGGGCGCTGCTGGCCGTGGCCGCGGCCTTCAAGCCGTACGCCGCGGCGTGGCTCATCCCGCTGCTCGTGTGGGCGCCCGTGCCCGGGCTGGTCGGCTTCGTCGTCGTCAGCCTGGTCGCCTGGGCCCCGGTCTACCTCGTGTGGGGCGTGCCCGCCTTCCTCGACAGCCTGGGCCGGTCGCAGGCGATCCACGGCGGGCCGTACTACTCGCTCGGGGCGTGGCTATCCGGGGTCGTCGGTGGCGTGTCGGAGGTGTGGCTGGACCGCGTGCGCTACGTGCTGGGGGCGGCCACGGCGGTCGCCACCGTGCCCTTCATCCGCAGCGGCCGCGGGGTGGTCGTGGCCGGGCTGCTCATCTACCTCGTCACGCTCTACACGGGCTTCTGGTCGACCTTCGCGTACCTCGCCAGCATCGCCCCCATCGTCTGCTGGAACCTGGACGAGTGGGTCGGCCTGGACGCCGGCCGCGTCCCCTGGCCGGGCGATCCGGTCGGCCGCCTCATGGCCTGGGCCGACGCCCGCTGGCCGGTGCTCGCCGGCTGACGTGCGGCATCGGTGGCGGCGCCACGGCACGGACCGGCGGCTCGGACGGACCGCCCCGGTCGCTCCGAGGGACCGCCGAACCGCCCGCGTGAATACCACAGGTTGGTAACGACGAACATCGGGCCGCCGCGAGGCCCGCCAGGGGTTTCCAGCGCCGGTTCGAACACCTGATGTTCGACGTGAGGGAGGAGGGGCCTGAGCACCGTTGCTGGCAACCTGTGATGTTCAACACGAGCCGGGCCTCGAATCACCGCATTCGCGCGGCGCCCAGACCCAGCCGGAGCGCGGCGTATCATCGAGGCCTTCCACCCCGCACGCTCCCAGGAGTCCCGCATGACCACCGAACAGGCTGCCCCGACCACTGCCATCCACGACGTCCAGATGGTCATCGGCGGCGATAGCGTGCCGGCGGCGGACGGGCAGACGTTCGAGGTCATGAACCCGGCGACCGGCCAGGTCATGGCCCGCGCGCCGCTGGGTGGCAAGGAGGATGTGGATCGGGCGGTCAAGGCCGCCCGGCAGGCCTTCGACGACCCCAAGGGCTGGTCCAGCTGGTCGGCCGCCAAGCGCGGTCGCACGCTGCAGAAGTTCAGCAATGCGGTCAAGGCGCACCTGGAGGAGCTGGCCCAGCTGGAGAGCCAGAACGTGGGCAAGCCCATCACCGGCGCCCGTGGCGAGGCCCTTGCCACGAGCCTCGTCTTCGAGTACTACGCCGGCGCCGCCAACAAGCTCTTCGGCGAGACGATCCCGGTCAGCAAGCCGGGCCTGGACTTCACCCTCCGCGAGCCGATCGGCGTCGTCGGCCTGATCGTGCCGTGGAACTTCCCCATGAACATGGCGAGCTGGAAGCTCGGCCCTGCGCTGGCGGCGGGGAACACCTGCATCCTCAAGCCGGCCAGCTGGACGCCGCTGACGGCGATCCGGCTGGGCGAGCTGGCCCTCGAAGCCGGCTTCCCGCCGGGCGTCGTCAACGTCGTGACCGGCCCCGGCGGCTCGGCCGGCGCGGCCCTCGCCGGGCACCCGGGCGTGGGCAAGGTCGCCTTCACGGGCGAGACCACGACCGGCCAGGAGATCATGCGGCTGGCCGCCAACAACGTGAAGAAGATCAGCCTCGAGCTCGGCGGCAAAAGCCCCAACATCGTCTTCGCCGACGCCGACCTGGAGCGGTTCGCCCGCGAGTCACCGTATGCCGTGTTCGATAACGCGGGACAGGACTGCTGTGCGCGGAGCCGCATCTTCGTGGAGCGCTCGGTGCACGAGAAGGTCGTCGAGCTGTTTGCCGCCGCCACCCGCAGCGTCGTGGTAGGCGACCCGGGTGACGACAAGACGGAGGTCGGCAGCCTCGTGAGCCTCAAGCAGCGGGAGCGCGTCGCCGGCTACGTCGAGGTCGGCCTGGAGGAGGGGGCGGAGCTCGTCGTGGGTGGCAGGGCCCCCGACGCCGCCGAGTTCGCCGCCGGCGCCTACTACCTGCCCACCGTCTTCGACCACGCCCGCGCGGACATGCGCATCGTGCGCGAAGAGATCTTCGGCCCCGTCGTCTCCATCATCCCCTTCGACGACGAGGCCGATGCGCTCCGCCTGGCCAACGACACGCCGTACGGCCTGTCCGGCTCCATCTGGACGCGCGACCTGGCCAAAGGGATCCGAGTGGCCAAGGGCGTCCAGGCCGGCGTCCTGTCGGTGAACTGCAACAGCTCGGTGCACACGGAAGCGCCGTTCGGCGGCTACAAGATGTCGGGCATCGGCCGCGAGCTGGGCATGCACGCCATGGAGCTCTACACCGAGCTCAAGAACGTCTTCGTCGACCTCTCGTAGGGGCGGGCCGATCCAGGAAGTCGATCCACGCCTCCGGCGGTTCGACCGTCGCCGCGAGGTGGCGGGCGAAGGGCGGGCCCCCGAAGCGGACGGTGACCTGCGCCGCCTCGAAGAGGGGCAGCAGGGCCCGCGCGACGTAGCAGCGCACGGTCCCGAAGGGCCGGATGGGGGTGTAGTCGGGCCCCGGATCGCCGCGTACGAGATCGACCGTCAGGTCACCCATGACCGGGCCGCAGCGCACGGTGGCGAGGTAGTCGATGACCACCGCGCGGTCGCCCGCGAGCTCCGGCAGGCGCGGCCGCAGGTCCGGGTCTAGGCCGGCGAACGGCCCGAGCGCGGCGACAGTGACCATCTCGCCGGACAGCATATGCCGCCGCGCCGTCTATCCTTGCCGGCGATGGCCGCCCCCGCCCCCTTCCGCTTGCCCGCCGGTGGGCCCGTCCCGCGCCTGACCGCCCGTCGCTTCGCCGCGCTCGTGGCTGGGCGGACTGCGGCGACCGCCTCTCGTGTCAGCGGGCGTGGCGGCGGCACGTCCCTGCCGGGCATGGTCGCGCGGCGCGTGGACCCCGGCATCCTTGGCGCGCTGGTGGCAGCACAGCACATCCCGGTCGTGGCCATCACGGGCAGCAACGGCAAGACCACCACGGCGCGCTTCACTGCCGCGCTGCTGCAGGGGGCGGGCCTG
>DASPUH010000133.1:0-66351 GCA_035622975.1 Candidatus Sulfotelmatobacter sp.
CCGGGAATTCCACTTCCCTCTCCTGCCTTCGAGTCGATCAGTATCGAGTGACCCTCCCCAGTTGAGCCGGGGGCTTTCACACTCGACTTGAACGACCGCCTGCGCGCTCTTTACGCCCAGTAAATCCGGACAACGCTCGCCACCTACGTATTACCGCGGCTGCTGGCACGTAGTTAGCCGTGGCTTATTCCTCAGGTACCGTCATCATCGTCCCTGAGAAAAGAGGTTTACGACCCGAAGGCCTTCATCCCTCACGCGGCGTTGCTGGGTCAGGCTTTCGCCCATTGCCCAAAATTCCCGACTGCTGCCTCCCGTAGGAGTCTGGGCCGTGTCTCAGTCCCAGTCTGGGTGATCGTCCTCTCAGACCACCTACCGATCGTCGCCTTGGTGGGCCGTTACCTCACCAACGAGCTAATCGGACGCAGGCCCCTCCCGAAGCGTCTTGCGACTTTGGAGTCACGACCGAACGTGACACCACATGCGGTATTAGCCACCCTTTCGGGCAGTTATTCCCCACTTCGGGGCAGGTCACCTACGCGTTACTCAGCCGTCCGCCACTAACGAATCGAGCAAGCCCAATTCGTCCGTTCGACTTGCATGTCTCATGCACGCCGCCAGCGTTTATCCTGAGCCAGGATCAAACTCTCCGATAAGAAACCGGCCTTGCGGCCGGCTTCGAAGTTCGGGGTTTGCCCGCTCACACGCACCGGATTACCTACCACTCTTCAACTGTTAAGGTGCGGCGCCGCCGCGCCCGCCGGCGTCCATGACACAGGACCCCGAAAGGGGATCCGGCCAGGGGGCCGTTGGATCGGGCGAGGTGCCAGCCTCGGTCGGGCTCCGCGCAACCGAAATCGGTCGCCGGCGCGAAGGGTGATGATAGGTCCCGCGCTCAGGGGTGTCAAACGGCGCCACTGCCCTCCCATGCTGGTCGCCTGAGGGAATGGTTCCGCCAGCGGTGAGGCGCCGCGTCCGGGCTGGTGTGACCGTGCGCACGGGGCCGGCGGCACGGTCTGCTGACGCGGGCGGCGCTAGATCGGACTCTCTTCGACCAGAAGGATGAAGGCCGAGGCGGCCAGCCACGAGAGCAGCACCAGTTCGATCGAGCCGGGATTGCCCAGGATGACGACCGCCACCAGGTAGACGGCCGCGCCGAGGACGGCGGCCGCCAGGGCCTTCGAGAGGCGCAGGAGGAGCTCGCCGATCAGGTTGCTCATGCGCCTTCCAGGATGCTCACGGGCGGGCCGGCTCACGCTCCGCGTGCGGCACCTCGTCCAGGACACGCCGCCCCTGCAGCGCACGCACGAGCGTCACTTCGTCCGCGTACTCCAGGTCGCCGCCGACCGGGATGCCGCGGGCGATGCGCGTGACGGTGCCCACGAGCGGATCCAGCCGCTCGGCCAGGTACATCGCGGTCGCCTCGCCCTCGAGGGTCGGGTTCGTGGCCAGGATGACCTCCTCCCACGGCGTCCCGTCGGCCGCGGCGACCGTGGCCCGCTCGAGCAGCTCGTGGATGCGCAGGCGGTCGGGCCCGATGCCGTCCATCGGCGAGATGGCGCCCTGGAGCACGTGGTAGAGGCCGCGATGCGCGCCGCTGCGCTCGATGGCCAGCACGTCCAAGGGCTCCTCCACCACGCAGATGCGGCCCTGGGCGCGCGACGAGTCGAGGCAGATCGGGCAGCGCGGGCCGGCGCTGATGTTGAAGCAGACCTCGCAGAAGACGACCTCGTCGCGGACCGCGATGAGCGCCGCGGCGAGGGTGCGCGCCTCGGCCTCGGGCGCCCGCAACAGGTGGTAGGTCAGGCGCTGGGCCGTCTTGGGGCCGATCCCGGGCAGGCGCGAGAAGGCCTCGATGAGGCGGGCGACGGGCTCGACGAGCGCGACCACCCCTGGATCAGCCCAGGCCGGGGATGCGCAGGCCGCCGGTGATGGCCGCCATCTTCTGCTCGGCGACCTGGCGCGAGTTGCGCAGCGCCTCGTTGACGGCCGCGACGATGAGGTCCTGCAGCATTTCCACGTCCGATGGGTCGACGGCCGACGGATCGAGCGCCACGGACACGAGCTCCTGGTGGCCGGTGACGGTGGCCTTGACGGCCCCGCCGCCCGCGGTCCCTTCCATCGTCATCGTGCCCAGCTCTTCCTGCACGCGCGCCATCTGGGCCTGCATCTGCTGGGCCATCCTGGCCAGGTTGCCCATGCTCATGTGGTGGTGCTCCTATCGGTGGGGGTCAGCTGATCTCGGCCACGTCGGCCAGTTCGCCGGCGAAGATCTCCCGGAAGCGGGCCACGAGGTCGGGGTCGTCGGCCTTCACGGGCAGTGGCGGCAACGCCTCCAGGTTCGTCGTCACGCAGCGCACGCCATAGGCCCGCCCGAGGACGGCCTCGACGCCGGCTTCCAGGGCGGCCCGGCGCTGCTCGGCCTTCTCGCGATAGAACGGCGTCTCCTCGGGGAAGCCGAGGACCACGATACCGTCGCGCACCTCCACGGGGCGGCAGGCCGCCACGACCGGCTTGAGCATGGGATTGGCGCTGACCCGCTCGACGAACTCGGGCCAGCCTTGGCGCAGGCGCTCCAGCGCCTCCTCGCCCGGAGCGGGTGCACTCGAAGCGGCCTGGGGTGCCGCGGCGAGCGGTGCCACGGCCACCGGCGCCGCCTTGGCCGTGGGGCCGGCCTTGGCAGGCGCGGCGGCGGCAGCCCTCGCCGGCTTCGGCGAGTCCGTCCTGGCGACGGGGGTCGTGACGGCGGAAGCGGCGACGGTCGCTTTTGCAGGCGCTGCGGCAGCCCCCGCTGGCACGACCGGCGCGTCGCCGCTCGACCCCTGTTCGAGCAGGATGAGCTCGAGCTGGAAGCGGTAGCCGCCGGCGCCGATGCGGTTGGCGTCGAGGGCCGCCAGCCGCCGCGCGATCTCGGCGATGCGCGTGGGCGCGACCGCCGCCAGCGTGGGGTCTTCCGTCGAGCGGCCGGCGAGGCGCTCCACGAGGAGTCGCCGCATGGCGACCACGACCTGGTCGGCGAAGCCGATGAGGTCGCGGCCCTGGGCTTCCAGGACGTCGAGCAACCGGATGCCAGCCAGCGGATCGGGGCGGACGAGCGCCTCCACGAACGCGCGCACCGCCTGCTCATCCGCCAGGCCCAGCATGTCGCGCACGGCAGCGACGGTCAGCGTCTGGTCGTCGGCCGCGAGGAGCTGGTCCAGCATGGACTCGGCATCGCGCATGCCGCCCGCGGCGAGGTCTGCCACCAGGGCGACGGCGGCCGGCTCGGCGTTCCGCCCCTCGTCGGCCAGGATGCGCTCGAGCTTGCCCGAGATCTCCGCGACGGTCAGCGGCCGGAAGGTGAAGCGCTGGACTCGTGAGAGGACGGCCGGCCGGATCTTGCTGGGCTCGGTGGTGCAGAAGATGAAGAGGACGTCGTCGGGCGGGTCCTCCAGCGTGCGCAGGAGGACGTCCCAGCCCTGGGTGATGCGCTGGACCTCATCGATGATGAAGACCTTGCGGCGCAGGTCGGCTGTGGCCGTGTAGACCCGCGGCAGCAGCTCGCGCATGTCGTCGACGGTGTTGTTGGAGGCGGCGTCGATCTCCACCACGTCGAGGGCCCGGCCCTCGCGGATCGCGGCACAGGCCTCGCACGTGTCGTCCGGCTCGCCGTCGACGGCGTTCGGGCAGTTGACGGCCTTGGCCAGGATGCGCGCCATCGACGTCTTGCCCGTGCCACGCGGACCGACGAAGAGGAAGCCGTGGCTGAGCCGGTCCAGGCGAACGGCGTTGCGGAGCGTCTCGACGACCGCTGCCTGGCCCACCATCTGACCGAAGGTCTGGGCCCGCCAGCGGCGGTAGATGGCCAGGTGGGACGTCGCGCTGGGCATCCTCGGATGATACGGCCGGGCGCGCCGCGACCGGGCGGGAGGGTTGCCGTGCACCCTCCGTCGACCACGACGTCCGCGTGCCCACACGGGAGATCGGCTCGGATCAGGCCGGTCCGCGGCACCCGGCGAGCAGCGCTTATCGCTGCTTCCTTCCGGACCTGACGAGGTTCGCGCGTCGCCGCTGCGCGGGACCCGATCCTCAACGTCGATCACCCCGGCGGCATCCGCGAACGCGGGCCTCGGGAGGGGATTCAGTCCTGCTGGAGCGGATTGCAGGTACAGGGCACCGCTAGTTCCCCACCTAGCACGGCCCGCGGATGATAGTCCCTCTCAGGCCGGACCGAGCAGGTAGAAGGTCTCCGTCGGCCCCTTGCCCTTCAGCTCCACCGTCCCGCGCGGTTCGAGCCGGTACCGCCCGCCCAAGGCCTCGGCGACCTCGGCCGAGACGTGGATGCGACCCGGCTGAGCCGTCGCCTCCAGCCGGCTGGCGACGTTGACGCTGTCGCCCCACAGGTCGTAGGCGAACTTGCGCCGGCCGATGACCCCGGCCACGACCGGCCCGAGGTGGATGCCCACCCGCATCCGCCAGGCGCCCCCGGTCGCCTCGACGGCCCGCACCATGGCCAGCCCCACCGCGGCCGCCGCACCGCACGGATCGGCGTCCTGGGACCGCAGGCCGGCCGCCGCCATGTACGCGTCCCCGATGGTCTTGATCTTCTCCATGCCGTGCTCGGCACAGGCCGCGTCGAAGGCGGAGAAGAGCGCGTCCAGTCGGTCCACGAGCTCGGCCGGGGCAAGACGGGCGGCGATGCCGGTGAAGCCGACCAGGTCGCTGAAGAGCACCGCCACCCGCTCGTGGCGGTCGGCGATGCGGGTCTCGCCGGCGTCGAGCCGGGCCACGATGTCCTCCGGCAGGACGTTGAGCAGGAGCTCTCGCGAGCGGGCTCGTTCGGCCGCCAGGTCCGCCATCAGGCGGCCCTGGAGGCGCATGTTCGTGTCGCGGATCGACTCGACCTGGGCGAGCGTTTCCTCGAGCCGGCGGACGCGGCGGGCCAGCCGCGCGACCTCGCGGTCCGGATCAGTCATCCGCGCCGAGGAGCACCGTCACGAACGTCTCGTTGAGGAAGCGTGCTGCGTGCGACTGGTCGACCGGCGCGATCTCGCCGGAACAGTACATCCCGGCCACAGGCAGGTCGGGGGGGAGCTGGGAGCGGGCCTCGCCCAGCTCCTGGCCCGTGCGTGTACCGAGGAGGAACTTGCGCACGGCGCACGAGAAGATGAGCGCCGCGCTCGGGGTCCTTCCGTCCGGGAACGCCTCGGCTGCCCGGCGCACGGTATCGGCGGTAGCGGCCACGATCTCGTCACTCGTCGCGGTGGTCAACTGGACCGTCGCCCCGGTGGGCACCGCTCCCACGACTTCGAGCGCGCCGGTGCCCTGATCCTGGCCGAGGAGGACGCGGAGGTAGGGCGCGGAGGCGCCCGCCTCGCAGACGGCGAGCGGGTTCCCGAACGTGGCGGGGCCGGCGACGTCAAGGTACGCCGAGGTGAAGGCGGTCGCCGGATGCCCATCGATGTCCTCGATGCGGCCGCGAACGGCACGCGTCACGACGCCGGTCGGCCCGACCGGTCGGAGCCCCGTGCCGACGGCCACGCTGAAGGCCAGCGGCCCGGACATGAGGAGGAGGGCGATGCCGTGCTGCTGGACCGCGTCATCGCACGCCTGGAACGCGGGGCCGGACGAACCCAGGGTCACCGCGCTCGACCCGCCACCGACGACGACCGTGCCGGCGGGCAGCGCTCCGCGCACGGCATCTAGGGCGAACTGACCCTCGAAGGCGTCGGAGACCATGAAGCAGAGGCGCGGCGGCAGGTCGGTCGCGGCGAGGACCTCTCCCGCCGCGCGTCGGCAGGCCGCTTCGACGTCCCCAGCCTCCCAGGTCGCTGCCGCGGCCGTGAACCGCACGGTATCGGACGCGAAGACCGCCAGGGTGACCGAATCCTCGCGGTAGCCGACCACGGACGACATCTCGGCGGATGAGCTCGAACCGATCAGCCGGATGCCCGGGAACGCCCCCCGCACTTCGCGCACCAGGGTCGGCTCGAAGGCGTCGAAGGTGGCGAACATCAGCCCGGCTCGCGCCGTCGCACCCCCGAGCTGCTCGCGGCACTGTTCGATCGCCGCCCGGATCGCTTCGACCCCATCGACGTCGTCACTCTGACCGACGGCCATACGCAGCATGGGCGGATTGTGACCTACCGGACGGGCTGGCGGAGAGGGAGGGATTCGAACCCTCGATGGGTTGCCCCATACCGCATTTCCAGTGCGGCGCCCTCGGCCACTAGGCGACCTCTCCGGGGGCTCGTGGAGTGGCGGAGAGGGAGGGATTCGAACCCTCGGTGCTCATCGCACACCGCTTTTCGAGAGCGGCACCATCAACCACTCGGACACCTCTCCGCGCGAAAGGATAGCAAAGGGGGTTCCGTGCTCCGGCGCCTGGGCCGGCTGGCGGGACGTTCAGTGCGCCGCGCGCGCGACCCTGGCGGGCCCCCCGACGGGCGTGGCCCCGGCGATGAACTCGAGCGCATCGGCCCCCAGGATGCCCGACACGACCGTCAGCCGGCGCGGCAGGGAGGCCGCATCAGCCACCTGCACGGCGCCTCCGGCGGCTCCGCCGATGCGGTCCGGCACGGCGTAGACCAGGCCGTCCACGTCGCAGGCCAGCAGCGCCCCGACGCACATCACGCACGGCTCCTGGACGCAGAAGATCGTGACGCCACGGAGGGAGGTCGTGCCGAGCCGGCTGGCCGCCTCGCGCAACGTCACCATCACGGCGTGGGCCGTCGGGTCGCCGCTCTGGCGGACCTGGGCATGGCCGCCGGCCACGAGGGCCTCGTCCATGACGGCCACCGCACCCTGCGGCCCTTCGTCGGCGGCGACCGCGTCGCGGGCCTCGGCCAGGGCGGCGGTCATGAACAACTCATAGTTCATCGCCGGGCATCGTAGCATCGGCACCATGAGACTCGACCGACCATGACCGAACGACAGCGCATCGGCATCCTGACCGGCGGCGGTGACGTCCCCGGCCTCAACGCGGTCATCAAGAGCGTCACCTTCCGGGCCACCGAGATGGGCCACCAGGTCGTCGGCCTGCGCCGTGGCTGGCAGGGCCTGACCCACGTCCGGCCCGGCAGCCCGCGCGAGCATGACTACGCCATCCCCCTCGACCGCACGATCACGCGGGCCATCGACCGCACCGGCGGGACGATGCTCCACACCTCGCGCACCAACCCCACCCGGATGGGACGTGACGCCCTGCCGCCGTGGCTCACCGGTGCGCAGCGCAAGGCCATGGCCACCGGCCCGGCGGCGTGGGACCTGACACCGCTCGTGCTCGACCATATCGCCCAGCTGGGCCTGGACTGCCTGGTGGCGATCGGCGGCGATGACACGCTGAGCTACGCCGCACGGCTTCACGCCGAGGGCGTGCCGCTCCTGGCCATCCCCAAGACGATGGACAACGACGTGCCGGGCACGGAGTACTGCATCGGCTTCTCCACGGCCGTCACGCGGGGCAAGGAGCTGATCAACCGGCAGCGCACCACGCTGGGGTCGCACGAGCGGATCGGCGTGTTCCGCATCTTCGGGCGCGACGCCGGGTTCACCGCGCTCTACACGGCCTTCGTGACCTCCGCGCGGTGCCTCATCCCCGAGGCGCCGTTCGACCTGGACCGCCTGTGCCAGATCCTGGTGGAGGATCGCAAGGGCAACCCCAGTGGCTATGCCTTCGTCATCGCCGCCGAGGGCGCGACGTGGACGGGCGGCGTCCTGGAGGAGCTGGGGCCAGCCGACGCCTTCGGCCACCGCCACAAGGCCAGCGTGGCCGACGTCCTGGCCGCCGAGATCCGCGGGCGCACGGGCATCGAGACGGTCGCCAGCGAGCTGACCTACGACCTGCGCAGCGGTGAGCCCGATTCGCTCGACCAGCTGGTCGCCATGACCTATGCCAACGTGGCCATGGACCTCCTGGCAGACGGCGTCACCGGCCGCATGATGGCGGTGCGGGAGGGGCGCTACTCCACGGCTTCCCTGCCCGGCCCGGACCAGCACCCGAGGCGCGTCGACGTCGCGGTGCAGTACAACGCCGAGCGGTTCCGGCCCGGCTACGACGGGCTGCTCGGCCGGCCCCTGCTGCTGGGCACGCCGCTCGTCTGAGCCGCCGAACGGTCGCGCTGGGTCCGCATCGCGTCTGCCATCGCCGCCTTGCCGCTCGACTCCAGACCGGCGATGGCGCCGTCGACGTCCTCCGCCGAGCGGTTCTGGCTGAGCTTGGACTTGCCTTCCAGGCGGGTGATATGGAGCTCCACCCCCACGATCGCCCGCAGCTGCCCGGCGAGATAGGCGGCCGGCGCGTCATCGACCGACCAGCGATCCGGCCGGCCCGCCTCGTGGTGCTCGGTCAGCCGGCGCACGAGGGCCTCCACCCAGACGGGGTCGTCATGGACGACGAGGCGGCCGTACACGTGGGCCGTGATGTAGTTCCACGTGGGCACCACCCGGCCGTGCTCGCGCTTGGTGGCGTACCACGCCGGACTGATGTAGGCATCCGGGCCGCGGACGATGACCAGCGCGTCGCCCACCGCCGGCTCACGCCACTGGTCGTTGTTGCGGGCCACGTGACCCAGGAGCACGCCGTGCTCGCCCGCGTCCGGCCGGCTGCCCGGCGCGTCGTAGACGAAGGGCAGCATCGTGGCCAGCATGCCCCGCGCGGTGACCGTGATGAGATCGGCCGCGCCGTGGTTGGCCAGCAGCTCCCGCACCTGGTCGGCGTCAGGCTTGAAGTGGGCCGGGACGTACACGTGGGCGCCCTAGCCGCAGGTGCGCGTCATCGCCGTGCGTCGGCGGCGACTTCGCGGTCCAGGAGCCGGGCGAAGCGCTCGGCCGGCGAGAGGCGGCAGAGGGTCGCCGCTTCGCGGGTGTAGGCCGCGAAGAGCGGGACGTCGATGTCCTCTGGCGCGTCCGCCGTCAGCCAGCGGGCCTGCTTGGTGATGCCCTCACCGCTCATCCGACCCTCGTGATCGTCGAGCAGGACGCCCTTGGGGAAGCCCAGGTGGACATGGACCCGCTCCGGCATGACCCAGGCGAAGAAGACGGTCCGCCTTCGCGCGACCGGCAGGTCGTAGCCGATGATCCGCCAGCCCGGGCGCACCCGTTCGGTGGCCTCGGGCACGGCCTCGCGGACGATGCGGCGCAGGCGCCCGGCCAGGTCGGCCATGGGCGGCGGGTAGTCGGCCAGGAGCGCCTCCGGCGGGATCTGGTCGATGACGGTGCTGGTCGGCGCCATCGACGGAAGGTAGCACCACCCGCTGTCAAGGCGTGTCAGGCATGGCGATCCTTAACCGTTCCCGTGCGGCCGGGAGCGCAAGTTCGTCCGTCCAGCGCGCCAGCCCCACGAACGCCAGGGCCACGAGCCCGAGGATGGCGGCACAGCCAAGCCAGAGCATCGCGGCCTGACCCGCGTCCAGGATGGCGCCGGCGACCGGCGGCCCCACCGCCGAGCCGAGCCCCGTCGCGGCCTGGGCCAGCCCCTGGAACGCCCCGCGACGATGGACGGGCGCCAGGTCCGACACGAAGGCCGGCACGATCGGCATCAGGATGAGCTCGCCCAGCGTCACCAGCACGATCGTGGCCGCCAGGCCGGGCAGGGCCGACGCGGAGGACAGGAACGCGACCAGGCCCAGCCCGGCCATGTACAGCACCAGCGACAGGGCGATGAGGCGCGGCTTGGAGCGGCCCTCGAACGAGCGCGCGACGCGCATCTGGAAGACCACGATGAGCAGGCCGTTGAGGCCGAACAACAGGCCCCACAGCGGGATCGGCAGGCCCAGGGCGCCGGCGGCGTAGATGGGCAGCGTCGTCACCCACAGGAAGGCCAACGCCTCGGTGAGGGCCAGCAGGGGCAGAAAGGCGATGAAGACGCGCAGGCGGGCCGGGTCGATCGCCTCGTCCGGACCGTCCCGGGGAAGCCTCCCCCCGCCGGCGGACGGCGGCGCGGTGCTGACCCCGGTCCGCTCATCGTTCGGAGTGGCGGCGGCCCCGCCGCGCGCGGGGTGCGTCTCCGGCAGCCAGCGGCCGGCGATGACCACGTACGCCCCGATGAGGAGGCCGCTGACGGCGAAGAGGAGCGGGTAGCCCAGGGTCGACAGCCCCGCCCCGATGACCGGTCCGGCGATCCAGCCCACGGCGTTGGCCACAGCCAGCAGCCCGAAGACCCGCGGTCGGCGCTCCTCCTCCACCGTGTCGGCCACCGCTGCTCGCGCGGCCGGCACGAAGGCGGGATCGATGCACCCCAGCAGCAGCATCACCAGGCCGACCTGCCACGCCTGGGTGACGAAGGCCATGGAGAAGACCAGGACGGTCGAGCAGGAGACCGAACCGATCAGCACGGGGCGTCGCCCGATCCGGTCGGCCAGCCAGCCGCCCACGATGCCCGAGACGATCGAGCACAGCGAGTAGGCCGCGATCACCAGCCCCGCCTCGGCCGCGCTGGCTTTGAGGGTCTGGACGAGGTAGATGGTCAGGAATGGGAAGAAGAGGCTGAAGCCGAAGCTCGCCACGAGGTCGCCGACGGCCAGCACGAGCACCACGCGCGGGTACTCGCCTCGCAGCGCCACGAGGCCGCGCAACGGCCAGTGGCGGCCCAGCCGGGCTCCTCTATCCGCGGACACGGTCTATGGTCCCACGCGGCGCCCCTCCGGATCGGGCGGTGGCGCCGGACAAGGTGCCCCGCCCGGCGTGACGCGTCACGCCTCAGGTCAGGGAGTGGCGCGCCCGGCGAGACTCGAACTCACGGCCTTTAGGTCCGCAACCTAACGCTCTATCCACTGAGCTACGGGCGCACGCGTGTCGCGGAGGGGCCCGGAGGGAGATGGCGGAGAGGGAGGGATTCGAACCCTCGGAGCAGGTTACCCCACTCAACGGTTTAGCAAACCGCCGCACTAGGCCTCTATGCGACCTCTCCCTGGGCCCGAACGCGCCGGGATGATAGCACGCGACCCTGGGCCGACCGATGCGACCGGGCCGCCGTCGCGGGGTGAACAGCAGGGGTTCGTAGCGAGGACGATCGACCGGATCGAGTCCGTTCTGAGGGCTCGCCGGGCGGTTCGTTCGACGGCTCGAACATGAGGAATTCATGGTGGCGAGGCACGGGCCACCGCGTCCTCGCAATGAACGGCTGATGTTCAAGGACGGCCGGCGGACGTGGGACGAGGACTGCCCGCGGCGCCCGAGGGGACGAGGACTGCCCGCGGCGCCCGAGGGGACGAGGACGCCACGCGAGACGCCCCGCGGGACCCGCGGCGGGACGCTCGAGGCGCCGCTGATTGACGCCCGGGCCACGCTCGATTACCGTTCGGGAGCCATGCTCCGCACCTGGTACTTTCTCGGCCCGGCACGCTAGACCGCGGGTGACCCGCGGGGACGGGTCGTGTCGGGCGAGCAGAGGTCTCGGACCTCTGCTTTTTTGTTCCCCGGACGCTGGAAGGCCACCCGGGATCGGATCGCATCACCTGACGCCAAGGGGCGAGCGATGTTCATCGTCATGTCGACGCACGCGACGACCGAAGAGATCAACACCGTGAAGAGCCTCATCCTGGCCGAGGGGATGCAGCCGCATGAGAGCGTCGGCTCGGAGCGGGTCGTGATCGCCCTCGTAGGCGATGACATCGGGGCGCAGCGCGATCGGCTGGTGAGTCGCTTCTCGCAGCTGCCGGGGGTGGAGACGGTCACGCCCATCACGCGGCCCTTCAAGCTCGCCAGCCGCGAGTTCCACGCCGACGACACGGTCATCCGCGTGGGCCCGGCCACGATCGGCGACGGCTCGCTGACGGTCATGGCCGGCCCGTGCTCGGTGGAGAGCCGCGAGGTCGCCCTGGAGACGGCCGCGGCGGTCAAGGCCGCCGGCGCGACGATCCTGCGAGGCGGGGCGTTCAAGCCGCGCACCAGCCCGTACTCCTTCCAGGGCCTGGGCGTGGAGGCCCTGCGCTACCTGGCGGAAGCGCGGGAGGCGACCGGGCTGCCGGTCATCACCGAGGTCATGGAGCCGAGCCAGGTGGAGGTCGTCAACCGCTACGCCGACATCCTCCAGATCGGCACGCGCAGCATGCAGAACTACTCGCTCCTCACGGCGGTCGGGCGAGTCGCCAAGCCGGTCATGCTCAAGCGTGGTTTCGGCGCGACGATCGAGGAATGGCTGATGTCGGCCGAGTACATCATCAGCAGCGGCAACCCCAACGTCATCCTCTGCGAACGCGGCATCCGCACCTTCGAGACCTACACGCGCAACACGATGGACATCACGGCCGTGCCGCTGCTGCACCACCTGACCCACCTGCCCGTCATCGTCGACCCGTCCCACGCCACGGGCAAGAGCTGGCTGGTCAAGCCGCTGGCGATCGCCGGCGTGGCCATCGGGGCGGACGGCGTCATGGTGGAGGTCCACCCTCGGCCGGAGGAGGCGCTCTCGGACGGTGAGCAGTCGCTCACCTTCGACGGCTTCCACGACCTGATGGCCGCGATCGTCCCGCTCCACGAGCAGATCAGCCGCCTGCCCCGCGACCCGCTCCTGTCAGGCGCCGCGCTCGCCGTGGGCAGCGCGTCCAAGCACTGAACAGCACCGCCCCATGAGTGCGACCACGACCCATCCGGCCGACCTGGCCCTCGTGCCCCAGGCGACCCGCCTGCGTGGCCGGCTGCGCATGCCGCCCGACAAGTCGATCACCCACCGCGCCCTGCTCCTGGCCGCCATGGCGACGGGGGCCTCACGGATCGCCGACGCCTCCGGCGCCCTGGATCCACGCAGCACCGCGGCATGCCTCCAGGCCCTGGGCGTGCGCCTCGAGCCCACCCATCGGGGCGCAGGCGCGGTCGACTGGCGGGTCGAGTCGCCCGGCTGGTCGGCGTGGCAGGCCCCTCGCCAGCCGCTCGACTGCGGCAACTCCGGCACCACGATGCGCCTCCTCGCGGGCCTGCTGGCAGGCACGAACCTGGACGCGACGCTCGACGGCGACGCGTCGCTGCGCGGCCGGTCGATGCGACGCGTCGTGGAGCCGCTGCGCGCCATGGGGGCCACGATCGGCGCCGGCGGCGACACGGCCCTCCCCCCGCTACGGGTCGCAGGTCGGGCACCCCTCCGGCCGATCGTGTGGACGACCGAGGTGCCCAGCGCCCAGGTCAAGTCGGCGATCCTGCTGGCCGGCCTGGCCGCCGACGGCGTGACGTCGGTGACGGAGGCGACGGCCACCCGGGACCACACCGAGCGGATGCTCCGCGCCCGCGGGGTCCAGATCCGGACGGCCACCGTCGGGGACGGCGCCCAGCGGGTCTCGGTCGCCGGCGGCCAGGCCGTCGGGACCCTGGACGAGACGATCCCCGGCGACATCTCCGCGGCCGCCTTCTGGCTGGTGGCCGGAGCCGTCCACCCGGACGCCGAACTGGTCCTCGAGGGCGTCGGCATCAACCCGACCCGGCGGGCCGTCATCGACCTGCTCCGAATGATGGGGGCGTCGATCGCGGAGCACCCGGCGGGCGGCGCCGATCTCGGCGAACCGACGGCCACGCTGACCGTGCGGAGCAGCGAGCTGGAGGCGCGGGACCTCTCGGCGGCCGACGTGGCTCGCTGCATCGACGAGATCCCGGTGCTCGCCCTCGCCGCCGCCTGCGCACGCGGCCGCTCCCGATTCAGCGGCGCGGGCGAACTGCGCCACAAGGAGAGCGATCGGCTCGTCGGCATCATGAAGGGGCTGTGTGCCCTGGGGGCCGACGTGACCCTGGACGGCGACGACCTGATCGTGCAGGGCGGCGCCGGACGGACGGCCTTCGGGCTCCGCGGTGCCGCGGTGCAGAGCCTCACCGACCACCGCCTCGCCATGACGTTCGCGGTCACGGGCCTGGTCGCCTCGGGTACCACGGCCATCGACGCCGCGTCGAGCGCGGCGATCTCATATCCCGGTTTCTTCTCCGACCTGGAAAGGGTGCGCGCATGAGCAAGCGAGTCGTCCTCATCGGCCACCCCGTCGCTCACTCCATGTCCGCGACGATGCAGCAGGCCGCGTTCGACGCGGCAGGCCTGGACGTGCAGTACGAGCTGCTCGATCGCACGCCGCTGCAACTGGCCGCCACGGTGGAGGAGCTGCGCGACGAGGCGTACCTGGGCGCCAACGTCACGATCCCCCACAAGGAGCGCGTCGCCCCGCTCATGGATCGCGTGGCCGACGAGGCTCAGGCGACGGGCGCGGTCAACACCGTGACCCGGGAGGGCAAGCGGCTCATCGGCCACAACACGGATGTGGGCGCCTTCCGCGTCGCGCTGGACTCGCTGGTAGGCCGCCAGAAGATGCCCCGCACGGCGGTCGTGCTGGGCGCCGGGGGCGGCGCCCGGGCGGTCGTCCACGGTCTCATCACCGAGGGCTTCCAGCGCATCATCGTCTTCAACCGCCACCTTCACCGGGCGGAGAACCTGGTCCGCTTCTTCGGCCGCAGCGCGGCCCACATGGAGCTCAAGGCGATGCCCTGGCACGAGTCGGTCATCGAGGCCGAGCTGGCCAAGGCCAAGGTGCTGGTCAACGCCTCCGCCGTCGGCCTGGGCACCGACGTCTCGCCCATCCCGGCCGAGCTGCTGCCGCCGGAGATGCTGGTCCTTGACCTCATCTACACGCCGCGCGAGACCCGCCTGCTGCGCGACGCCAAGGCCGCAGGAGCCGCCGCGACGATGAACGGCGAGCTGATGCTGCTGCACCAGGGCGCGGCCGCCTTCCGGCTGTGGACGGGGCAGGAACCGCCCCTGGACCTGATGCGCGAGCGGCTGGACGAGGCCGAGCGCTCAACGGCCGCATGACCTTCCGCTTCCTGACCGCGGGGGAGTCGCACGGCCAGGCGCTGGGGGTGATCCTGGAGGGCCTGCCGGCGGGGGTGCCCCTCGGCGCGGACGCGATCGCGGCCGACCTGGCCCGCCGCCAGCGCGGCCATGGCCGCGGCGCCCGCATGACGATCGAGCAGGATCGCGCCAGGATCCTCTCCGGCGTTCGGCACGGCCGGACGCTGGGCTCGCCGATCCTCCTGGAGGTGGCCAACCGCGACTGGGCCGACTGGACGCACGTCATGCAGGTCGAGCGCCTGAGCGACGAGGAGGCCGCCGAGCTCGCGGCGCTGGCCGCCGGCGGCGACAAACGGGCGCGGCCCGTGACGCGGATCCGGCCCGGCCATGCCGACCTGGCCGGCGCCGTGAAGTACGACTTCGACGACGTGCGCGACGTGCTGGAGCGCGCCTCCGCGCGTGAGACGACGATGCGCGTCGCGGCGGGCGCCGTCTGCCGAGCTTTCCTGGCCCAGCTGGGTATCGACGTCTGGAGCTACACCGTCTCGGTGGGTGACGTGACCGCCGACCCGGCGGCACCCACGCGCGCTCGCGAGGAGGCCGAGGCGAGCCCGCTGCGCTGCCTGGACGCCGCCGCGGAGGACCGCATGGTGGCCGCCATCGACGAGGCGCGGTCCGCCGGTGACACGCTGGGCGGGGTGTTCGAGGTGGTGGCCACGGGCGTACCGCTTGGCCTGGGCAGCCACGTGCAATGGGACCGCCGGCTCGACGGAGCGCTGGCCCAGGCCATCGTGTCCATCAACGCCGTCAAGGGCGTGGAGTTCGGCCTGGGCTTCGAGCAGACCCGGCGTCGTGGCTCGGCCGTGCACGACGTCATCACCGGTCGGAAGGATGGCCGCTGGCACCACGGCAGCAACAATGCCGGGGGTCTCACGGGCGGCATCAGCAACGGCGAGCCGATCGTGGTGCGAGGTGCGGTCAAACCGATCTCCACGCTGGCCCGTCCCCTCCCCTCCGCCGACCTGCTGACCGGCCTGCCGGTCGACGTGGCCCACTACGAGCGCAGCGACATCAGCGTGGTGCCGGCGGCCGGCGTCATCGGCGAGGCGATGGTGCTGCTCACCCTGACCCGCTTCCTGCTGGAGAAGACCGGCGGCGACTCGCTGGCCGAGGTGCGGGACAACCTGGCGCGCTTCCAGGCCCGCGCGGCTACCGCCATGGCATCCGTACCCGGTGCCGAACCCGAGGCCGGCTCGGGCGGCGACGACTGAGGCGCGGCTGTGGAGCTGGTCCTCATCGGCCTGCCCGGCAGCGGCAAGAGCGCCGTCGGGCGCCGCATCGCCCACGCTCATCACGCCGAGTTCGTGGACCTGGACGCGGCGATCGAAGCACGCGCCGGGGCGCCGCCGGCGGCCATCTTCGAACGCGAGGGCGAGGCGGCCTTCCGGGTCCATGAGGCAGCGGCGATCGACGCCCTGGGAGAGCCCGACCGCAGCCACCCGCTGAGGCGGGTCGTCGCCACGGGCGGCGGGGCGGTCGTCGCGCCGCGCAACCGGTGGCGGCTGTTCCGCGACCGCCGCGTGGTGTGGCTCGATGCCGCCGATGGGGTCCTGGCCCGCCGGCTGGAGCGAAGTGCCACCCCGCGGCCGCTCCTCGTGGGCCGCGATCCGGTCCGCGCCCTGGAGGCGTTGCGGGCGGCGCGCCTGCGCTTCTACGCGGCGGCGCCCCGGGTCGACGCGACGGGCCGCCCGGACGAGGTCGCGCCACGCGTCGAGCGATCGCTGCGAGGCGGCGCGCCGGCCCTCACCCTGCTCGACGCGCACACCCGCGTCGGCGAGCTCGTCCTGGGCCTGGACATGGCCGGGGGCACCGTGGCCCGCGTGCTGGACGACCTGCGCGCCACGCGTGTCGCGGTCGTGTCGGAGCCCGCCGCGTGGCGCCTCCACGGGGAGCGGCTGACGGTGAGCCTGGCGGCGCCCGGTCGCCTCGTCGAACCGCTGCTGCTGCCGCGGGGCGAGCGGGCCAAGTCGTTCGCCGCCCTGGAACGCGCCGTGCGCGAACTCGCCCGGCGGCAGCACGAACGCGGCGACCCCCTGGTCACCATCGGCGGCGGAGCGGTCGGCGACACCGGCGGCCTGGTGGCGGCGCTGTACGCGCGCGGTGTGCCCTTCATCCAGGTGCCGACGACCCTGCTCGGCCAGATCGACTCGTCCATCGGGGGCAAGACGGCCATCGACATCCCCGAGGGCAAGAACCTCGTGGGGGCCTTCCACCAGCCAAGAGCCATCGTGCTCGACGTGGGTCTGCTGGCCACGCTGCCACCGCGTCAGCGACGCGCCGCCCTGGGCGAGGCGGTCAAGATGGCCGCCCTGGGCGACGAGGCGCTCTTCGACCTGCTCGAGCGTGAGGGCCGCGCGCTCGCCGCGGGCAGCCCGGCGGCCGTGGCGTCGGGCGCGCTTGCCGAGCTCGTGGAGCGCTGCGCGTGGGCCAAGGTGGAGGTCGTGCTGGCCGACGAACGCGAGGCCGACCGGCGGATGGCCCTGAACCTGGGCCACTCGATCGGCCACGCCCTGGAAAGCGCCAACGGTTACCACGGCCTCCTGCACGGCGAGGCGGTGGCGCTCGGGCTGCGCGGGGCGGTGGCCGTGGGCCTGGCCCTCGGCGTGACACCGGCGGCCCGCGGCCGGCGCATCGTCGCCCTGCTGGACCACCTGGGCCTCGGCATGGCCGCGCCGGCGGTCCCCGCCGAGGAGGTGCGCGTCCGCCTCGCCAGGGATAAGAAGGTCGCCGGCGGACGTCTGCGCTGGGTGCTGCCGACGGCCACCGGGATCGCGGTCCGAGCCGACGTACCGGACGGAGCCGTGGACGCGGGACTCGCGGCGGCCCTGCGGGGCGCGGCCTGATGCGCGTCCTCGTCCTCGACGGCCCCAACCTGGACCTGCTTGGCGAGCGGGAGCCGGAGATCTATGGCCACGACACGCTGGCCGCGATCCACCAGCGGACGCGCGCCCATGCCGACGAGCTGGGCCTCCAGGTGGACTTCTTCCAGTCGAACCACGAGGGCGCCCTGATCGACCGCCTGCACCTCAGGGATTTTGACGCGGCCGTCGTCAACGCCGGTGGCCTGACCCACACCTCCGTCGCGCTGCGTGACGCCCTGCTGGGCGTGGCGCGCCCCTTCGTGGAGGTCCACCTGACGGACCCGGCCACGCGCGAGGCCTTCCGGCGCATCAACTTCCTGCAGGACATCGCCGTTGCGTCGATCGTCGGCCACGGGCCGCGCGGCTACCTGGAGGCGCTGGACCTGCTCGCGGCACGGGCCGCCTGATGCCGCGCGTCCGGCCCGGCGAGACGATCGAGATGCGCCGCGTGCGCCGCCGCATCGACGCGCTCGACCGGCGCATCGTGGAGCTGCTCAACGAACGTGCCCGCCTGGGGATGGCCAT
Source organism: Candidatus Sulfotelmatobacter sp. (assembly GCA_035622975.1). Taxonomy (GTDB): domain Bacteria; phylum Chloroflexota; class Limnocylindria; order Limnocylindrales; family CSP1-4; genus DASPUH01. The sequence continues at coordinate 18,184 of DASPUH010000133.1, forward strand.
GGGCGAAGCGAAGGCCGAAGCCGGCAAGGCCGTCACGGACCCGGAGCGCGAGCGCGAGGTGCTGCTCCGCGTGGCCACCACCAACGACGGCCCGCTCCTGCAGGCCGACCTCATCGCCGTCTACCGCCGCATCATCGCCGCCACGCGACACCTGGAACGCAGCGCGCGCGGCCGGGGTCGCGGGCCGGCCCGGGACCGCGACGACGCCGACCCGGAACCCTGACCGGACATGATCGAACGGCTGGCCGACCGGGCCCTCAACCGCACGGTCGGCCGGCCCCTGCCACCGGTACGCGAGGACGTCGCCGCCTTCCACGCGTCCATCCCGGTGGTCGACCTGCTGGTGGGCACCCTCCTCTTCCGCCGCGCGGTCGACCGACGCCTGCAGCACGGCCATGTCGACCTGCCACGGGCGCGCGAGGGTGGCCTGGACCTGGCCGGGTTCACCATCGCGACGCGGTTCCCGGACGAGCGAGGGGTCCTCTCCGCACCGCATTTCGCCACGCTAGGCCTCGCTCCGTGGCGGGGCTCGCCGATCGAGCTGGTGGAGGCGCTGGTCCACCGGCTCGAGGGCTGGGCGGCCGGGTCGGGCGGCCGGTTCGTGCTGGCTCGCGCGGCGGCCGACCTCGGGGCGGTCGGCCGGGATGGGGCGCTGCGCGCGTTCATCGGCGTGCAGGGCGGCCAGGCGGTCGGCGGCGACCTGCGCAACGTGGCCCGCCTCCGGGCGCTGGGCGTGCGCATGCTGGGCCTCGCCCACATCATGGACTCGGCGCTGGCCGGCTCCGGCTCCGGCCGGGACGCAGGCGGCCTCACGGGCTTCGGCCGCGAGGCGGTCGCCGAGTGCGAGGCCCAGGGCATCCTCGTCGACCTGGCCCACGCTTCGCCGGCCACGATCCGTGACGCCGTGCCGCTCCTGAGCCGGCCGTTCCTCGTCAGCCACACCGGGTTCACGGCGCTGGCCGGTGGCCGCAGCGGGTGGCGCCGCTACAGCCCGGCCACGCGGAACATCGCGGACGCGGAGGCGCACCTCGTGGCGGAGGCCGGCGGGCTCATCGGCGTGACGCTCGCGGCTCCCCTGATCGGCGGGGCGACGGTGGAGGCGGTGGTGCGAAGCTTCGAGCACGCCCTGGAGCTGGCCGGCCCTGCCCAGGTGGCGCTGGGCTCCGACTTCGACGGCGCCCTGACCATGCCATTCGACGTGCGCGGGCTGCCCTCGCTGACGCAGGGCCTCCTGGACGCGGGGCTGGGCCCCGACGTGGTAGCCGCCGTGATGGGCGGCAACGCCCTACGGGTGCTGCGCGCCTGACCAGCGTCCGGCGCGGGCGAGCTGCCCCGCGAGCCGCGCCATCCGTGGTACGTCGCGACCGTCGGGGCCGAGCGCGTCCACCAGCGCGGACGCGACGATGACCCCATCGACCGAGCGGGCCAGGCGCCGCACGTGGGCCGGCCGCGAGACACCAAAGCCGACCGCCACCGGGCCGTGGGCGACCGCGCGGACCTGGCCCAGGAACTGCGTCACGTCACGCGGCAGCCGGCTGCGGGCGCCGGTAACGCCGACGAGCGAGACGGTGTACAGGAAGCCGCCCGTGGTGGCGGCGATGTGGGCGCGGCGGGTGGGCGGGGTCGTCGGGGTGACGAGGTAGACGAGCGCGAGGCCCGCCTCGCGCGCCGCGGCCTCCACCGGTGCGCCCTCGTCCGGCGTCAGGTCAGCCAGGATGACGCCACTGGCCCCGGCCGCCGCCAGCCGCCCGAGGCGGCGAGCAGGATCGCCGTCGCCGAGCGCCTGGTTGACATAGGCCATCGGCACGAGCGGCGTGTCCGGCCGCGCCTGGTGGATCGCCCCCAGCAGCTCCACCGAGCGATCGAACGTCGCCCCGTTCCGCAGTGCCACCGCGGAGGCGCGCTGGAGCGTGGTGCCGTCGGCGAGCGGGTCGCTGTACGGCAGGCCCAGCTCCATGGCGTCCGCTCCGGCATCGATCGAGGCGAGCGCCACCTCCAGGCTGGTGGCGGCGTCGGGGTAGCCGGCCACGACGTAGGGCACGAACGCGACGCGGCGGTCGCGGGCGGCGCGGGCGAACGCGGCGTGCAGACGCTCCGCGCCGGGCGTCTCATCGGTCCCCCGCACGGCGGTGGTGGCGGTCACGCCGACCCGCCTGCGCCATCGCCCAGCACGCCGAGATCCTTGTCGCCGCGTCCGGACAGGCCCAGCAGGACGACCGAGCCGCCGGCCAGCGGCGGCCGGCCGGCCGAGCCGGTCAGCAGGCGGGGCAGGGCGGCGATGGCATGGGCGGGCTCCAGGGCCGGGATGATGCCCTCGGTGCGGGTCAGCAGGCGCATCGCGTCCACCGCCTCCGTGTCGGTCGCAGCCAGCACCTCAAGCCGCCCCGCGGCGTAGAGCGCGGAGAGCTGGGGCCCGATGCCGGGGTAATCGAGCCCGGCGCTGAGCGAGACGGCCTCCACGACCTGGCCGTCGGCGTCCTGGAGCATGTACGAGCGGGAGCCGTGGAGGATGCCCGGTGTGCCGCCGGCCAGCGCCGCCGCGTGCCGCCCGGTGGCCAGTCCCTCCCCGGCCGCCTCCACCCCTACGAGGCGGACGGCCGGCTCGCCGATGAAGCGTGACAGGAGCCCGAGCGCGTTCGAGCCGCCGCCGAGGCACGCGACCGCCACGGCCGGCAGCCGACCCTCCATCTCGAACAGCTGCACCGCGGCCTCGTCACCGATGCGACGCTGGAGGTCGCGCACGATCAGCGGGTAGGGATGCGGCCCGACCGCCGACCCCAGGACGTAGTGGGTGGTGGCCACGTTGGTGACCCAGTCGCGCATCGCCTCGTTGACCGCGTCCTTCAGCGTGGCGCTGCCGCTCGTGACGGTCACCACGTCAGCCCCCAGGGCCCGCATGCGCAGCACGTTGGGCGCCTGGCGCCGGATGTCCTCGGCACCCATGTAGACGACGCATGGCAGGTCCAGCAGGGCGCAGGCGGTGGCCGTCGCGACGCCGTGCTGCCCGGCGCCCGTCTCGGCGATGACCCTGGTCTTGCCCAGGCGGCGAGTGAGGAGGGCCTGGCCGAGCGCGTTGTTGATCTTGTGGGCCCCAGTGTGGTTCAGGTCCTCGCGCTTGAGCCAAAGGTGGATCGCGCCCGCGTCCCGTCCCGCTTGGCGAGCCACGGCCGCGGCGAGCCGATCCGCCCGGTAGAGCGCCGACGGACGACCGACGTACCGCGTCCCGAGCTCCCGGAGCTGGGCCCAGTAGCGGGGATCGGCGCGGACGGTCGACCAGGCTGCCTCGAGCTGCTCGAGCGCGTTGACCAGCGTCTCAGGCACGTACCGGCCGCCGAACGCGCGGTCCGTGCCCCATCGGCCGTGGTCATCCACCTCCACCAGGCCGGGCGCGACGGGGCTCGGCCGCGCGGCGACCGTCGGGCGGTCGAAGCGGGCGGCCCTGGCGCGCTTGACGAAGAGGGCCGTCCGGAACGGGTCCTTGCGCGGGCGCTGGCCCGGCCGGCGCGGCAGGTCGGTGCCCGACGCCACGTCGACGCCGGTGGCGGACACGGCCAGCACCGCCTCACCGACGGTGGCGGGATCAAGGCCGCCAGCGAGGATGACCGGCACCTCGCGGGCGACGGCCGCCGCGACGGCGCGATCCACCGCCACGCCGGTTCCCCCGGCGTGCAGCCCGCCGGCGGCGTCCAGCAGCACTCGCTCGACCGGCGGCAGCGCGAGCCAGCCCTGGATGCTCGCCACGAGCTCCGGTGCGGCCCGGTCGGCATGGACCGTCTTCCAGACGGGTCGCCCGACGGCGGCCACGACCTCCGGCGGCTCGTCCCCTGAGCACTGCACGGCGTCGGGATCGAGGGCGTCGACGAGGGCTGCCAGGTCGGCCGCCGACGCGTCCGCCGTGACCGCCACGAGGCGCGGCGTCGACCCTGTGCGAGACGCCCGCAGCAGGCCGGCGAGGGCCGCGGCCCCCGGCAGCTCCAGGCAACGGGGCGTGCCTGGCACCACGTTGAGGCCGACCGCGTCGGCACCGGCACGGACGGCGGCCAGCAGCCCGTCCTCGTCGGTGACGCCGCAGATCTTGACGAGCGGCCCGCGGGCGTACGCGGCCGCGTCATCTGGCACCGCGCCGGCTGCCTCGAGGACGCGGGCAGCGGCTTCCGGCTCCCCCGCCCGCATGAGCGCCTCGCCGACTAGCACCGCGTCCACGCCGAGCGCGCGCAGGTCGCGCACGGCCGCCGCGTCACGGATCCCCGACTCGGCCACCACGACCCGGTCACGGGGCACGCAACCGACCAGGGCCACCACCCGCACGGGGTCGACCGCGAGGGTCCGCAGGTCCCGCGCGTTGAGGCCGATGACCCGGGCCGGCGTGCCGAGCGCTCGTTCCAGCTCCCGCTCGTCATGGGCCTCGACCAGCGGCTCCAGGCCCAGGTCCAGGGCCTGGCGCACGAGCCGCGCCAGCCGGGCCGCCGGATGGAGCGCGGCCAGCAGCAGGACGGCGTCCGCGCCGGCCAGCCGCAGCTGCGGCAGCTGGCGGGGGTCGACCACGAACTCCTTGGCCAGCACCGGCAGGGCCACGGCCGCGCGCACGAGGCGCACGTCATCCAGTGAGCCCCCGAAGTGGCGGGGCTCGCACAGCACCGAGATGGCGGCGGCGCCCCCGGCCGCGTACGCGCGCGCCCGCTCCGCCACGTCGAGGTCTGCGCCAGCCAGCCGGCCCGCGGACGGCGAGGCACGCTTGACCTCCGCGATCAGACGCGTGCCTGGCGCCGCCAGGCGCTCCGCGAAGGGGCGCGGCGGAGCCGCTCGGCGCGCGTCCCGCCGCAGCTCGTGGAGCGAGGCCCCGCCGAGCTCAGCCAGCACGTCGGCCTGTCGCTGCGCGGCGATCCGGCCGAGCACGCCGAGGCGCGCGGCCGGCGGCCGGACGCGAGGCGCGACCACGGTCATGCGGTGGCTGCCGGGGCCGCGGCTTCGGCGGCGGCCCGCCGGGCGCGCAGGCGGGTGAGGAGCGCTGCGGCCGCCCCCGAGTCGATGGTCCGGGCGGCCAGCTGGGTGCCGGCGCGCAGCGTCGCCGCCCGGCCGGCGACCTGCAGCGCGGCCGCCGCGTTGAGCACGACGACCGCGCGGCGCGGGCCCTCCGCACCGCCGAGCAGGGCCTCGATGAGGCGCGCGTTCTCGGCCGGCGTGCCGCCGCGCAGGGCCTCCGTCGGCACGACCGGCAGGCCCAGTTGGCGCAGGTCGGCGGCCGTCACAGCCTGTCGGGTGATGCCGCCCGGCCTCACGTCGTGGATGATCCCGCTGCCGTCCAGCGGCAGCTCGTCGACGCGGTCGCCGCACACCACGAACGTGCGCTCGGTGCCCAGCTCGCGGGCTACCGCCGCGATGGCCGCGGCTACGGTGACGTCGGCCACGCCCAGGAGTTGACGGCGCACGCCGGCCGGGTTGGTCAGCGGACCGACCAGGTTGAACGCGGTTCGAACGCCGATCTCGCGGCGCGTCGGTCCCGCGTGACGCATCGCAGGGTGGAAGCCAGGCGCGAACAGGAAGGCGAAGCCGTCCTCGCGCAGCGCCTCGGCCGCCGCGTCGGGGGTCTGCTCGACCGTCACGCCGAGGGCGTCGAGGACGTCCGTGGAGCCGGACGCGGAGGTGATCGCCCGGTTGCCGTGCTTGGCCACCGGCACACCCGTGGCGGCCACGACGAGCGCCGCGGCGGTGCTGATGTTGAACGTGCCGCTCCCGTCACCCCCGGTGCCCACCACGTCGATCGCCCCTGCGGGCGCAGTGACCCGCAGGACGCGCTCGCGCATGACGGTGGCGAACCCGGTCAGCTCCTCCACCGTCTCACCGCGCACCCGCAACGCCATGAGGAGCGCCGCGATCTGGGACGGCGTCGCCTCGCCGTCCATGACCTGGGTCATCGCGGCGCGAGCCTCCTCGCGCGTCAGGCTCTGGCCCTCGACGATCGCTGCCAGCGCGGCGCGGACCGCGTCGCTCATCTGGTCGCACCGGCGGGCGCCGCCAGCCCGTGCGTGGCGAAGCCCGTCGCGGCCGCCGCGTCAAGGATGTCGGCATGGCCCTGGCCGGTCAGGCGGAGGAAGTTGGCCAGGATGCGCGGCCCGGCCGGCGTGAGGACGGACTCGGGGTGGAACTGCACGCCCTCCAGTGGCAGGGTCCGGTGGCGCATCGCCATGACCACTCCGTCGGCGGTGCGACCGGTGACCTCGAGGGTCACCGGCAGGGTGCCCTCATCGACCGTCAGCGAGTGGTATCGCGCGGCGGGAAAGGGCGAGGGCAGGCCCTCCAGCAGGCCCCGGCCGTCATGGATGATCTCGCTGGCCTCGCCGTGGACCAGCGTCGGCGCACGAGCGATGGTCGCCCCGAAAGCGGCACCCAGGCACTGGTGGCCCAGGCACACCCCGAGCAGCGGGATCCCCCATGCCGCCGCGACCTCCACGGCGGCCACGGAGACGCCGGCCGAGCCCGGCTCACCGGGTCCGGGCGAGATGACGATGCCCGCCAGGCGGTCGTCATGTGGCCCGGCGCCTGCCGCCTCCCGCGCCAGGGCCTCCAGGCTCTCCCGATCGAGGGCGTCGTTACGGACGACGCGCAGGGCGGCTCCGGCGACCTCGAGCGCCTGGACGAGGTTGAAGGTGAAGCTGTCGTAGTTGTCGATGACGAGGATCACCCGTTCACCCCGCTCCATGGTGCGTCACGAGCGACGGGCCGTTCGTCGCGCCGGTCGCCTCGGCGGCCGCCGCGAGCGCGCCGCGCATGGCCGCCGCCTTGTGCTCGGTCTCCTCGAACTCGCTGGAGGGGACGCTGCCCGCCACGATCCCCGCTCCGGCGTGCAGGTGGAGCGCGCCGTCGCGCAGGACCGCCGAGCGGATGGCGATGGCTGTATCCAGGTTGCCGTCGTAGCCCAGGTAGCCGACGGCGCCCCCGTAGATGCCGCGCCGCTCGCCCTCGAGCTGGGCGATGAGTTGCATCGCGCGGACCTTCGGGGCGCCGGACAGCGTGCCGGCCGGGAACACGCTGCGCAGCGCATCCAGCGCGTCGAGGCCCGGCCGCAGGCGGCCCTCCACGTGGCTGACCAGGTGCAGGACGTGGCTGTAGCGCTCGACCTCCATGTACCGCGTGACCGCCACCGATCCGGCCACCGCCACCCGGCCCAGGTCGTTGCGCCCGAGGTCGACCAGCATGACGTGCTCGGCGCGCTCCTTGGGGTCGCGCTGCAACTCGTCGGCGATGCGCTCGTCCTCGCGCTCGTCGGCGCCCCGCGGGCGCGTGCCCGCGATGGGGTGCGTGGTGAGCGCATCACCCTCGACCCGCAGGAGGAGTTCGGGGCTCGCGCCGACGACCTCGAATGCCGGATGGCGCACGTAGAAGAGGTACGGGCTGGGGTTGATGCGCCGCAGCGCACGGTACAGGTCCAGGCCGCCGAGGGGCCGACCGTCGGGCCGCGTCGGGAGGGCCATCGTCTGGCGGCGGGCGAGCACGATCTGGATCGCCTCGCCGGCGGCGATGGCCTGCTTGGCGGCGACGACCGCCGATTCGTACGCGTCGCGGCTCAGGCTTGCCTCGACCGCAGCCGTGCGGCCGGGGGCGCCGCCCGTTCCGGGCCGGGCCACGACCTCCTCGAGCTCCGATCGGCTCGGCCGCCGGGTCCGTTCCAGGGCCTCGAAGATGGCCCGCTCGGCGACGCGGTAGCGGCCTTCGAGGTCGGGTGCCGCGGTATGGAGCGACGCGATCGCCGAGAGGGTCTGGGTCAGGTGGTCGAAGACCAGCACGAGATCGGTCTCCAGGAACGCGGCGAGCGGCACCGCGACGGGATCCCGGGCCGGCTGCGTCACGGGCTCGAAGCAGCCGACGGCGTCATAGGCCAGCACCCCGACGGCGCCCCCCGTGAACCGCGGCATCTCGCTGGTGGGCGCGACGCGGCGGCGAGGCGCAAAAGCCCGCAGCGCGGCCAGCGGGTCGGTCGCTTCGGCCGTCGTGGTCGGCAGGTCGGGCGTGTACGTGTCGACCGAGAGGGGGCGCGTGGTGATGCGCGCGCTGGCGCCCGTGACCTCCAGGACGCGACGCGGCGAGACACCCAGGAAGGAATAACGGCCCACCCGCTCGCCACCCTCCACCGACTCGAGCAGGTAGCACGGCCCGCCGTCGTCCAGGCGCAGGAGGGCGCCCATCGGCGTCTCCAGGTCGGCCGCCCGCGACGCGCGCAGCAGGATCGTGTCGGCGTTGCCGGCCAGGCGGCGCGTCTCGGTGATGCTCAGCGGGTCGGGCAGGGCCATGGCGGTGCGTGTTCCTTCAGTGCGCCGGATGAGGCCGGGAATCACGACGACCTTTCGTCCTCCGGGACGAAAGGTCGTGCCTTCCGCGGTGCCACCCGCCTTCGACGACCAGTCCGGTCGTCGCGCTCTGCCGACGGACCGCGCGGCGGTCGATCGGTGCTGCCCTGGTAACGCTGGCGCCCTGCGCCGGAGCCTACCGGGCGGACCTTGGTCCGCCGTTCGGTCCGGGGCTCACGGGTCCATTCCCCGCCGCCCTCGCTCCGGCTTGCACCAGCCGCCGGTTCTCTTGGCCGAGGATCGTCGGGTACTCGTCCCGTTCACAGCCGTCTTCAGTTGTGGAGCGCGAGTCTAGGCGGGGCCCGGAAGGGTGTCAACGACGACATGCCGTGTGGTGGCCGGCGACTCGGTCTGGCCAGCGGATGCGCGGTGCGCTAACGTCCGACCGGCATGCTGACGGTGGTGGGCAGATGACCTGCGGCAACTGCGGGGCCGAGAACCGGGCCGGGCGCAAGTTCTGCGCCGAGTGCGGCATGGCCCTCACGCCGCCGTGCCCCAGCTGCGGCGCCTATAACGAGCCGGGCGAGAAGTTCTGCGGCGAGTGCGGGACGGCCCTCGGCGGCGGCGCCGCGGTCGCGCCGGCCGCGAAGGCCGCGGCGGCGTCGGCTCCCCAGGCCGAGCGTCGCCTGGTCTCCATCCTGTTCGTCGATCTCGTGGGGTCGACCGCGCTCGCCGAGGGCCGCGATCCGGAAGAGACGCGCGATCTGCTGACCCGTTACTTCGACCTGGCCCGCGACGTCATCGTCCGCTACGGCGGGTCGGTGGAGAAGTTCATCGGCGACGCCGTGATGGCGATGTGGGGCGCCCCGACGGCGCACGAGGACGACGCGGAGCGGGCCGTGCGCGCCGGGCTGGAGCTGGTGGCGGCGGTCAGGACGATCGGGCCGTCGATCCGGGCGCGGGCGGGCATCCTGACCGGCGAAGCTGCGGTGACCATCGGTGCGGTGGGCCAGGGCATGGTCGCCGGCGACCTGGTCAACACGGCGAGCCGCCTCCAGAGCGTCGCGCCGCCGGGCGCCGTGCTCGTGGGCGAAGCGACGCAACGCGCGGCGGCCGGGGCGATCGCGTTCGAGCCGGCCGGCGACACCATCCTCAAGGGCAAGGCCGCGCCCGTGCCGGCGTGGCGCGCCGTGCGCGTCGTCGCAGAGCGAGGTGGGCGCAATCGCGCCGAGACCCTGGAAGCGCCGTTCGTGGGCCGTGACGACGAGCTGCGCCTGCTCAAGGACCTCTTCCACGCCACCACGCGGGAGGGTCGTGCACGCCTCGTGTCGGTCATCGGGCCGGCCGGCATCGGCAAGACGCGCCTGGCCTGGGAGTTCCTCAAGTACCTCGACGGCCTCGTCGAGACCGTCTGGTACCACGACGGCCGCAGCCCGGCGTATGGCGACGGCATCAGCTTCTGGGCGCTCGGCGAGATGGTGCGGCGGCGAGCGGGCCTGCTCGAGGGCGACGACGAGGCCACCACGCGCCACAAGATCGCCGAGTTGCTCGCCGAGCACGTGCCCGACGAGGAGGAGCGGCGCTGGATCGAGCCGGCCCTGCTGACGCTCCTCGGCGTGGGTTCGGGCGTGGGCTCGGACCAGCTGTTCGGCGCCTGGCGCACGTTCTTCGAGCGGCTCGCGGCCTCCGCACCGGTCGTCCTCGTGTTCGAGGACTTCCACTTCGCCGATAGCGGCCTCCTGGATCTCGTCGACCATGTCATGGAATGGAGCCGCAACGTCCCCATCTACGTCGTGACGCTGGCGCGCCCGGAGCTCCTGGAGAAGCGGCCGGACTGGGGCGCCGGCAAGCGCAACTTCACCTCGCTCTACCTGGAGCCGCTGGCCGAGCCGGCCATGCGCGAGTTGCTCGCCGGGCTGGTGCCCGGCCTGCCGGCGCCGGCCGTCCGCGCCATCGTGGCCCGTGCCGACGGCGTGCCCCTCTACGCCGTGGAGACGGTCCGGATGCTCGTGGCCCAGGGCCGCCTCCGGCTGGAGGGCGATGCCTATGTCCCGACCGGGGACCTCAGCACGCTCGATGTGCCCGAGACGCTCACGGCGCTCATCGCGAGCCGCCTCGACAGCCTGGAGGCGGCCGACCGGGCGCTCGTGGCGGACGCCGCCGTGCTGGGCCAGAGCTTCACCATCGCCGGACTCATCGCCGTGGCGGGTCGTCCCCAGGGCGAACTCGAGCCCGGCCTGCGGGCCCTCGTCCGCCGCGAGATCCTGACCCTGGAGGCCGACCCGCGCAGCCCCGAGCGCGGCCAGTATTCCTTCGTCCAGGCGCTCATCCGCGAGGTCGCCTACCACACCCTGGCGCACGGTGACCGGAAGGTCCGCCACCTGGCTGCGGCGCGCTTCTTCGAGTCGCTCGGCAGCGACGAGCTGGCGGGGGCGCTCGCCGGCCACTACCTGGCCGCCCACGCCAACGCCCCCGACGGACCGGAGCGGGATGCCCTCGCTGGACAGGCCCGCATCGCGCTGCGTGCGGCGGGCGAACGGGCCTCCGCGCTCGGGTCGCATGACCAGGCGATCACGTTCTTCGAGCAGGCCCTGTCGATCACGAGTGACCCCGCGGACCGAGCAGGCCTTCACCTGGCAGCCGCCACCGCGGCGAAGGCGGTGGGGCGCACCGACGACGCCGAACGGCACTACCGAGCGGCCCTCGAGTACCACAGCGCGACCGGCGACCGGTCGGCGCAGGCCGCGACCATCGCCAGCCTCGCGGACGCCCTGTTGACGGCCTACCGCACCGCGCCGGCACTCGAGATGCTGATCCAAGCGGACGGCGCGCTGGCCGACCTGGGCGACGATCCCCAGTTCATCCGGCTGCGCGGCCAGCTGGCCCGCGCGTATTTCTTCAGCGACGAGGACGCGCGCGCGGTGGCCATCGCGGACGGGGTCCTCGAGGCGGCGGAGCGACTCGACCTGATCGCCGTCGTCGCCGACACGCTGATCACCCGCGGCAGCGCGCTGGCGGGCCTCGGTCGCCCCTATGAGGGCCTCGGGGCGATCGAGGCGGGCAGTCGCCTGGCGGCCAACCATGGCCTCCTGCGCACCCAGATGCGGGGCCTCATCAACCTGTGCTCGCTCTCGGTCGACATCGACCCGCGTGCCGCCCTGGCGGCCATCCGCCAGGCCATCGCCATCGCCGAACGGCTCGGCGAGCGGGGGTTCCAGCTGTTCGACAACGCCTTCACGGCCGCCCTGGCCATCGGCGACTGGGATCCGCTGGACGGGCTCCTGGAACCGATGCTCGCCCTCGAGACGCGATCGATCTGGGCCGTCGCGGCGAACGACACGCTGACCCTGCGGGCGTTCCGCGGCGAGCCCTACGGCGATCTGTGGCCACGCCTCCAGGGGCTGCCCGACGTGCAGGGCGACACGGTCAAGCCGGCCCTCCTGGCCTGGCTGCAGACGATCATGGCCTTCTCCGCCGGTGACCATGTGACCGCTCGAGTGCACGCCCACGACTACGCCGGGGTGTACAGCCAAGGGGTCGCGGACGGCTACCTGATGGCCGCCCGCTGCGCGCTGGCGCTGGGCGACGCGCACGCAGCACGCGCCGACCTGGACCGTTCCCAGCCCTCCATCCGCCGCGGTCGGGCCATCGAGGCTGAGCGATCCGGCATCCGGGCGGGGATCGCGGCGCTCGAGGGGCGGCCCGATGAGGCGAAGGCTCTGTTCCGCGCGGCGCTGGCGGACGACCGCGAGCTGGGCCTGGAATGGTCCGAAGCCCTCTGCACGCTCGTCGTCGCGCCGCTCCTTGACCCGGAGGACCCGGAGGTCCAGGCGCAGGTGGAGCGGGCGCGCCACATCCTGATCCGCCTGCGCGCCGCTCCCTTCATCGCCCGGCTGGACAGCCTGACCGCGTCCGCGCCGACTGATCTCGCCGAGGCGAGAAGCGGCCGGTCCTGACCGTCAGGACGCCGCGGTCGGGTTCAGCAGGCTCGGCGTGCTCCAGGAATGGAGCGTGCGCATGTAGTTGGCCCGATCGTAAGCCCCGGGGTCGGCCACCGCAGCCTGGCTGGCGCTCCCCCGCAACTGGCTCACCGACTCGTACTCGTGATCGGCCATCCACGACCGCAACTCGGCCTCCACGGTGCGGACGTGTTCCGGACCCTCGCGCAGGAGGACCGAGGTCATCATCGCTACGTCAGCGCCGACCATGAGCGCCTTGAGGGCATCCGTGCCCGAGTGGATCCCCGATGTCGCCGCCAGCCCGACGCCGCGCCCCAGTTGTGGTCGCAGGACGGCGATCCACCGCAGTGGCAGCCGCAGTTCCCAGGGCCGGCTCAGCTCGACGCGGTTGACCACCTCGAGCGCCTCCAGGTCCAGGTCCGGCTGGTAGAAGCGGTTGAAGAGGACGAGCCCGTCGGCGCCCTGGGCGACGACCCGGGCGGCGAAGTCGGCCATCGCGGTGTAGTAGGGGCTGAGCTTGACGGCGAGGGGGATGGTCACCGCGGCGCGCACCGCAGCGATGAGCGCCAGGTCGGCTGATTCCATCGCGTCGGCCCCGCGGCCGGGATCCGTCGCCAGGCGGTAGACGTTGAGCTCGAGCGCATCCGCGCCCGCCTCGGCGATCCGGCGGGCGTAGCCGACCCAACCGCCGGTGGAAGTGGCGTTGAGGCTGGCGATGACGGGGACCGATGCCTGGTGCCGGATGGCCTCCAGGCGCCGGAGGTAGCGCTGGCCGGCATCGGCGAACTCCCGGACCTCAGGGAAGTAGTCGAGCGCCTCGGCGAACTGCTCCGCGCCCGCCTCCAGCGAGCGATTCAGTTCGATCTCCTCGTTGAGGATCTCCTCCTCGAAGAGGGAGGGCAGGACGAGGGCCCCGACCCCGGCATCCTCCAGCCGGCGCGCGGTGGGCGTCTCGCCAGTGAGCGGCGAGGCGGACGCCACGAGCGGCGAGCGGAGGTGCAGGCCGAGGTAGTCGGTACGGAGGTCGATGGTCATGCGAGGGCCTCCCGGTCATCCGGCTGGGTCGCTGGGTCGGCGCCGTCACCCCCCAGCAGGGGGGCGTGCCGGTCGACGTGCGGGACGCTGCGATGCATGCCCGCCAGTTGCTCGTAGTAGCGCCACCGTTCGTCGGTGTCGGCCTGGGCGAGCTGAGCCAGCTCGGCCGCCCGCTCGGGATGCGTGCGCTGCAGCACCGCGAAGCGCGTCTCCCCGGCCATGAACTCAGCCATCGGGAGCGACGGGGCCTGCGAATCGAGCTTGAAGGGCTGGCCGTCGGCGATCTCGCTGGGGTGGAAGCGGTAGAGCGGCCAGTAGCCGCTCCGCACCGCGTCCTTCTGGTGGGCCATCGACTGCGACATGTCGATGCCATGGGCGATGCACGTGCTGTAGGCGATGACCAGCGACGGTCCCGGCCAGGCCGCCGCCTCCAGGAGCGCCTTGGTCGTCTGGGCATCGCTGCCGCCCATGGCGACCTGCGCCACGAAGACGTTGCCATAGGCTCGGGCGATGGCCCCCAGGTCCTTCTTGCCGGTGGCCTTGCCGGCCGCGGCGAACTTGGCCACGGCCGCCCGTGGCGTGGCCTTGGAGGCCTGGCCGCCGGTGTTGGAGTAGACCTCCGTGTCCAGGACCAGGATGTTGACGTTGCGTCCCGAGCTCAGGACCTGGTCCAGCCCGCCGAAGCCGATGTCGTAGGCCCAGCCGTCGCCGCCGATGATCCAGATGCCCTGCGCGACCAGGTCGTGGGCCAGGGCCTGCAGGTGCTGGGCGTCGGAGCGGGCGGCGCCGTCGACCGCGGCGAGCCGCTCCCGCAGGCGCGCGACGCGATCGCGCTGCGCGGCGATCTCGACCTCGCTGTCCTGGCTGCTCTCCAGCAGCTCGTGCACGAGGTCCGGTCCGACGGCCGGCGCGAGTCGCGTCAGCAGCAGGCGCGCGTGGTCGGCCTGTGCGTCGAGGGCCAGGCGCATGCCCAGGCCGAACTCGGCGTTATCCTCGAACAGGGAGTTGCTCCACGCCGGACCGCGACCCTGGGCGTTGACCGTCCACGGGGTCGTGGGCAGGTTGGCGCCGTAGATGGACGAGCAGCCCGTGGCGTTGGCCACGATCATCCGGTCGCCGAACAGCTGGCTGACCAGCTTGAGGTACGGCGTCTCGCCACAGCCGCCGCACGCGCCGGAGAACTCGAAGAGTGGCTCCAGGACCTGCGAGCCCTTGACCGTGTCGTGCGCCAGCAGGCTGCGATCGAGCGGCGGGATCGACTGGAAGAACTCCCACCGGGGGCGCTCCAGGTCGCGGTGCGCCTCGACGGGCTCCATGTCGATGGACTTGTGGCGGAGCTCGGTCTTGCTCTTGGCCGGGCACACCTCCACGCACACGCCGCAGCCGGTGCAGTCGTCGGGCGCCACCTGGATGGTCAGGCGGTGGTCGGGCAGGTCGTGGGAGCGGAACTCCTTGTGCTTGAAGTCGGCCGGGGCACCCGCCAGCGCCGCCGTCGGGAAGACCTTCATGCGGATCGTGCCGTGGGGGCAGACGATGGCGCACTTGCCGCAATCGATGCAGATCGTCGGATCCCACACCGGGATCTGCTGGGCGATGGCCCGCTTCTCGTACTTCGTGGTGCCCGTGGGGAACGTGCCGTCGACCGGCATGGCGCTCACGGGCAGCAGGTCCCCGCGGCCGGCGATGAGGGCGGCGGTGACTCGCCGGACGAACTCGCGGGGGTCATCGTCGGCCGGGCCGGGCAGCTCCACGGCCTCGCCGGGAGCGCCCAGCGGGACGTGCACCAGCCGCTCAAGCGAGCGGTCGATGGCCGCGAAGTTGCGGGCCACCAGGGCCTCACCCCGCCGCCCGTAGGTCTGCCGCACGGCGTCCTTGATGCGGGCGATGGCCTCGTCGGGGGGCAGCACGCCGGCCAGCTGGAAGAAGCACGGCTGCATGACCGTGTTGATGCGCGCCCCCATGCCGACCTCGTTGGCGACGGCCGCCGCGTCGATGATCCAGAAGTCGATGTGCTTGTCGACCAGGGCACGCCGCACCCGACCCGGCAGCTGAGCCCACACCTCGTCGGCACCATAGGGCGAATTCAGCAGGAACGTGGCGCCCGGTCGGGCTTTGTCCAGGACGTCGAGGTGGGTCAGCAGCCCGAACTGGTGGCAGGCCACGAAGTCCGCCCCGCTCACGAGGTAGGTCGAGCGGATGGGCTGCGGCCCGAAGCGGAGGTGCGAGACGGTGACCGTGCCGGACTTCTTGGAGTCGTACTCGAAGTAGCCCTGGACGAACAGGTCCGTCCCCTCGCCGATGATCTTGACCGAGCTCTTGTTGGCGCCGACCGTGCCGTCGGAACCCAGGCCCAGGAAGACGGCCTGCACCTCGCCCTTGGGCCGAACGACCTCGAAGCCCGCGTCGATGGGCAGGCTGAGATGCGTCACGTCGTCGTGGATCCCGACCGTGAAATGCCGGCGCGGCCGGACCGCCGAAAGCTCCTCGAAGATGGGCTTGATCATCCCCGGCGTCATCTCCTTGGAGGAGAGGCCGTAGCGGCCGCCGATGATCCGCGGCAGCACGCGGAAGGGCGGCGTGTCGCTGTCCATGCCCTCGGCCAGGGCGGCGACCACCTCCAGGTACAGCGGCTCGCCCACCGCACCGGGCTCCTTCGTGCGGTCCAGGACGGCGATCGCGCGCACCGTCGGCGGCAGGGCGGCGAGGAGCTGGGGCGCCGGGAAGGGCTGGAACAGGCGCACGCGCACCAGCCCGACGCGCTCCCCGGCCGCCACGAGGGCGTCGACCGTCTCCTCCACCGCGCCGGCGGCGGAACCCATCACGACGACCACCCGGTCCGCGTCCGGGGCACCGTGATAGTCGACCAGGCCGTAGCGGCGGCCGGTCCGCTCGCCCAGCTCGTCCATGACCTGCTGGACGATCCCGGGCACGGCCAGGTGATACGGATTGCATGCCTCGCGGGCCTGGAAGAAGACATCCGGGTTCTGGGCGGTGCCCCGCAGCACCGGCGCCTCCGGGGTCAGGCCGCGGGCGCGGAAGGCCAGGAGGTCCTCGTCGCGCACCAGCGCCCGCATGTCGTCCTCGGCCAGGAGGGCGATCTTGTTGATCTCGTGCGAGGTGCGGAAGCCGTCGAAGAAATGCAGGAACGGGACCCGTGAGCGGAGCGTGGCGGCATGGGCCACAAGGGCGAAATCGTGCGCCTCCTGCACGGACCCGGCGGCCAGCATGGCCCATCCGGTCGAGCGCGCGTGCATCACGTCGCTGTGGTCGCCGAAGATCGACAGGGCGTGCGTGGCGATCGTGCGGGCCGCGACGTGGATGACGGCCGGGGTCAGCTCGCCGGCGATCTTGAACATGTTGGGGATCATCAGCAGGAGGCCCTGCGAGGCGGTGAACGTCGTGGCGAAGGCGCCCTTCTGCAGCGCCCCGTGCATGGCCCCAGCCGCGCCGCCCTCGGATTGCATCTCCACCACGTCGGGCACCTTGCCCCACAGGTTGGGCCGGCCGGCGGCGGCCCAGTCATCGGCGTGCTCGGCCATGGGCGACGCTGGCGTGATGGGGTAGATGGAGATGACTTCGCTCAGCGCGTAGGCCACCCGCGCGGCCGCCTCATTGCCATCGAGACACTCCCACCGCTGGTCGGTGATCGGGCGGGGGACATCCGTGGGGCGGGAGGGGGGTGCGTACATGACATGCCTTTCGTATCCGTCGAGCGCGACTCGTGCCACGGTGAGCTTCGGACCTGCCGACCGGCGCCACCATTGTCCTTCGACTCACGATCCGGGGCCCATCGGCCCTTTCAGGTCCTGTCGGTGATCCGCGTCGCCGGCCCGGTCCGTTCGTCCGTGGCGGGCCGGGCCTGAAGGTCGGGTTGCCAAAGGCGGCTATCGGGGGTAGGGTGCCCCCGCCGACGGAAGCCTGCGGGCCGACGCCGGCAAGTCCTGCGATCCTGGCGAACCGGAGCGACTTCATGTCCGACCAGCGCCCCCGGCCGCACGCCGTGCGCCCCCGCTCCAGCGGTCGCCCTCGCGTCACCCTCCGCCTGCTGGCGGTCGCGCTCCTCGGCGCCTCCCTCCTGTCCCTGAGCGGCCCAGGAGCGACGCTCGCGACGACCGGACAAGCACCTGCGGCAGCCCCTGCCGTCGCCCAGACCTCGACGCCGGCGCCCAAGGGCCTGACCGGGGAGGTCTACGGCTTCCTGCCGTACTGGGAGATCGACAGCGGCGTCGACGCGTACCTGCGCTACGACCTGCTCACGACCATCGCCCTCTTCGCCGTCTACTACGACGCCTCGGGCAACCTCGACACGACGACGCTCCTCGGCAGTGGTCGGGCGGACCTCATCAGCACGATCGTGCAGCACGCCCATGCCCAGGGCGTGCGGGTCGATCTGACGCTGCGTCCGTCGAACGACACGGCCAGCGCCAACCAGGCGTTCTTCGCCAACGCTCCCGCTCAGGCGGCCGCCATCGCCAACATGGCTGCGCAAGTGGCGTCGCTCGGGCTGGACGGCGCGAACATCGACATCGAGTCGCTCTACAACAGCGACTTCGCGGCCTACGGCGCCTTCGGGGCGGCCCTGCGGGCGTCGCTCGTCAAGGCCGACGCCGCCGCTCGCGTGACGGTCTCGACCAACGCCAACGTATCCGGCTCGGGCATGGCGGCGCAGGCCATCTCCGACGGCGTGGACCGTGCCTTCCTCATGGGCTACA
The DNA here is from genome assembly GCA_035622975.1 of Candidatus Sulfotelmatobacter sp. Taxonomy (GTDB): domain Bacteria; phylum Chloroflexota; class Limnocylindria; order Limnocylindrales; family CSP1-4; genus DASPUH01. The sequence continues at coordinate 36,175 of DASPUH010000133.1, forward strand.
ACTACCGCGGCGCCACCAGCAGCCCGGTCGGCTCGATCTCGCCGCTCGTCAGTTCGGTCGACGGCCTGAGCCTGAGCTGGTCGATCGGCCAGTACGACAAGCTGGATGTGCCGCGGGATCGCATCATCCTCGGCCTGCCGTACTACGGCATGACCTGGCCGACCACGTCGGGTCTCCTCCACGCCACCCGTTCGGGCACCGGGGTGGCCTTCTTCCCGACCGACAGCCTGCCACCGCCGTCCGGCACGACGATCAACTACGACGCGGTCGAACGCGCGGCCTGGTTCGCCGTCCAGGACCCCACCACCAAGGCCTGGTCCGAGACCTACTTCGATGACGAGACCTCGCTGCGCGCGAAGTACGGCCTGGCCGTCACCGACGGCCTTGCCGGGGTGGGCATGTGGGCCCTGGGCTACGACGCTGGCCAGCCCGGTTACTGGGAGGCGATCGCGTCGACGTTCGGGGTGTTGCGCCTCGCCGGTGCCGATCGGTACGGCACGGCCGTGGCCGTCTCGGCCAACCTCCTGCAGCCTGGCGCCGGGACGGTGATCGTAGCCAGCGGGCTGGGCTTCGCCGACGCCCTTGGTGGGAGCGCGGCGGCCGGCCACCTGGGCGGCTCGCTTCTGCTCACGGCGCCCACTGCCCTGCCGGCGAGCGTCGCGCTGGAGCTCTCCCGGGCCGATCCGGCCAACGTCATCGTGCTTGGCGGCAAGAGCGTCGTGTCAGACGCGGTCCTTGACGCCATCCAGGCGCGTCTGCCGCATGCGACCGTTACCCGCGTCGGCGGTTCGGATCGGTACGCCACCGCTGCCGATCTGTCCAAGGCCGTCTACCCGGGTGGGGCCAGCACGGTCTTCATCGCCTCCGGGGCGAACTACCCCGACGGCCTCGCCGGCGGCGCCGAAGCGGCCAGGTTGGGAGCGCCCCTGCTCCTGAGCGACCCCGCGCGGCTCTCGCCGGCCACGCGGACGGAGCTGCAGCGGCTGGCGCCCACGACCGTCTACCTGCTGGGCAGCACGGCATCGCTCTCGAGCGCGGTCGCCACCGCGGTCAGTACGGCCCTGCCGTCGGCCACCGTGAACCGACTCGGCGGCGACGACCGCTATGCCACCGCGGTCGCGATCTCGGGCCTGCAGGACCCGGGCGTGCCGGTCGTGTATGTCGCCGCCGGGACGAACTTCCCCGACGGCCTCACCGGGTCCGCGGCGGCCGGCGAGCTCGGCGGACCGCTGCTCCTGACACAGCCGGGCGGGTTGCCGGTCATCGTGGCCACCGAGCTGGCCCGGCTCGAGCCGCGGCGCGTGGTCGTCCTGGGCGGCACCAGCGCGGTGAGCGATGCGGTGGTGGCGCAACTGCGTGGGTACCTCGCCCTGCCCTGAGGCCCCCTGCTATCGTGGCAGGCGATGACCCCAGCGCCGACCGGAACCGCTGGCGAGCCCGACACCTCGGTCGCGAGCACGTCGCATGACCCGGGCAGCGCGCGTGTTGCCGAGCAGATCCGCCGCGACTTCGCCGAGGCGTGGGGTGACATGGGCGCGGCCTGGGGCGTGCCGCCGTCCGTCGCCCGGGTCCACGGCTACATCCTGGCCCACGCCAGCCCGCTCACCGAGCGGGAGGTCCGCGAAGCCCTCGGCCTCAGCCACCGGGCGGCCAGCCTGGCGCTCGCCGAGTGCGAGGCTTGGGGCCTCGTGGAGCGGGTGGCCGACCCACGACGGGTCGGCCGGCGCGGCCCCAGTGCGGTCGCCTACGCCAAGGTCGGCGACCACTGGGTCTGGTTCCAGCGCATCGCCGAGCAGCGCAAGCTGCGCGAGACCGACCCGCTGCTGCCGCTCATCGCGAACGCCGTGCGCGAGGCTGACCGGGTCGCCGCCGGGTCGCCGCCGGACAGCGAGCTTGGCCAGCTACGGGAGTGGCTGACCGAATTCGAGGGCTTCGTCCGTCTCTTCGACCGCGCGGTGGCGCTCGTCGCCCGGGCCGAGACGACCGAGCTCGCCCGCGGCTTCGCCGTCCTGGCGCGGCTCTCGGACGAGACACTGGACCGCCTGCTGGGCCTGTTCGGGTCGCTGCCGGAGGAGGAGCTGGCCCAGACCCTGCAGAGCATCTCGCGCGTCTCGCCGACGACCGCGCGTCGCGTCCTGAGCGCGGCCGCCAGGGTCGCCCGTCTCGGCCGCTGAGGGACCGAACGGGGCCGGGGAGAGGCCGCCAGCGGCGGTCATCCACGCCATGCTGCAGCCGGACCACGGCTACCTGCCGCGGGGGCGTTCATCCTCCAGGGCCGCTGATCCTCTCGCCCACCAGCCCGTGTGGTGGTACGCAGATGCGGGAGGTGCCGCGGCGACGTCAGCCCACCGTCAACCGCCTCCACCCGATCGTGGCGAACGTTCCCCAGCGACCCCGGTGGGCGGCACGGCGGCCAGGCGCGGCACGTACCACCATCCCCACTGGTGAGCGACAGGAACGCCGCGCTGCCGACGGCCGTCCCGGACAAGCGCGGCGCGCCGACTCGGGTGCCACCCATCCCGCGCTCATGACATTGGCGGAGAGGGTGGGATTCGAACCCACGAGGCTTTCGCCCGGCGGTTTTCAAGACCGCTGCCATCAACCACTCGGCCACCTCTCCGCGGCAGAGGATACCCCGGGGTGCCCGGCGCTCAGATGCGCCTGGCGTGCAGATGCGCCTGGCGTGCAGATGCGCGTGGCGCTCAGATGCGCTTGATGACGACGGTGCCGGCGATCAGGTCGTGCCAGCCGCGCTTGCGGCTGTCGATGAGGATCCAGATGTAGCCCAGGTAGAACACGACGCCGTCGATCCAGTAGCCGATCAGGCGCAGGATGGCCTGGCCCGTGGTGATCGGGCCGCCGTCTCGATCCCGCACCACGTAGAGCTGGAACGGGCGCATGCCCGGCGTCTGGCCGCGGGTCGCCCAGAAATAGGGGAAGTAGGCCAGGTCGACCACGAAGATGGCCAGGAAGACAAGGAGTCCCAAGGGCAGGGCCAGGATGACGAGCGCGATGGCGGCCAGGAAGAGGCCGATGTTCGCAGCCAGGACGACCAGGCCGTCGATGAGGTAGGCCAGCAACCGTTCCCCGGCCCCGCCGAAGGCGACCCCGGGCGCCGGCCCCTCGGGCTCGACCGGGCGAGCCCAGGCGGATGGGGGCATCTGGTCGGGGGGTCGGGACTCCACGGGCCCAGTCTACGCCCCGAGGCGGGCCGTCCCCATGGCGTCCCGCAGCACTTCCGGGACGACGACCGTGCCATCCGGCTGCTGATGGACCTCCAGGATGGCGGCCACCGTCCGCGCCAGAGCCAGGCCCGAGCCGTTGAGCGTATGCAGGACCTCCGGCCGTGCCCCCGGCTCCGGCCGCCAGCGGATGTTCATGCGCCGGGCCTGGTAGTCGCGGAAGTTGGAGACGGAGCTCACCTCCAGCCAGCGCTCCACGCCCGGCGCCCACACCTCGAGGTCGTACTTCTTGGCCTGCACGAAGCCCATGTCGCCGGTCGCCATCAGCTTCACCCGGTAGGGCAGCTCCAGCCGCTGCAGGACCACCTCTGCCCGCGCCGTGAGCCACTCCAGCGTGGCGTTCGAATCTGCCGGCCGCTCGAAGCAGACCATCTCCACCTTGTCGAACTGGTGGACGCGGAGGATGCCGCGCGTGTCCCGGCCGGCCGCCCCTGCCTCGCGACGGAAGCACGGCGAGTAGGCCACGTAACGGATGGGCATCCGCTCCGCCTCGATGATCTCGTCGCGATGGATGTTCGTGACGGGCACCTCGGCGGTCGGCACGAGGTACAGGTCGTCGCGCGTCACGACGTACATGAGGTCTTCCTTGTCGGGGATCTGGCCCGTCCCCCGCGCCGACGCCTGGTTGACCAGGGCCGGCGGCCAGATCTCCGTCATGCCGTGCTCGCGCACGTGCAGGCCGACCATGAAGTCGATCAACGCCCGCTGCAGGGCCGCGCCCGCGGCGCGGTAGATGGGGAAGCCCGACCCGGTCACCTTGGCCCCTGCCTGGAGGGCCAGGATGCCCTGCGCCTCGCCGACCTCCCAGTGCGGTCGCACGGTCGACCCATCGGCCCGTTCGTGGGAGGCGGCCTCACCCCAGGTGCGGACGATGACGCTGGCATCCTCCCCGCCAACGGGGACATCCGGATCGGCCGGGTTGGGGATGCGCAGGAGGAGCTCCTCCAGCTCGTGCTCGGCGGTGGCGATCCGCGCCCCCATCGCCGTGATGGCGGTGCCGAGCGCATCGGCCCGCCGGCGCGTCTCCGCGAGCGCGGGGTCGTCCGGGCTGGCCCCCCCGCGGATGGCCGTGCCGACCTCCGCGCTCAGGCGGTTGCGTTCGGCCTTGAGTGCGTCGGCCTCGCTGGTCAGCCGCCGCCGGTCCGCGTCGAGCTCGAGGGCCTGGTCCACGATGGATGCATCCTCGCCCTTGTCGAGCGCTCCCTGGCGCACCCGCGCCGCGTCCTCGCGCAGTCGTTGCAGGCCGACGCTCATGCCGGCACCCCGGCCGTTGCCGCCTCGATGGGCCGCCAGCCGGCCGCCTCGCGCAGGCGTGCCACCACCGCCTCCTGGGGCTGGGCCGCCAGGAGCCAGCCGGCACGGGGCCCGTTGGGCCGACCCAGGAACGCGACGTAGATCGCGGCGAACGCCTTGCCGGACGGCAGCCCGCCCTCATGGGCCACGCGGAAGATGAGGTCCTGCCACGCGTCACCGGCCGTCGGGCGGGCCTGCTCGGCGGCGACGGCGAGGGCGCCCAGGTAGACCCGCTGGTCATCGCCCAGTTCGCGCACCTCTCCCGGCAGGGTCGTCCGCACCGCCACCTTGTAACGGTCGGGGGCCAGGGCGGCCAGCCACGCCCGCGCCACGGTCACCCGCTGGGCCTGGATGGCGCGCTCGGCGGCGTCGAGGGGGGCACCCTTCTCCGCCTCCAGCTGGGCCGCCAGGTCCACGCCCGGCACCTGGGCGAGGAGGGCCAGGTGGCGGAAGGCCGGCCGGAAACGGGCCGCCTCCGCCGCCGGATCGGCCTCGGCATCCACCAGGCTCATGCGGAAGATGCGGCCGGGATCGGGCGGCAGTTCGCCGCGGACCTCGTGGCCGGCGGCAGCCCCGGCGATGCGGTCGAACTCATCGAACAGGCCGGGGACGGTGTCGCCCTCCGGATCGAATTCGAGGTGCTTGCGCGGCCTGTGGCGCAGGAACAGGAATCGCAGCAGCTCGGGCGGCAGCAACTCGGCGATCTCGTGGGCGGCGGCGCCGGAGCCCTTGCTGGTGCTCATCTTCTTGCCCCCGATGGTGAGGAACTCGTACGGCACGTTGGTCGGCGGTTCCCTGTCGAAGACCCGCCGGCTGATGGCGTCGGCGCGGTCGCGCGAGCCGCCCTTCGTGGCCAGGTCCTTGCCGCACCCTTCGATCGTCGCCCCCACGAGGCCCCAGCGAGCGGCCCAGTCGACGTTCCACACCAGCTTGGCACGTCCGCCGAAGGGCGAGACCCGGCCGTGGAAACCGCAGCCCCTGGCCCACTCGACAAGGTCCGCCCGGCACTCGTACGTCACCTCCCGGCCGTCCCAGTCGCTGGCGATGGTCGTGCCGCTGCGGCCACAGGCCTCGCAGATGACGCTGATCGGCAACCAGTGGGCCGGGTGGTCGACGGTGCTGACCGTGCGGTAGATGTCGCGGATGACGTCGGCGTGGTCAAGGGCCCGGCTGATGTAGGGGTCCATGTCGCCGGCCGCGTACCGCTCACTCATCCAGTAGAGCTCCGGCCGGATCCCCAGACCCTCGAAGGTGCCCAGGAAGAGGCCCACGAAGTGCCGCGCGTAGTTGGGGGCGCTGCTCCCGGCAGGAGCCGGGACGTTCGCCAGGGGCACGCCCATGTAGCGCTCGACGGCGTCGGGCGTGAGCAGCGCCTGCGCGTCCATGGGGTCCAGGTCCTCCACGCCGTAGCGGAAGGTGACCGGGGTCTCGCGGTCCAGGAGCGCCCGGCGGATGGCGTCGTGCAGCACGACGCCCCGCAGGCTGCCCACGTGGACGGTGCCCGACGGCGTCTTGGAGTCGTTGACGACCTGCGGTCCCTGCGCCACGGCCGCCAGTTCGTCGGCCCAGTACATGACCGCCTCAGCGGATGGCGACGACGGTGTAGGTCGAGTCCCCGCCGGGCACCGAGATGATCACCCTGTCGCCCTTGCGGCGGCCGATGAGGGCCCGCCCCACCGGCGACTCGTTGGAGATGCGCCCATCGCGCGGGGCTGCTTCGGCCGACCCGACGATGGTATAGGTCTCCTTGCCGTCGGCCGACTCGACGTCCACCGTGGACCCGATCTGCACGAAATCGGTCGAGTGGTGCTCGTCGATGATGATGGCGTTCTTGATGAGCGCCTCCAGGGATTGGACACGTCCCTCCACGAAGGCCTGCTCGTTCTTGGCGTCCTCGTACTCCGCGTTCTCGCTCAGGTCGCCGTGCTCCTTGGCGTCCGAGATCCGCGCGGCCACTTCGGGGCGGCGCACGTTCTTGAGCTCCTCGAGCTCGTCGCGCAGCTTGGCCAGGCCATCCCTGGAGAGGTAGCTGGGCTTGTTGTTCACGAGGGGGCTCCCTCCCGGGTGACGCGGCCAGCGGCCCGACGGCACGGCCGTCACGGGCCACGAGGTGGTCGTGATAAGCAGAACGAACCCCCGATCGCGCATGGGTCTTGCGCGTGGGAGTTCGACCGTGCGCGGATTGTAGGAGGGCGCACCCGGAGCGTCAATCGAGCGCCCCCTTCCGACGGGCGCGTTCGGGCCGATGGGCCCTTGCGGGCCGCGACCGGCCGGTGCTAGAACGACGCCACGGTCAGGAGGTCCGCCAATGGCTGCCAAGGTCGGAGACAGGATCATCGTCGAGTCGGAGAAGGTGGGCACGCGAGCCCGGGAGGGCGAGATCCTCGAGGTCATCTCCTCGCCGCTCGGAGACCACTACACGGTGCGCTGGGCGGATGGTCACGAGAGCGGGTTCCGCCCGAGCGCGGGCAGCACCACGATCGTGGCGCCGCGGAGCCCCAAGCCCGCCTGAGCCCTTCCGGCAGACGCCTCGGAGGTCAGCGAGTGACGGTGGGGCGGGCGAGGGCGCTCGGACCCACGTCGACGCGATAGAGCGGGCGCAGGTACGGCGCGCTGATGCCGCCGTAGGGCACGTAGATGTCGGCCACGACCGTCAACTGGTAGTGGGCGCGGATGGCCTCCACGCCGGCATCGAAGACCTGTAACACGTAGACCTGCCGGCCCGCGGCCGCGTACGCGAGGGCCTTGCCGGCGTTCTCGGTCAGGGTCAGACCCCTCCCCCTGCCCTCGATCTGCTGGGCATACTCCAGCGGCGTGCGGACGTCCCACAGGTCGAACAGCACGGCGTTCGGGGGCAGGTCGGCGAGGACCGTGTTCACGAACTGCTGGCCCTGGTCGTTGACGCTCTGGTCGGCCGTCGGCACGGTGTCGACGAACAGGAGGAGCGGCGCCGCCGCCAGCAGGCCGATGGCGACGCCCCGCGCCAGGTCCAGGGCCCGCCAGCCCTGCCAGGCGCGCTCGACCCGCGCCACGAAGGCTTCGGCCGCCACCCCGAGGTACAGGGCCATCACCGCCGAGGACGTGAAGAGGTACTGGTCGCGGCGTCCCGGGTCCTCGTTGTTGTCCAGGTAGGCACCGATGAGGAAGACGGCCAGCAGGATCACCGTGTAGGCGCGATGGGTTCGCCACATGACCGCCAGCCCGAACACCGCCAGGGCCACGGCCGCGATCGCGACGTAGCCGCCGGGCGGGGCGAGCCAGGTCTGGATCTGGGCGTAGAAGCGGGCTGGCCCGTCGGCCGTGAAGGCGGTCGACTGGCTCGTGAACTGGGAGCCGCTGACGTGGGTCACGAGCGTCGCCAGGTTGCTCAGGTCGGCGTACATCACCGGCGGCTTGTCCAGCGAGCGCAGCGGCAGGTAGAGGTAGACCGACAGGCCGACCAGGAACTCGAAGGCCGCCGGCAGCAGGATCCGCGGCTGCTCCATGATCGTGCGCCGCCCCAACCAGAGGGCCCCCAGCACGATCTCGGGGGCCAGCGTGAGCGTGAGCATGTGGTTGCCGAAGGAGAGGCCAAGCAGCAGGCCGCCCAGCCAAAGGTCGCGCGGCCGTCGGTCCTGCGCCCACACGAGGAGGCGGTGCAGCAGGAGGGCCACGAACAGCAGGTGCAGCGTGTGCACCTCGGCGTGGATGGAGTTGAGCCAGATATCGCTCGTGAAGCCCAGGGCCAGCGCGACCGGGGCCGCCACGAGCGGCCGCACGTTGAGCCGGGCCAGGATCAAGGTCAGGGTCGCCAGTGCGGCTGCGGTGCAGGCGCCGGACAGCAGGTTCGCCTTGAAGGCCGGTGAACCGGCCGGGATCAGGCTGACGAGCGCCCCGAGCAGCGTGTAGGTGGGATAGCCGGTGGGATGCATGATGCCCAGGGTGGCTGGCACGACCTGCGCCTCCGCCCAGTCGCCGAAGCTGACGCCGCGGATCGCCGTGGCCGCGTAGACGGCGAATGCCAGCCCGCCGACCCCGAGAGCGAACGCACCAGCCACGCCGGGGCGCCGGAGCCAGGCGGCCCGGAAGAGGTCGCGGACCGGCCGGCCGATGCCGCTCGCCGGCCGTCGCTCAGCTGCCCGCCGCAAGCCGCCTGAGCCGCTGCTGGAGGAGTTGGCGGGCCGCACGGTCACGGCAGGCGACGAAGACGGTGTCGTCGCCGGCGATGGTCCCGATCACCTCGGGCCATGGCGTCCGGTCCAGGGCGTTGGCCAGCGCGTGGGCCGAGCCGGGCAGCGTCCGCACGACGAGCAGCAGCCCGGCCGCCCGCACCTCGAAGGGCAGATCGCGCACGAGGGCCCGGAGGCGCTCCTCCGCCGTGGCCTCGGCATCCGCACCGCGGGCGGGCAGGGCGTACGCCAGCACGCCCTCGCGCGGTGTCTTGTGCAGCCCGAGCTCGCTGACGTCGCGGCTGATCGTGGCCTGGGTCGCGCGGAAGCCCCGCTCGCGCAGGGCGGCCGCGAGTTCCAGCTGCGTGCGGATGCGCCGGCGCGTGATCAGGTCGCGGATGGCCTGGTGCCGCAGGCCCTTCATGACTTCCACCACGACAGCCTAGCGCGACCGGCGTCACGGCCTCAGGCGGATCAGCGCCTCAGCGGGCCAGGAGCCACACCACCACGACGGCCGCGGCGACGAGGCGGTAGCCCACGAAGATGTCGTAGCTGTGCCGGCGGAGGTACCCCAGCATGCCCACGATGGCGATCACGCCGGCCACGACGGCGGCCAGGAAGCCTACCGCGAGCGGCCCCACGTCGGCGCCGGCAAGTCCCCCGCCCAGCAGCTCGCGGCCCTTCCAGACGCCGGCCCCGGCGATGATCGGGACGGCCATGAGGAACGAGAAGCGCGCCGCGGCCTCCCGCGTGAGGCCCAGGTAGAGGCCGCTGGAGATGGTGATACCCGAACGGGAGATGCCCGGGAAGAGGGCCAGCGCCTGGGCCGCGCCGATGACGACCGCGTCGCGGATGCCCAGCCCCTCGAGCTGCCGGGACTGGGTGCCGATGCGGTCGGCCAGCCACAGGATCGCCGCGCCGACCAGCATGAGCACGACCAGGAAGGCGGCGCTGTGCTCACGGAAGAAGGTGTCGAAGAAGTTCTCGCCGAGGGCCCCCAGCAGGGCCCCGGGGATGATCGTGATCAGCAGCAGCCAGGAGAGGCGGCGGTCCGGATCGTCGCCGATGCGCCGTTCGGCGAGCGACGCCAGCCAGGCGCGCAGGTAGCGCCACAGGTCGGCCCAGAAGTAGAGCAGCAGGGCCACCAGGGTGCCCATGTGGAGCATCACGTCGAAGGCGGCCGAGTTGATGAACGGGTCGTTCCAGCCCAGCAGCTCGGGCGCCACGATGAGGTGCCACGACGACGAGATGGGCAGGAACTCGGTCAGGCCCTGCACGATGCCGAGCACGGCGGCCTGGATGAGCAGATCCATGGGTGTTCCCTTGGCGGGGCGCGACTAGCGGATGAAGAGCGGCGCCAGGACCAGCGTCAGGGTGGCCAGCAGCTTGACCAGCACGTGCAGCGACGGACCGGCGGTGTCCTTGAAGGGGTCACCCACGGTGTCGCCCACGACAGCCGCCGCGTGGGCGTCGGTCTTCTTGCCGATGACCGCCCCGGTGGCGTCCTTGAGCTGCCCCGACTCGATGTACTTCTTGGCGTTGTCCCACGCGCCGCCACCGTTGTTGAGGACGGTGGCCAGCATCACGCCCGCGATGGTGCCCACGATCAGCAGGCCGGCCGCGGCCTGGTAGCCCAGGAGCACGCCGACGATGATCGGGGTCGCGACCGCGACGGCGCCCGGGGCGATCATCTCGCGCAGCGCGGCGCGCGTCGTGATATCGACGACCCGCGCGTAGTCGGGCCGCTGCTTGTACTCCATGATGCCGGGCATCTCGCGGAACTGGCGCCGCACCTCGACGATGATCGAGCCGGCCGCACGACCCACGGCGCGGATGGCCAGCGAGCTGAAGAAGAAGGTCAGCATGGCCCCGATCAGGGCCGCGGCGAAGACCGGCACCTCGTCCACGTTGACGGCCGTCATCAGGTGCACGTTGGTCGCCCCGCCGGCGATCTGGCGGCTGAGGATCAGGTTGACCTTGTCGATGTAGGCGTTGAAGAGCAGGAACGCGGCAAGGCTGGCGGAGGCGATGGCGTAGCCCTTGGTGAGAGCCTTGGTCGTGTTGCCCACGGCGTCCAGCCGGTCGGTGATCTCGCGCGCGCCGCCCTCCGCCTGGGCGAACTCGGCGATGCCGCCGGCGTTGTCGGTGATCGGCCCGAAGGTGTCCATGGCCAGGATGTAGGCGGTCGTCATGAGCATGCCCATGGTGGCCACGGCGGTGCCGAAGATGCCGCCGACATCATTGCCGCTGGCGTCGACGAGGTGCGCCTGCTGGCCCAGGAAGTGGCTCAGGAGCAGTGCCGCGCCGATGCTCAGGGCGGTCATGCCGGTCGTCTCGAAGCCGACCGCGGTGCCGGCGATGATGTTGGTGGCGGGGCCGGTCTTGCTGGCCTCGGCGATGTCCTTGACCGGGCGGTGGGCCCCCGCGGTGTAGTACTGGGTGATGTAGACGAAGGCGATGCTCGTGGCCAGGCCGACCACGCCGCAGCCGAAGAACCAGACCCAGGCGGGGATGCCGTTGGCGCCGTTGACCGAGCCCGTCTGCATCATCACGTTGGTCACGATGAGCAGCCCCACCGCGGACAGGGCGGTCGTCACCCAGTAGCCCCGGTTGAGCATGTTCATGGGGTCCTCATCCTCGCGGCCGCGGATGAAGAAGATCGACACGATGGTCGCCAGCAGGCCGAAGCCGCGCACGACGAGGGGGAAGAAGATCCACGACTCGGGGTTGGGCCAGCCGGCCGCCTGGGCGATGCCGTAGACGGCGACGCCCAGGATCATGGCCCCGATGTTCTCGGCCGCCGTGGACTCGAAGAGGTCGGCCCCGCGGCCGGCGCAGTCGCCCACGTTGTCGCCCACCAGGTCGGCGATCACCGCGGCGTTGCGCGGGTCGTCCTCCGGGATGCCCTTCTCCACCTTGCCCACGAGGTCGGAACCCACGTCAGCGGCCTTGGTGTAGATGCCGCCGCCGAGCTGCGCGAAGAGGGCCACGAACGAGGCGCCGAAGCCGTAGCCCACGATGAGGAAGGGCGCCTGCGACGGCTTGTCCAGCCCGCCGAAGAGCACGAACATCGACCACACGCCCAGGAGCGACAGGGCCACCACGAGGAAGCCGGAGACGGCGCCCCCGCGCATCGCCACCTGCACCGCCGTGACGAGGCTGGAGCGGGCGGCCGCGGCCGTCCGGACGTTGGACTTGACGCTGATGAACATGCCGATGATGCCGGACGCCATGGAGCACGCCGCGCCGACCAGGAAGGCGATGCCGGTGCGGATGCCCAGGTCCACGCCGTAGATGTCGGTGTCCGCGACGGCCTTGCCCTCCACGAGGCTGATGACCACGGCCACCACGACCGCCACCACGAGGGCCAGGAGGGCGATCGTCATGTACTGGCGGCGGATGAACGCGATGGCGCCCTCGTAGATCGTGCCCGCCACGTCCTGCATCGCCGCCGTGCCCTGGTCGCGCGACAGCACGTCGCGGGCCAGGTAGATGGCGAAGAGGACCGCGGCGAGACCCGCGACCGGGATGATCCATTGGATCGCGGATGCGATCTGCACCGTGGAACGCCTCCTCGTGTCGACCGTTCAGGCGGGCCGGTCATCCGACCGGCGACGTGGGATCCGTGAGGGTCCGCTCGGGCTGACGGGCCGCGTCCCTCATGCGGCCACCAGTGCCCCGCAGACAAGCAACGAGACCCCCGACGGGGGCCTCGCACACCGGGCGGAGTGTAGCAACGCCGCACGGCGACGGTCAAACCGCGTCATGCGGGACCCGGCTGCCGCGGTCGAAGGGGATGCCGCCCGTATACTCCTCGTCCTGTGGATAGACGCCAGTGGGGTTGCCTCTTCGAGGTCCTCGAAACCCTCGTCCTCACGATCGTGATCTTCCTGCTCATCCAGAACTTCGTCGCTCAGCCCTACCAGGTCGAGCAGCAGAGCATGGAGCACACGCTCGAGCCCGGGCAGTACGTGCTCGTCGACAAGCTCACGCCCCGCTTCAACGACTACCAGCGCGGCGACATCATCGTCTTCGACCCGCCCGGCTCGGCCGCGTCCGATCCGACCCAGGTGCCCTTCATCAAGCGCATCATCGGCCTGCCGGGCGATCGCATCGACTTCCGCAACGGCGATGTCTACGTCAACGGCGTCCAGCTCGACGAGCCGTACATCTACGACGGCCAGCCCACGCAGGCGGGGGCCCAGGGCTCGACCGTGGTCGTGCCCGCCGGGTCCTACTTCGGCCTGGGCGACCACCGGGCGAACTCCACCGACTCGCGGGTCTTCGGCTTCATCCCCCGGGCGAACATCATCGGGCGGGCGTGGTTGCGCTACTGGCCCCTCAATGACCTCGGCATCCTGAGCACGCCGACCTACGCCAACGTGCCGCCGGCCGGCTCGGCGTTCGATCCCGCGGCAGGCCTGGCCATCCTGAGCTTCGGGCTGGCCGGGGTGGCCATGGCCGGCATCCGCGGAATCCGCGCCCGCATCGCCTGACGCCTCGCCCGATGCCTGTCGTGCCCGTGCTCGCCGCGCTGGTGGCCATCACCGGCGCCGTGGTGGCGGTCCTGGCCACCGACTCGCGCCGCATGACGGTGGCGACCGGCACGGCCCTCCTCGCAGCGCCATTCGTGGCCGACCCGCTGCCCCAGCCACTGGCCCTCGGCGCCCGCCTCGTCGGCGCCGCCCTCGCCGCCTACCTGCTGTGGACGGCCACGCGACAGGCGGCGCCACTCCTGGGCCCGCTCCCGTTGGCGGGGCGCGGGGAAGCCGCCTTCGTGGTCGCCGCCGTCGCCATCGGGCTGCTGGCCGACTCCGTCACGTCCGAGGCGCTCGGGCCGATGGCCGCCCTCGCCGCGGGCGGTGGCCTCCTCATCGGCGGGCTGGATCTCCTCGCCTTCGGCCATGACGGGATGCGCCTGGGCATCGGCGCGCTGCTCGCCCTGACCGGCGCCTCCCTCGTCCTCGTGGAGCTGGGCGGCACGCCGGGTGCGGGCCTGGAGGCGGGCCTCGCCGTCGCCACGGCGGCGGTCGCCGGCGCGGCCGCATGGCTGACCGTGACGACCGTGGGCAGCCGTCGCGAGATGCGGCTGGCGGACCGACACGGCGACCTGCGCGACATCGGCTGAAGCGACCACCCCCGCCCGCCCGTGATGCTCCTCGCCTTCATCGTCACGGCCGGGGCGGGCACCGCTGCCTGGTGGCTGGCGGGCCGCTCGCCAGCGGCGCGGACCGTGGTGAGCCTCGTGGCCCTGGCCGCGTGCGTGGCGTTGGCTCGCGCCATGCCGAGCGGTGGCGTGAGCCTCTTCGGCGATGATGCCCTCCAGGCGACCGACTACCTGCGCCTCTGGCTGCTGAGCGGCTCGACGGCGGCCCTCCTCCTGGCCCTGCTGGCCGGCGTCCTCGGCCGCTCATCGCGCCTGGTGCCCGCGGCCCTCCTCCTGCTCGGCGGCACGGCCGCGGCACTCTCCCTGACCGATGCCGGCGGCGCGCTGCTTTTGGTCGTGGCCACGACGACCCTGGTCGGCGTCCTGGCCCTCAGCGATGGCTCGGGACGCCAGGGCGCGGGATCACTGAACGTGCTGCGCCTGCCCGTCACGGTGGCGGTGCTGGGCCTGCTGGGCGTCGCCTGGGCCTCGGTCGGCGGCCTGGGCGAGCAACCGACCACGATGCTGGCGGCCTTCGCCCTGGGCGGGGCAGCGCTCATCATCGGTACCGGAGCGGTGCCCTTCCACCTGCCCCTGGCCCGCCAGGGCGAGGCCGTGGCACGGCCGCTCCTGCCGCTCATCCTCGGTTGGCTGCCGGCGGTGCTGGCGGTGGTCCTGCTCGAGTGGTCGGGGGCCCGGCTGGTGCCGCTCACGCCGGAGCTGGGGCTGGTGCAGGCGGCCGTCATGGGGCTGGCGCTGCTCACGCTCGCGGCAGCGACGGTCGCCATGCTGCTCCAGGAGGACCTGGGTCACGTCGTCACGTACGCGGGCCTGCAGGGCCTGGCTTTCGGGCTGCTGGGCTACGCCAGTGTCGACGGCCAGGCCCAGGCGAGCGCCCGCCAGGTGCTGCTGCTGCTGCCCCTCTGGCTGGCCGCCCTCGTCGGCGTGCTGCTCGTCCTGGAGACCGTGGGCGGCGGCTCGCAGCTGAAGGCGTTGGCGGGCTGGGTGCGCCGGGCGCCGGTGACCGCCGTGGCGCTGGCGATCGCCGTGGCAGTGGCGATCGGCCTGCCCGGCTCGGCCGCCTTCGCCGCCCGCAGCTCGGTCGCCGACCTGGCCCTGGGCCCTACCCTCGGCTCGATCGCGCTCCTGCTGTCCGTCGCCTCGGTAGCAGCCTGGGTGCGGCTCGCGTGGGAGGGCCTGCGGCCGACGGGGACAGGCTGGGGCGCCGCGGAGCGGCCGGTCCTGGCGGTCGCCTCGAACGGGGGCAAAGCCGGCGGCCTCGCCGCCAGCTTCGCCCGCGCCCAGGGATCGCTGGCCGCCAACCGCATCCCGATCGCGGCCGTGCTGGCCCTGCTCCTCGCCATCCTGCCGCTCGCCATGAGCCTGGGCTTCGGCCATCTCGACGCGGCCGCGGCGGGACCGCTGCCGGTCGCCAGCGTGCGTCCCGTCCCGCCGACCGCGTCCCCGAGCCCGACGATCACGCCCGAGCCCACGCCCACGCCCACCCCGACGCCACCGAGCGGCTTCCCGCCGACCCCGACGCCGGGCCCGTCCAGTTCCCCTTCGCCGACCGCGGTGCCCGTGCCGTCGAGCCCCGTGCCCACCTCGTCGATCGGCGACTAGCCCGAAGGGTCAGCCCTCGTCGGGAGCGATGACCCAGCGATCGATGTCGCGGTCGTAGGGCAGGAGCTCGTCCGGCCGGAACCACAGCGCCAGTTCCTGCACCGCCGTCTCCGGGCCGTCCGAGGCATGGACCAGGTTCTGCGCCGTTTCCAGGGCGAAGTCGCCGCGGATCGTGCCGGGAGCGGCCTGCACAGGGCGTGTCGCGCCGTTGATGGTGCGCACGTTGGCGATCGCGTCGGGTCCTTCGAGCGCGACGGCCACGAGCGGCCCGGTGGTGATGAAGGCGACGAGGCCGGCGAAGAACGGCTTGTCGCGGTGCACGGCGTAGTGGGCCTCGGCCATGGCCCGGTCGATGTGGACGAGCTTGAGGCCGATGATCTTGAGCCCGCGCTCCTCGTAGCGCGTCAGGACGCGTCCGACGAGCTGGCGCTGCACGCCATCCGGCTTGATGAGGACGAGGGTGCGTTCGATCACGTGGCTTCCTCTCGTGTAGCCGCGTCGACGAGGGCACGGCGGGATCCCTGGAACGCGGCCGACGCCTCACCGGCACGGCCCAGCAGCCGGAGGGCGTCGCCGCGGACGAGCTGGAAGGCCGCCGCCGCCGATCCCACGGGTTCGGACGAGGCCAGGCCACGCTCGGCGACCGACAGGGTCATCGCAGCCAGGGCGGGCTCCTCGCGCAGCGCGACGGCCAGCAGCCCGGCCGCCGCGAGCGTTTCGCCTCGAGCCAGGGCCGCTTCTGCGGCAGCGATGTCGTCACCCGGACGGGCGGAACCAGGGGCGGCATCCAAGCCGCCGCGCGGGGCCCGCGGGGTCGCGCGCGCCGCGGGCCCAGCACGAACCCCCGTGGGCGCAGCTGCGATGCCGGTCGCTGCCGCGACGGGGGTCACGGCGGCACCACGCCGGGCGGGCCAGGCGGCGGACCGCGGATGCCCGGCGAATGCCCGGTCGAGGACGACCTCATCCACGTCGGCCCGGGCGAGGACACGCTGGGCCAGCCGCCGGGCTTCACGGTGATCCCCGGCGGCGGCCAGCGCCTCGACGGCCACGACCTCGGCCATGACATCGTCCCCGCCCTGGTCCAGGTGGGCCCGCGCGGCGTCGGCCGCGGCGCTCAGGTCGCCGCCCCGCCAGCGCGCCTCGGCCAGGTCCGTCCAGGCTCGCGTATCGAGCTCGCCGCGACCGGCCAGCGTCTCCAGCTCGACCAGGGCGAGGGCCGGCAGCCCGGTGCGCAGGTGCAGGTGAGCCATGCGCCTGGCAAGGGTGGCCTCGTCGGCTGCGGAGCTCATGGCAGGCGGAGCGCCGGCTCGAGGTCGGGCACCCTGGTGCCGTGCGGGGCCACGACGGCAAGGCACATGCCCTCGTCCACGAAGAGGCGCCCGGCCAGGGCCTGGATGCTGGCGGCGGAGACCCCGTCCAGCGCGGCCAGGGCGTCGTCCAGCGTCAGCACGCGGTCGTGAAGCGCTTCCTGGACACCCAGCCACGAGACCAGGTGGCGACCTTCCTCGAGGCGCAGCTCCAGGTGTCCCGCGGCGAACCGCTTGGCCTTCTCCAGCTCGGCCTCGGGGACCGGCTCGTCGCGCATCCGGGCCAGCTCGGTCGTGATGGCGCGAACGGCCCGGCCCAGGTCGTCCGGATCCACGCCGGCGTAGATCTGGAGCGTGCCGCAGTCGGCGTAGTCGGCCTGGAAGCTGTGCACGTCGTAGGCGAGCCCGGCGTCCTCGCGCAGGCTGAGGAAGAGCCGGCTGCTGGAACCGTCGCCGAGGACGGTGTTGAGCACCTCCAGCGTCCAGGTGTCGGGGTGGTCGCGGCGCAGGGCCGGCAGCCCGACGACGAGATGGGCCTGCTGCCCCTCCCGCTCGTCCAGCCGGACGCGCGGGCCGACCGGGCCGGCCGGCGCCGGGGCCCAGTCGGGGACGGGCCCGTTGCCACGCCCGAAGGCCTCGGCCACGAGGCCCACCGCCTCGTCATGGGCCATGTCCCCGGCCACCGCCACGACGGTGTTGGCGGGGCGGTAGCTGGAGGCCCAGAAGGAGCGGATCTCGTCACCGCTCAGGCCGCGCACGGTGGCCTCGTCGCCGGCGATCTCGCGACCCAGGCCGGAGTCGCCGAAGAACTGCTCGTCGAAGACGTTGAAGACGAACTGGCTGGCGTCATCGTGGTAGGAGCGGATCTCCTCCACGATGACGTCCCGCTCGCGGTCGATCTCCTGGTCCCGCAGCAGCGGGCGGACGATCAGCTCGCCCAGCATCTGGACGCCGCGCTGCGCCTCGCGGAGCGGCAGGCGGGCCCAGTAGACGGTCGACTCGCGGTCGGTCGCCGCGTTGCTGGTGCCGCCGACCCCTTCGATCGCCTCGGATACGGCGCGGGTGCTGGGGAAGGCGGCCGTGCCGCGGAACGTGAGGTGCTCCATGAAGTGGGCCACGCCCGCCTGCTCCCGCCGCTCCAGGCGGGACCCGGCCAGCACGTAGGCAGCCACGGCAAAGGCGCGCGAGCCCGGCAGGCGCGCCGTGATGACGCGCGGCCCGTCGGGCAACGCGGTCCGTTCGTACATCGCCGCGGATGGTACAGGACTGCGCCGGCGCCCCCGCAGGCGGCGCCGGCACCGGCCGCCCTACTTGGGCAGGACCGAGGAGATCCAGTCCTGGGCGAAGAAGATGACGAAGCCGGCCGAGACGAGCCACATGAGCCAGTGGACCTCGGCGAACTTGCCGCGCACGACCTTGATGAGCACCCAGCTGATGAAGCCGGCCCCGATGCCCACCGTGATGTCGTACGTGAGGGGCATCAGGACGATCGTCAGCAGGGCGGGCAGGCCGTCCTCGAAGTCGGCCACGTTGATGTCCTTGACCAGGGTGAACATCAGGTAGCCCACCAGCACCAGGGCCGGCGCCGTGGCCTGCGCCGGCACGATGCCGGCGATCGGCGACAGCAGGATGGCCAGCAGGAAGAGCACGCCGGTGACGACCGCCGTGAGGCCGGTCTTGCCGCCCTCCGCGACGCCCGCCGCACTCTCGATGTACGTCGTGTTGGAGCTGACGCCGGCGAGGCC
The DNA here is from genome assembly GCA_035622975.1 of Candidatus Sulfotelmatobacter sp. Classification (GTDB taxonomy): domain Bacteria; phylum Chloroflexota; class Limnocylindria; order Limnocylindrales; family CSP1-4; genus DASPUH01. The sequence continues at coordinate 54,679 of DASPUH010000133.1, forward strand.
GCCGGCGACCGCGGCGAGGCTGTCCACGAACAGGATGCGCCCGATACCGGGCACCGAGCCGTCGGACTTGGCGAGGCCGGCTTCCGCGGCGATGCCCGTCACCGTGCCCATGGTGTCGAAGAAGTCCGACAGCATGACCGCGAAGACGATCAGGACGGCGGACAGGAGGCCGAGCTTGGCGAAGGCCTGGAAGGGGTCCTGCAGGCCCAGCCCGAGCGTGTCGAAGCTGACCGTCGCCGTGAGGCCGCTGGGGATCGTCGAGACGCCGAGTGCCAGGGCGATGACGGTGGTCACCAGGATGCTGATGATCAGGGCCGCCCGGATGCGGAGGGCCCACAGGGCGAACGTGATGACCAGGCCGAGCAGGAAGACGAACTGGCCGATCGAGGTGGGGAACGCCAGGCCCACGATCGGTGCGCCGCCCGCGGGCGTGACGATCAGGCCGCCGTTGACGAAGCCGATGAACAGGATGAAGAGACCGATGCCGACCCCGATCGACCGCTTCAGGGCGAGCGGGACGGCGTTCATGATCGCTTCCCGGGCGCCAAGCACGACCAGGATCGTGATGGCCACGCCCTCGAGCACGATGACGCCCATCGCGCCGGCCGGCGTCAGCCCCTTGGCGGGCAGGGTGAAGGCCACGATGGCGTTGATGCCCAGGCCGGCGGCCAGGGCGAACGGGTAGTTCGCCACGAGGCCCATGCTGATGGTCATGATGCCGGCCACCAGCGCGGTCCCTGCGGCCACGGAGGCCGGGTCAAGACCAAGCGGCTTGGCGATGATATTGGGGTTCAGGAAGATGATGTAGGACATGACCATGAAGGTGGTCAGGCCCGCACGGACTTCCGTGCCCACGCTCGTGCCGCGTTCGGACAGCTTGAAGAATGACGCGATCGCGTCCACCGACCTCGTGCCCTCCTATCCCTCTGCTGCGCAGCCGGCGACCCATCCGCCGACTCGGCGCTCCCTCCGCTAGGTCGACCCTCCGGTCGGCGGTCCGCCCTCGGGCCCGCTCGGCGCATCGCCGCTGTCGAGCCCGCTGAGCTCCATCTGGACGAAGCCATCCGGCTGGAAGCGGAACGTCTGCTGGACCCCGGGCTCGGTCGCCAGCGATGGCGCGAACTCGACGACGACCTTCTCATCCCCCTGGACGAGGGTGTAGACCAGCAGCTGGTCGGGCCGTGTCTCGAACTCGAGGTGCTCGAAGGAATCGACGTTGAGGCAGATCGAGAGCGGGGTGAAGAAGGTCGAGATCGCGGGGTGGTCCGACACGATCCGTTCGACCCAGCCCGTGCCGTGGGCGATGAGCGCCGACCCGCGGTAGTAGCGGTAGCCGACCGTCTGGCGGAGCAGGGGCCGCAGCAGGTTGTGGATGTCGGTTCGACTCGAGACCAGGCCGCTGTTGACGAAGAACTTGGCGGGCTGGTCGAGCGACACGCTACTCCTCAGCGGGGCGCAGACATCGGATCGGGGAACGCCATGATGGTAGCCCAGGGCGGCGGGCCGGACAAGGCGTCCGCGTATCATCGTGCCCATGCTCCTGGCCGTCGACGCGGGCAACACGAACCTGACGCTGGCGCTGGCCACGAGTGGCGAGCCCGCGTCCCTGGGTCACCTGCGACGGGCCGCCAGCCGGCGCGACGTGACCGCCGACGAACTCGAGGCATCGCTCGATGGGCTGCTGCGCCTGGACGGCCACGGCCTGGCCGACGTGCAGGCCATCGTCGCCGCCTCGGTCGTGCCCGCCTATGCGGCCGCGCTGGATGCCATCGCCGCCCGCCGGGGCCTCGCCATCCTGCAGGCCAGCGCCGCGACGGTCCCCATCGGCGTGCGCCTAGACCGGCCGGACGAGGCGGGAGCCGACCGCCTGGTCAACGCCTACGCCGTTGGTCGCCTCTACGGCCGGCCGGCCATCGTCCTGGACTTCGGCACGGCCACCACCCTCGACGTCGTGGGCCCCGACGGAACGTACCTGGGTGGTTCGATCGCACCCGGCCTGGAGCTGGGCATGGAGGCCCTCGCCACGCGCACCGCGCGCCTGCCGCGCATCGAGTTGCGGCGCCCCGAGCGGGCCATCGGGCGGGACACCGTCAGCGCCATGCAGGCAGGCACCGTCCTGGGCTACCTGGGCCTGACCCGTGAGCTGCTGGCCCGGACCCGCGACGAGCTGGTGGCCGAATTCGGGACCCAGCGCATCCACGTCGTGCTGACCGGCGGGCTGGCCAACGCGCCATGGGTGGAGGGCCTGGAGGACGTCGAGGCGATCGATGCCGCCCTCACGCTCAAGGGCCTCGTGCTGCTGTACGCCGAGGTCGGCGCGGACCGCCGACGCGCCCGGTGAGCGCCAGCGAGCCGGGGGGTGCCTTGCCGCTCGAGGGACGCTTCATCGTCCTTGGCGTGACGGGCTCGATCGCGGCCTACAAATCGGCGGAAGTGGCGCGGGCGCTGCAGGCCGCGGGCGCGGAGGTGCAAGCGGTGATGACGGTCAGCGCGACACACTTCCTGGGGCCGCTCACGCTGGCCGCGCTGACCCGCCGCCAGGTGCAGCTTGACCCCCTGGAGCTGCTCCCGGACGAGCGCATCGCCCACATCGTGGCCGCCGACGCCGCCGATGCCGTGCTGGTCGCGCCGGCGACGGCCCACTGGCTGGCGGCCATGGCCAACGGCCTGGCCGGTGACGCGCTCACCGCCATCTGCCTGGCCACGGACGCGCCGGTCATCGTGGCCCCGGCCATGGACGCCGGGATGTACGGCCATCCGGCCACCCGTGCCAACGTCACCACGCTGCGGGGGTACGGCTACACCGTCGTCGAACCCGAGATGGGCGCGCTCGCCTCGGGGCAGACGGGGCAGGGTCGCCTGGCGGACACGCCGCGCCTCGTGGCCGCCGTCGTCGAGGCCACGGCCGGCCGGCCGGTGCGGGCCCCCGATCCCACCGCGCGTCCGCCACTGGACCCCAGCCTGCATGGACAGGACCTCGAGGGGCGCCGGGTGCTCGTGACCGCCGGCGGCACGGCCGAACCGATCGATCCCGTGCGCTACATCGGCAACCGCTCCACGGGTCGCATGGGCGTGGCGGTGGCGCAGGCGGCCCTCGCCCGGGGCGCGGTCGTGACGCTCATCGCCGGCCACACCTCGGTGGACCTGCCACGCGAGGCGACGATCGTCGCGGCCGAGACCACGGCGGCGATGGAGGCGGCCGTCCTGGAGGCCCTGCCGGGTTGCGACGTGCTGGTCATGGCCGCAGCCGTGGCCGACTTCCGGCCGCGCTCCGCTTCGACGACGAAGCTGACGCGTGAGGCCGGGCTGACCCTGGAGCTGGAACCGACCGACGACATCCTGGCGGCCGCCTCGGCGCTGGCGCACGAACGGCCGGGGCCGCGCCCCGTGATCGTGGGCTTCGCGGCCGAGACCGGCTCGCTGGACCGGGTCGCCGGCAAGGCGGCCCGCAAGCGCGTCGACCTGATGGTCGCCAACGACGTCAGCGAGGCGGGCTCGGGCTTCGGCACGCCGACCAATCGCGTCACCCTGGTGACGCCGGGCGAGGCGCCGGAGCCGTGGCCCATGCTGACCAAGCGCGAGGTCGCCGACCAGCTGCTCGACCACGTCGCGGCGATGCTGGAGCGTCGCGACCGCCGCTGACCGTCCCGCCCGGAGCCGCGCCTCAGCGAGCGCGAACGGGCTCCGCGAATGCGCCCAGGATGCGGTCCACGTCGAGGTGCTGCGCCACGAGGGTCTTGATGAGCTCGATCTTGTCGCGGTCGTCGGGATGCGTCTTGACCAGCAGGTCGTGCACCTCCGACGCGGCGTCGTAGGTGTCCTCGCGCACGGCGTACATGAAGAGGTCGGCGTGCCGCGCGCTGGCGACGACGTCAGGGCTGGGCAGGTAGCCGCCCGTCAGCACCACGCCGGCCATCGCCGAACCCTGCAGGGCCGGATCCCGGTTGGCCCACCGGCGCGGCAGCGTGCCCGTACGCACGGCGGCCACGGTCGCCCGCAGCACGTCGACCCGGTCGCCGGGCACGATGAGCAGGCTGCCCGGGCCCAGGCGCTCCATGACGTGCTCGGCCTGCATGGCCCCGATGGCCACGTGCTCGATGACCCGCCCCAGGTCCGGCCCGGGGTGGAGCAGCTGGCCCGCCAGCTGCTCGGTGAGCATCGAGAGGGTCGGGTTCGACAGGAGGGGCCGGTAGGGCAGCACGCCGAGAAGCTCGATGCCGTGCCGGGCGAGGCCGCGCTCCAGCACGTCGGCCAGGCTGGGGTGGATGTCCAGGTCGACCTTGTTGACCACCGCCCCGACGACCTCCACGCCATGGCGCTGGAAGAGCGCGTGGTTGAGCACGATCTCGTCGATCGGCCGGCCCACCCCGGCCTCGCTGACGATGATGGCCCGCGCCCCCAGCATGGCCGCGACCTGCGCGTTGGAGAGGTCGACCACCGACCCGACCCCGGCGTGGCCGGTGCCCTCCACGAGCAGGACGTCGCGGCCCTGTGCCACGCGCTCATACGCGGCGCGGATCCGCGCCCCGAGGTCCTCCACGACTTCGCCGCCGATATACGCCTTGGTGAAGCCGCGGGGGATGTGGACCGGGCTCAGGGCGTCCAGCGGATCCGGCAGGTCGAAGGCGCTCTTGACCAGGATCGCGTCCTCGTCGGCCGGCGTGCCGTCGACCATGGCATAGCGCTGGCCGACGGGCTTGATGAAGCCGGTGCGCAGGCCGCGCCCGAAGAGCGCCGCGAGCAGGCCGAGCGACACCGTCGTCTTGCCGCGGTTCATGCCGGTCGCCGCGAGGTACAGCTGGCGCATCGGGCAACACTAACCGCCGCACCGCAGAGGTGCGCACCGGGTCGCCCCTCCATGATCGCCTTGCCCCTGGCCCGCCCGTCCCGACCGGCGGTCACTGACAGTGAACAGAATGGGGTCGAGCGGCCGGATGGCATCGCATTCGGGTCCGTTCGGGGTCGGTGTGTTCACTGCCAGCGACCAGTCGAGGCGCAACCGGCCACGGAACGGCTCGTCGGGGCCCTTCGACCCCGAATCGTTCACTGGCAGCAACAGGGCGGTCGCCCAGAGCTGGCATGGGCCCTCGTGGCCCCACCCGTGGGGCCGAGGTGTCGAGCGGCCTAGGTGCGCTCCCGGGGCGTGGCACGTCGTTCGATAAGGGCCACGGCGTCCTTGAGCCGGGTCAGGACCTCCGCCTCGATGGTCTCGGTGTCCGTGTACGGGCCCAGGCGCTCGAGGAGGTCGGCGATGAGGCCGTAGTAGACCTGGGCGTCGGCCAGGAAGAACTGCGGCTCGTTGTTGTAGCGGACCAGCGTGAGACGGCCCTGGAGGACGCGGCGATCGTCCACGTGGGCGATCTGGGTGGCGAAGTTGTGGCCCTGGATGCCGTCGGGGTTGTTGAGGAAGTTCAGGGCGTTGTCGATGGCCAGACCGAAACGCGCCCGCCAGGCCACGAGGCGCTCGTGGATCTCCGGCGGGACGCGGACCTCGGCAACTTCATCGAAGACGTCCGGAGCCACGGTCAGCAGGCCCACGAGGGTGCTGCCGGCGCGTGGCCCGAGCATGACCTGGAGGCTCCGCTCGAGGGTGAACACCTCCGAGTCGAAGCGGGGGCTGGTGATGACATCGGTCAGGAGATCCTCCACGTTGTCCAGCGCCCCTGGCTCGGCCATGGACGTGGCGAGGTGGAGGATCTCCTCCTTGAAGAGGAACTTCTCTTCGTGATCGAGCATCAGCGCGCGGCCGGCCTACGGATAGAGGCCGCGCAGGGCGGTGGCAGAGGCGACGCGATCGACGGCCAGCAGGTAGGCGCCGACGCGGTTGTTGACCTCGTTCGCCTGCGCCAGCCGCAGCACCTCGTGGAAGGCCTTCACCATGATGACCTTGAGCTTCTGGTTGACGACTTCCTCGGTCCAGTGGTCGCGGTTGAGGTCCTGGACCCACTCGAAGTAGCTCACCGTGACGCCACCGGCGTTGCACAGGATGTCGGGGATGAGGAAGATGCCGCGCTCGAAGAGCCGCTCGTCGGCCTCCGGCGTGGTGGGCCCATTGGCCGCCTCGGCCACGATGCGGGCCTTGATGTCATCGGCGTTCTTGGCCGTGATCTGGTTCTCCAGGGCGGCCGGGATGAGGATGTCGCACTCGGTGGCAAGCACGTCCATGTTGGAGACGTCGCGCGAGCCCGGGAAGCCCTGGACCGTGCCGTGCTCCTTCTTCCAGGCGATGACCCGCTCGATGTCGAGCCCCTCCGGGCGGTGGATGCCACCGGTCGAGTCGGACACGGCAACGACGCGGGAGCCCTCGGCCACCATCAGCTGCGCGGCGATCGAGCCGGCGTTGCCGAAGCCCTGGATGGCGACCGTGCTCTTGTGCAGGTCCATGCCCAGGTGATCGGCGGCCTCGACGATGCAGTACACGGCGCCGCGGGCGGTCGCCTCGTTGCGCCCCTCCGACCCGCCCAGGCTGATCGGCTTGCCCGTGACGACGCCGGGGACGGTGTACCCGGTGTGCATGGAGTACGTGTCCATGATCCAGGCCATCGTCTGGGCGTTGGTGTTGACGTCCGGGGCCGGGATGTCGCGCTCGGGACCGATCAGCACGCTGATCTCGGTCGCGAAGCGGCGGGTCAGGCCCTCGAGCTCCTTGAGCGACAGCTTCTTGGGATCGACGATCACGCCGCCCTTGCCGCCGCCATAGGGGATGCCCACCACGGCGCACTTCCAGGTCATCCACATCGAGAGGGCCTTGACCTCGTCGAGCGTGACGTCCTGGTGGTAGCGGATGCCGCCCTTGGCCGGTCCGCGCCCCAGGTTGTGCTGCACACGGAAGCCGGTGAAGACCTGTACCGAACCGTCGTCCATGTGGACGGGGAAGTGGACGGTGAGCTCGCGGCGGGGCTCGCGGAGGACGCGGCGGAGGCCGGGATCCAGGTTGAGTTTCTCGGCGGCGAGGTCGAACTGGCGCTGGGCCACCTGCCACGGGTTGATGTGCGTGGCGACCTGCTCGGTAGTCATCGAGTGGAACCCTCAAAGCGCGAGCGCCGGGCCCCTGACGATCGGAGCGGGCCGACTCGCTAGACGACGCCGGCAGTCTACACCGGGCCTCCGGACGCCCGGATGGGCCGAAGGTCCCGTCAGGACGGGCGGTATAGACACACCGCGCCGTACGCCCCGGGGCCCACGTGCGGCCCGATGCTGGCGCCGATGACGGCCGTGGACACACGCTCCGGCGCGATGCCGCTGCGGGCCATCACCTCCTCGCGGAAGGCCTCGATGTCCGCCGTCCTGGCGTGCAGGATGGCGACCCGATCGAGCGGCCTGGCGGTGATCAGCTCCAGCAGCCGTTCCCTGGCCCGGCTCCGGGTGCGCACCCGATCGACGGCCTCCACGACCCCGTCCTTGATGGTGATGATGGGCTTGACCGCGAGCACCGAACCGATAGCCGCCTGCGCGCCGCTGATGCGGCCGCCGCGACGCAGGTATTCGAGCGTCTCCAGGGCCACGTAGAAGCTTAGGTCGGCGGCTCGGGCCACAGTCCGCTCGGCGATCACAGCGGCGGGCTCGCCCGCTTCACGCAGGGCGGCCGCCACCTGCAGCAGGAGGCCCTCCCCCATCGAGGCACATTCGCTGTCGATGACGTAGATCTCACGCGGGGCCAGCTGCTGGGCCGCGATCTGGGCGCTCTTGAGGGTCGCCGACAGCTTGCCCCCCACGGTGACGCAGATGATCGCCTCGGCGCCGCCATCGAAGCAGGCCTGGAACGCCGTGAGGAAGTCGGCCGGGCTGCACGCCGCGGTCCGCGGCAGGGGCGCGCCCGGCGTGGCCATGCGCTCCCAGAACGCCAGCGGCGGGAGGTCACTGGCCCGGATCTCCTCCTCCCCGAAGTAGACGAGGAGGGGCACGACGGTGGCCCCGAGGGCCGCGGCCAGGTCGTCCGGCAGGTCGGCCGCCGAGTCGGTGACAAGGGCGATGCGCTGCATAGGTCTCCTCAGACGCGCTCGAAGGCCATGGCGACGGAGCCGCCGCCGCCCAGGCACAGGGTCGCCAGCCCATAGTGTCCTTGCCGGCGCCGCAGCTCGTGGACGAGCGTCGCGACGATACGGGCGCCACTTGCCCCGATGGGGTGCCCGAGCGCGATGGCGCCCCCGTTGACGTTGACGCGCGACCAGTCGAAACCCAGCTCGCGGCCGTCGGCGAGGACCTGCGCCGCGAAGGCCTCATTGATCTCGATGAGGTCGAAGGCCTCGAGCGGCAGTTCCACGCGGGCCAGCAGCCGCCTGACGCCCTGGACCGGGGCGAGGAAGAGCCAGCGCGGCGCGACCTCGGCCTGGGCATAGCCGACGATGCGGGCCAGTGGCTGGAGGCCCAGCCGCTCCACGGCGCGCTCGCTGGCGACCACCGTGGCCGCTGCCCCATCGGTGATGCCCGGGGCATTGCCGGCCGTCACCGTGCCCTGCCCGTCCGCTGGGCCCTCATCGCCGACCGGCAGGTCGAAGGCGGGCTTGAGGCGAGCGAGGGCCTCGGCGGACGTGTCGCGCCGGGGTCCTTCGTCGACGCTGAAGAGGACCTCCTCGCGGCCGTGGCGGACCGGCACGGGCACGATCTCATCGGCGAAACGCCCGGCGTCGATGGCCGCGATGGCCTTCTGGTGGCTGGCCAGCGCGAACGCGTCCTGATCGGCCCGGCTGACCCGCTCGTGGACCGCGACCCGCTCGGCATGGGTGCCCATGTGGCAGCCCTCGATGGCGCACCACAGGCCGTCGGTGACCGTGCTGTCGACCAGCTCGCCGGCGCCCAGACGGTAGCCGAAGCGGGCCTTCCGCAACAGGTACGGTCCCTGGTCCATGTTCTCCATGCCGCCCGCGACGGCCACCTCGGCGTCGCCGGCCCGGATCTCCGCGGCGGCCAGCATGATGGCCTTCAGGCCGGACCCACAGACGCGGTTGATGGTCGTGGCGCTGGTCGTGTCGGCCAGTCCGGCCGCCAGCGCCGCCTGGCGCGCCGGCGCCTGGCCGGCTCCGCCCTGCAGGACCTGGCCCATGAGGACCTCGTCGACCCCATCGCGCGCCACGCCGGCCCGCTCCACGGCGGCGCCGATGGCGATGCCGCCGAGGGTCGTGGCCGGGACGTCGGCGAGGGCACCGCCGAAGCGGCCGATCGGCGTGCGGACGGCCGAGACGATGAAGACGTCGCCACTGCGACCTGCGGCCATCGCGCGCGGGGCGCTCATCGTCCGGGCTCCCGCGCTGGGCGGGGGTACACGTAGAAGCCGCGGCCCGACTTCTGGCCCAGGTACCCGGCGTCCACCAACTGGCGCAGCACCGGCGGCGGCGCCATGTGCGGCGCGCCGAAACCCTCGTGAAGCACCTCCATGACGTGGAGGCAGACGTCCAGGCCGATGAAGTCGGCCAGCTCCAGCGGGCCCATCGGGTGGCGCAGCCCAAGGCGGGCGCCAGTGTCGATGTCCTCCGCCGTGCCGACCCCCTCCTCGTACGCCCGCATCGCCTCGCCCAGCAGGGGCATCAGGATGCGGTTGACCAGGAAGCCCGGCCGGTCGCGGCTGACGATGAGCTCCTTGCCGGTCGCTGCCGCGATGGCGCGGACGTGGCGCGCCGTGGCGTCGCTGGTCTCGGCGCCCATGACCATCTCCAGGAGCGGCATGACCGGCACCGGGCTGAAGAAGTGGGTGCCCACGACGCGCGGCCGGCGCGCCGGCGACACCGCGCGGGCCAGCCGGGTGATGGAGATCGAGCTGGTGTTGCTGCCGATGATCGCCCGCGCCGGCAGGAACGCATCCAGGTCGGCCAGCAGGGTGGCCTTCACGTCCGCGTCCTCGAACACGGCCTCGATGGCCAGCGAGGCGCCGGCCGCCGCCTCGGACAGCGAGTCGGACGTGCGGATGCGGGCCAGCTGGGCGGCCGCGTCGGCCTGCGCCAGGCGGCCCTTGGCCACGGCCCGTTCGAGGTTGCCGGCGATGCGCGCCCGGCCCGCCTCCGCGCGCGCGATCTCGGGCTCATACAGGGCGACGCGGTGACCTGCCGCGGCCAGGACCTGGGCGATGCCGTGGCCCATGAGCCCGGCGCCACAGACGACGGCCGCGCCCGGACCGGCCGGGGCGGCGGCGCGGCGGGTAGTGGCAGCCGACCTGGTGGGGGCCATGTGCTCAGCCTACCGCCAGCGCAGCCAGCAGACGATCCGCCGCCGCATAGGGATCCAGGCGATGGGCGGCGATCTCGGCCGTCAACTGGTCCACGACGGGGGCGAGCCCCGGCTCGTCGAGGCGGTGGCGCAGCCGGTCGGCCAGGATGCCGTCGAGTTGGACGCGGGCCCTGGCGACCCGCGCGGGTCCCAGGTCAGCGCCCGCGGGCCGGCGTCGATCCAGGGCGCCAAGCAGGTCCGCCACCCCGTCCCCGGTGGCGGCGGTCGCGAGGAGCACCTCCGGCCGCTTCGGCCGCGGCCGGCCGGCGGCCAGCGCGGCCCGGTCCTGCTGGGCCCCGACCGTCAGCATCGCCCGCAGCTGGGCCGCCGTGCGATGCGCGCCCGGCCGGTCGGCCTTGTTGACGACCACGAGGTCGGCCACTTCCAGCAGGCCGGCCTTGATCGCCTGGACCTCGTCGCCCATCTCCGGCGCCTCCACCACGACGGTCGTGTCGGCGATGGCGGCGACCTCCACCTCGCTCTGGCCCGTGCCGACCGTCTCGATGAGGATCAGGTCGAAGCCGGCCGCGTCGAGAACGGCGGCCGCGGCGACGGTCGTCGGCGCCAGCCCTCCCGCGTGGCCGCGGGCGGCCATCGAGCGGATGAAGACGTCGCGGTCGCCGGCATGCTGCTGCATGCGCACGCGGTCGCCCAGGATCGCCCCGCCCGTGATCGGCGAGGACGGGTCGATGGCGAGGATGGCCACCGGCCGTCCGGCCAGGCGCGCGACGGACGTGAGCGCGGCCACGAGGGTGCTCTTGCCCGCACCCGGCGCACCCGTGATGCCGACGAGGTGCGCCGCGCCGGCGAGCGGGTACAGGGCTCGCAACGCCTGCTCACCGGCCGGCGTGCGGTTCTCCACCGCCGTGAGCAACCGGGCCAGCGCGCGGCGGTCGCCCGCGCGGGCCCGGTCGGCCAGCTCCCCGCCGTCGCTCGCCGTGGCCGCCCCGGCCGGGCGGCCGGTCACGCCGCGTCGCGCCGGTGGACGTTGGCGCGCAGGAACTCGGCCACCTCGCCGATGGTCGTGCCCGGCCCGAAGACCTCGGCCACGCCGGCCGACTTGAGGGCCGGGATGTCGTCATCGGGGATGATCCCGCCGGCCGTCACCAGTACGTCGTCCAGGCCCTCCGCCTTGAGGCCGGCCGTGATCCGCGGCAGGAGCGTCATATGGGCGCCCGAGAGGATGGACAACCCGACCACGTCCACATCCTCCTGGAGGGCCGCCGCCACGATCATCTCCGGCGTCTGGCGCAGGCCGGTGTAGATGACCTCGAAGCCCTCGTCCCGCAGGCCGCGGGCGAGCACCTTGGCGCCGCGATCGTGGCCGTCCAGGCCGGGCTTGGCGATGAGGACCTTCAGGGGCCGGTCAGCCATGCCGGCATGATAGTCGGCGGCCTGCGCCGCGGATCAACGACCGGTCAGGGTCACCACCACGGACGGCTGGCCCAGCTCACCCGTCACGCTCACGCAGAC
>DASPUH010000134.1:0-6312 GCA_035622975.1 Candidatus Sulfotelmatobacter sp.
TCTCCGCGTGCTCATCGTGGTGGCCTTCACCGGGCTGCTGGTCATCCTGCGCCTGGATGCGGCCCGCTTCGGCGCCGCCGAGTACGACGATGACGCGGCCGGCCGGGGCTGGCGAGCCGGGGCGAGCCGCCTGGCGTGGTACGCGGTCGGCCTGGCCATCGCGGCGGGCATCTTCGTGGTCCACCCGACCCCCGGGGCGACCCTGGGCCTGGCCCTCGGCAGCGACCGTGTCACGGCCGTGGGGCTGGGCCTCGCGTTCGGTGCGGCCGGGGCCGGTGTGGCTGCGGCGTTCGCCTGGCTGCGCTACGGGCACCTCCGCCTTCCGCCCGCGCGCACCTATCCGGGAGCCATCGCCAACGCCCTCGGCACGGCGCTCATCGACGAGGTCGCCTTCCGGGGCGCCTTCATGGGTCTGCTGCTGGCGGCCGGCCTGCCCACCACCGGTGCGATCGCCATCCAGGCCCTGGTGTACGGCCTGGCCACCCGCCTCGGGGCACCCGGCCGCAGCCACGCCATGCTCCTGATGTCCCTGGCCCTGGCGGTCGCGGCGGGCGCGACGGTCGTGGCGACCGGGGGTATCGGCGCCGCGGTCGTCGGGCATGGCATCGCCCGGTTCGCCATCTTCGTCTGCACCGGCCACGCCGGCCAGGTCCGGCCACCGGGGGAGGAGCCGGAGGAGGTCGCGGAGGATCGCCTGCCACCCGATGGCTGGCAGGTCGCCGACGAGCCGACGGTCCCCGCCGCCCAGCGCTTGTGACGGGCCGGCGGCCGCCGGTCGCGCTCTACGTCCACCTGCCGTTCTGCCTGAGCCTGTGTCCCTACTGCGACTTCGTCGTCTACACGGGGGCGGCGGCGCGTGGGCCGCGCAACCGGGTCGACGCGCTCGTGGAGGCCGTCCTGGAGGAGATCCGCCTGCGTGCCGACCGCCACGACGCCGCCTTCGGGCCGCCCGGCCCGGCCCGCCCGCCCTTGGGAAGCGTGTACCTCGGTGGCGGGACCCCGTCACTCGTGCCGCCGGCGCGGGTGGCTGAGCTGCTGGACCTCGTGGAACGGCGGTTCGGCCTGGCGAGCGAGGCGGAGATCACGCTCGAGGCCAACCCCGGGCCCGACGACCTGGGCGACCTGGCCGGCTTCCGGGCGGCCGGGATCAACCGGCTGAGCCTGGGCGCGCAAAGCCTGGACGCGGCCGAGCTGCGACGCCTGGGCCGCCGCCACAGCCCGGTCGACGTCGGCCGTGCCGTGCGGAGCGCACGGACAGCAGGCCTGCCGTCAGTCAGCCTCGACCTGCTCTACGACGTGCCGGGCCAGACCCTGGCGACCTGGGCGGCGACGCTGGAGGCGACCCTCGCCCTGGACCCCGCTCACGTGTCGGCCTACGGCCTGACCCTGGACGACCCCGAGGCCGAGGGCCTCACGGGCCCGCTGGGCGACCATCTGCCGACGCGACCGGGCGCCCGGCGGTGGCGTGCCGCGGCCTTGGCCGAGCAGGACACCGACCGGGCCGCCGCGATGTACGAGCAGCTGGACGAGCGCCTGGCCGCGGCCGGGTTCGCCTGGTACGAGTTGTCCAACTTCGCCCGACCCGGTCAGCAGAGTCGGCACAACCTGGTCTACTGGCGGCGCCTGCCGTACGAGGCGGTGGGGCCAGGCGCTCACGCGTTCGACGGGGTCCGCGAGCGACGCTGGAACGCGGCACGCCTGGACGCGTACCTGGCGGCGCTCCACCCCGCCGACGGTTCCGCCCCGCGGCTCCCGCCGGGGGGAGGCGAGCGGCTGGACGAGCGGGCCGTCATCGCCGAGGCGGCGATCCTGGGGCTGCGACTGGCGGAGGGGATCGGGCCCGACCTGGCCGCGTTGCCGGCCGTCGTGCCGGCGCTCGACTGGGGTCGCGAGGCGGGCCTCGTGGCAGCCGGACCGCACGCTCGAACGGTCCTGACAAGGCGCGGCCGGCTGCTGAGCAATGAGGTCTTCGCTCGCCTGGTGTGAACGGTCGCGCGGCCCGTTGACACCCCGCCATCGTGGCTGGTACGATGCGCTCGTCACGTTAGCACTCTCCGTGCGTGAGTGCTAACCAGACCCAGAACGACCGGATGAACCGAGGGAATCGCCCGTGGCGCGCCGCAGGGAACGCCCCGGCCCGCTCGACCCGCGCTCGGCGGAGATCCTGTGGGCCGTCATCGAGGAATACGTCGCCACGGCGCTGCCGGTAGGCAGCGTGGCGCTGGTGCTGAAGCACGACCTGGGCGTCAGCTCGGCGACCGTGCGCAACGTGATGGCCGAACTCGAGCGCGCCGGCTACCTCATGCAGCCGCACACGAGCGCCGGTCGCGTGCCGACGGACCATGGCTACCGGCTGTTCGTCGAGCGGCGCACGCCGGCCCCCCTGGCGCCGGTCGACCAGCTCATGATCCGCCACCAGTTCGGGCAGGTCGAGTATGCCAGCGAACAGTGGTTCCGCCTCGCGGCCGCGACGCTCGCCGGCCTCACCCACGTCGCCGGGCTGGCCACGCCGGCCAAGTCGGAGGCCGCCCGCCTGCGCCGCGTCGACCTCGTCTCCAGCGGCGAGCGGTTGGCCAGCCTCGTCCTCGTGGTGGCCGAGGGGCCGGTCAAGCAGCTCCTCCTGCCGCTCGAGGTCGTCGCCCACCAGGCCGATCTGGACGCGGCCGCCGTCCGCCTCAATCAGCTCACCGTGGGCCGCACGGCCCGCCAGCTGGCGCGGCAGCTGCCCGACTGGCCGCTCCAGACCGACGCTGACCGCCTGGCCGCTCGGGCCGGGGCGCGCATCCTGGCGGCCCTTCGGGAGATCGACGCCACGGCCGTCGACGATGTCTTCAGCGAGGGGTTGCTCAACGTCATGGAGGCGCCCGAGTTCTCCGAGAGCGAGAAGCTCCGGCGCGTCTTCCGCGTCCTGCAGGACCGCGAATACCTCGGCGACGTGGTGCACGACGTGACCCGCGCAGGCGACGTGCGCGTCTACATCGGCAGCGAGAACCGCGCCCGGGAGATGCGCGACGTGGCGCTCATCCTGGCCCCCTACGGTCGGCCGGGCCGGGCCTCCGGCGTCGTGGGCGTGCTCGGTCCGACGCGCATGGCGTACCCGCAGGCGATCGGCACCGTGCGCTACGTGAGCGGCCTGATGAACGAACTCGTCGACCACCTGTACGCCTGAGCGAGTCGAACCCATGACCGACCATCCCCCCGAGCGCCACCACGCTCACCGGACCCGCGCCCAGGAGCGCATCGACGCCCTGGAGACGCCCAGCGCGACCCAGCTGCTGGCGCAGGTGGAGGCGCTCCGCGGCGAGCTCGCCGCGGCCCAGCAGGAGGCCGGTGACAACCGCGCCGGCTGGCAGCGCGCGGCCGCCGATTTCGCCAACTTCAAGCGCCGCACGGAACAGGAGCGGGAGGCCACCCTGGGGCTGGCCAACGAGCTGCTGCTCCTCAAGGTGCTGGCCGTGGCCGACGATTTCGACCGGGCCATGGCCGCCGTGCCGCCCGAGCTGACCGGTAACGGCTGGATCGAGGGCATCGGAGCCATCGATCGCAAGCTGCGTCAGCTGCTCGAATCGGAGGGCGTGACCCCGATCGCGGCGGTCGGCCTGCCATTCGACCCCCGGCAGCACGAAGCCGTGGTGCACGAGGAGACCTCCAGCGCCCCGGACGACACCGTCCTGAACGAACTCCAACGGGGCTACCGCATCCGCGACCGGGTCCTGCGCCCGGCGCTGGTGAGCGTGGCCCGCAACCCCGGCCACCCGGCTGCTCCAGCACAAGAGGACTGACACCATGGGCAAGATCATCGGTATCGACCTGGGCACGACGAACTCGGTCGTGGCGGTCATGGAGGCGGGCGAACCGACCGTCATCCCGAGCGCCGAGGGCGGCCGCACCGTGCCCTCGGTGGTCGCCTTCACCAAGTCGGGCGAGCGGCTCGTGGGCCAGGTCGCCAAGCGCCAGGCGATCACCAACCCGCACAACACGATCTACTCGATCAAGCGCTTCATGGGCCGGCGGTGGGACGACCCGGAGGTCCGGCGGACCCTCCAGCTGGTGCCCTACAAGGTCGAGCGGGACAGCAAGAACGACGGCGTCAAGGTCAACGTCTCCGACGGGCAGAGCTACACGCCCCCGGAGATCAGCGCCATGATCCTGCAGAAGCTCAAGACTGACGCCGAGGCCTACCTTGGCGAGAAGGTCACCGAGGCGGTCATCACCGTCCCCGCCTACTTCGACGACACGCAGCGCCAGGCGACCAAGGACGCCGGCCGCATCGCCGGCCTGGACGTGAAGCGCATCATCAACGAGCCCACCGCGTCCGCCCTGGCGTACGGCCTGGACAAGAAGAAGGACGAGAAGATCGCCGTCTACGACCTCGGCGGCGGCACATTCGACATCTCCATCCTCGAGCTGGGCGACGGTGTCTTCGAGGTCAAGGCCACCAACGGCGACACGCACCTCGGCGGCGACGACTTCGACCAGCGGGTCATCGACTGGCTGCTCAGCGAGTACAAGAAGGACCAGGGCATCGACCTGAAGTCGGACGCCCAGGCCATGCAGCGCCTCAAGGAGGCCGCCGAGAAGGCCAAGATCGAGCTCTCCACGGCCGCCCAGAGCGAGATCAACCTGCCCTACGTCACCGCCGACGCGAGCGGTCCCAAGCACCTCGTCATGACCCTTACCCGGGCCAAGCTGGAAGACCTCGTGGCGGACCTCATCGAGCGGACCAAGGGTCCCGTGCTGGCCGCCCTCAAGGATGCCGGTCTCAAGCCCGGCGATATCGACGAGGTCATCCTCGTGGGCGGCCAGACGCGCATGCCGGCGGTCCAGGAGGCGGTCAAGGCGCTCTTCGGCGGGAAGGAGCCGCACAAGGGCGTCAACCCCGACGAGGTCGTGGCCGTCGGCGCGGCTATCCAGGCCGGCGTGCTGGCGGGCGATGTCAAGGACGTCCTGCTGCTCGACGTCACGCCGCTGTCGCTGGGCATCGAGACCCTCGGCGGCGTGATGTCCCGCCTGATCGACCGCAACACGACCATCCCCACCTCCAAGAGCCAGACGTTCTCCACCGCCAGCGACAACCAGCCGCAGGTGGAGATCCACATCCTCCAGGGCGAGCGCGAGATGGCCGGCGACAACAAGACGCTGGGCACGTTCATCCTGGACGGCATCCCGTCCGCACCGCGCGGCGTGCCGCAGATCGAGGTCACCTTCGACATCGACGCCAACGGCATCCTCGACGTGAAGGCCAAGGACCGCGCCACGGGCAAGGAGAAGCAGGTCCGCGTGACGGCGTCCTCCATGCTGTCCAAGGAGGACGTGGACAAGATGGTCCGCGAGGCCACCGAGCACGCCGAGGAGGACCGCAAGCGGCGCGACGAGGTCGAGACGCGCAACCAGGCCGATGCCCTGGCCTTCCAGGCCGAGCGAACCCTGCGCGACCTCGGCGACAAGGTGGCGCCCGACGCCCGGGCCGCGACGGAGCGCGCGGTCGAGGCGGTCCGCGAGGCCCTCAAGGGCAACGACATGGACAAGGTGCGCAGCACCGCCCAGGCGCTCGCCGAGCAGCTCCAGAAGGTCGGTACGGCCGCCTACCAGGCAAGCGGCAGCGGCGGCAGCTCGTCGGGCGGTGACGGCGACGCGCCGGGCGCCGACGGCACGGGCGGCGCCGGCGGGTCGGCCGGATCCGGCGATTCGGGCGAGAAGCCCGCGGACGAGGGCGACGAAGCGGTCGAGGGCGAGTTCAAGGAGGTCTAGGCCGGCCCCGAGTGGCCTCGGCCTCGGCCTCGCCCGTAGCGCCAGCGCGACTCGGCCACCGGGCACCCCCGTGCGGGGGGGGGCGGGCCAATGGCCGCCGGTTTCCGGCCGCTCAGGTTGAGCTGCCTGCGGCCCTGCTGCCGAGCGCACGCTCGCTCGCGCGCGCTCGGCCGGGGCACCTTGGACCTTCCCCCCGTGCCTGCCTTCGTCACGTGCTCGCCAGGTGAGCACTCGTCACGTGGATCGGCCGAATCGTCGTCAACCGCTCGTGTCGTGAGCACCTGGCGACGATCGGGCCGCCACGCGGTGACGAGTGCTCAGCTCATGAGCACCTGACAAGAACAGCAGGGCACCGGCCGGCGCCGGAAGGGTCGGTTCGGCTAACCAGCGCCGGGCGGCCCTGCCCTGAAGCGGGTAGGAGACCCCGAACGTCGCGGGGTGGGCCTCGACGCGGCGACGGGCGGTGCGACTCTCCCCACGACGAGCAACCGTGTCACTGAGGTGGCGCGCCAACCGCGCTCGTGTGCGAGCGTCATCGCCAGCCGGCCCTTGCGATCCTGG
>DASPUH010000135.1:0-2150 GCA_035622975.1 Candidatus Sulfotelmatobacter sp.
CGGCGGTTCCTGCGCCCACGCCGATCCATCGTCCGACTGGCCGGCGGTCCTCATCGCCACCCGCGCAACGCTGGTCTGCCGCAGCGTCAAGGGCGACCGCGAGATCGCCGCACGCGACTTCTTCATCGACTCGTTCCAGACGGCCATCGAGCCGGACGAGCTGCTCGTCGAGATCCGCATCCCCACCCCGGCGCCCGGCACGGCCTCCGTGTATCGCAAGCTGGAGCGACGGGCGGGCGACTTCGCCACGGTCGGGGTGGCGGTCCAGCTCCACCTAGGCAGCGACGGCCGGATCGACCAGGCCGGGATCGGCCTGACCGCCGTGGCCGAGACGCCGTTCGCGGCCACCAAGGCGGAGGGCCAGCTGGTCGGGGCCCATCCCGGGCCGGCCATCTTCCGCCAGGCCGCTGAGGCGGCCGCGGAGCAGAGCCGGCCGGCGGAGGACCGCCACGGCCCGGTCGACTACAAGCGGGCCATGGTCACCGAGATGACGATCCGGGCGCTCACCGCTGCCGCGGCGCGCCTCCAGGCGACGGCGTAGGAGGTCCCCGTGAGCACTCGTCACGTCACCGTCACCGTCAACGGCGAGGCGCGGGAGGCCGACGTCGAGCCGCGCCTCCTGCTGGTCCATCTCCTTCGCGACACGTTCGGGCTTACTGGGACGCACGTCGGCTGCGACACGAGCAACTGCGGCGCCTGCACCGTCATCGTCGACGGCCGCACCGCCAAGTCCTGCACGATGCTGGCCGCCCAGGCCGACGGCGGCACGATCACGACGATCGAGGGCATGGCCGCGGGCGCGACCCTCCACCCGCTGCAGCAGGCGTTCTGGGACCAGCACGGCCTGCAGTGCGGCTTCTGCACCCCGGGCATGATCATGGAGGCCAGCTGGCTGCTGGGGGAGAACCCCGACCCGACCGACCACGAGGTGCGCGAAGGGATCGCCGGTAACCTCTGCCGCTGCACCGGCTACGTCAACATCGTGAAGGCCATCCAGCAGGCGGCCGGCGAGATGCGGGCCGCCCACGAGGCGACCGCCGAGCCGGTCGCGGCGAGGTAGCGGCGATGACCGAGATCGCGACCCACACGACGCCCGAAGTGGGGGGCATGGGGCACTCCGTCAAGCGCAAGGAGGACCCGCGCTTCATCCAGGGCAAGGGCGAGTACATCGAGGACGTCAACCTGCCGGGCCAGCTCTGGCTGGACATCGTCCGCTCGCCCTATGCGCACGCCAGGATCAAGTCGATCGACGCGTCCAAGGCGCTCCAGGTCCCGGGCGTGGCCGCCGTGGTCACGGGCAAGGACCTGGAGGGCTACAAGCTCGCCTGGATGCCGACCCTGGCCGGCGACATGCAGATGGTGCTGCCCGTGGACACGGTCATGTACCAGGCGCAGGAAGTGGCGGCCGTCATCGCCACCTCGCGCTACGCCGCGGCGGACGGCGTCGCCGCCGTCGAGGTGGACTACGAGCCGCTGCCGGTCGTCGTGGACCCCTTCAAGGCCCTCCAGGCGGACGCCCCGGTCCTGCGCCCCGATCGCGGGCCGGACAAGGCCAACAACCACATCTGGCACTGGCAGTCGGGCGACGCGGCCAAGACGGACGCCGCGCTGGCGGCCGCCGAGGTGCGGGTGGCCGAGGACATCTACATCCCGCGCATCCACGTCGCCTCCATCGAGACGTGCGGCTGCGTGGCCGACTGGAACCCCATCCGCCAACAGCTGACGCTGCACATGACGAGCCAGGCGCCGCACGCCATCCGCACGGTGGTGGCGCTTGTGGCGGCGGGGGCCGGCCTGCCCATCTACGAGCAGAACATCCGGGTCAAGACGCATGACATCGGCGGCGGCTTCGGCGGCAAGGTGCCGGTCTATCCCGGCTACGTGCTGGCGGTCGCGGCCTCCTTCCTGACCGGCAAGCCGGTCAAGTGGATCGAGGACCGCTCGGAGAACCTGCAGGCCGACTCGTTCGCGCGGGACTACCACATCCATGCCGAGCTGGCGGCGACCAAGGAGGGGCGCATCACCGGGCTCAAGGTCAAGACGATCGCCGACCACGGCTACACCGACGCGGCCGCCGACCCCTCCAAGTTCCCGGCCGGCCTGTTCAACGTGATCACCGGTTCGTACGACTTCCCGGATGCGTTCGTGGA
>DASPUH010000136.1:0-16868 GCA_035622975.1 Candidatus Sulfotelmatobacter sp.
GCGGGCCACGATGTCGCGCGGCAGGCGCCACGGGACGATGCCGTGGTCACCCAGGCCGCCGGCCCGGGGGTTGGCGTCGTAGACGGTCACCGCGGCACCGACGCGGCGCAGCTCGGCCGCGCAGGCCAGCCCGGCCGGGCCTGCGCCGATGACGGCGACGCTGGCCGCCGCCGCCGGTCCCGGCGTGAAGAAGGGTTCGCCGCTCGCGGCGAGCGCGTCGATAGCGTGGCGCTGCAGGCGTCCGATCGCGATCGGTGCGTCAAGCTGGGCCCGGATGCAGACGCCCTCGCACAGGCGTTCCACCGGGCAGGCGGCGGCGCAGGTGCCGCCGAGCGGGTTGGCCGCCAGGATCGTGCGGCCGGCGCCTTCAAGGTTGCCCGTGGCGATCTTGCGGATGAAGGACGGGACGTCGATGCCCGTCGGGCAGGCTTGGGCACAGGGGGCGTCGAAACAGTAGAGGCACCGTTCCGCTTCCGTCCGGGCTGCCTGAGCGCTGAAGGCCGGCAGAGGCAGGAATGGGTCGAGCGCCCGCTCGACCGAGACGTCGAGGCTCACTTCTCGGACCCCCTATCTGCGATGGGAGTGGGACGCCGGCTCGTCAGATCGGCGAGCCGGCGCATGGTGGCTCTGACAGGTCAGCCGACCGAGGTCGGCACACGATCGATGCGGCCCGGCGCCATGGCCGGGAAGCCGCGCGGCTCGCGGCGGAGGAACCGGCCATGACCGGCGCTCCCCAGCCACTTGCCGTGGTCGACGACGATCCGGCCGCGCGAGAGGACGACGTCCGCGCCGCCCGTGACCTCGCGTCCCTCGTAGCACGAGTAGTCGACATCCATGTGGTGCGTCGTCGCGCTGAGGACATGCTTCCGGGCGGGGTCGTAGACCACCACGTCGGCGTCGAGCCCGACCGCGATGGAGCCCTTCCGCGGCAGGCCGAACATCCGCGCCGGCGCGGTCGAGATGAGCTCGACCCAGCGGCTCGGGCTGATCTTGCCCGTCACGACCCCGCCGTCATGGAGCAGGTCCACCCGCTCCTCGACACCGGGCAGGCCGTTCGGGATCTTGCGGAAATCGCCCCGGCCCAGCTCCTTCTGGCCATGGAAGTCGAACGGGCAATGGTCCGTCCCGACCAGCTGCAGGTCGTCGGCGATGAGGCCCTTCCACAGCTCTTCCTGGTGGCCGCCCTTGCGGTCGCGCAGCGGCGGCGAGCAGACGAACTTGGCGCCCTCGAAGCCGTGGCCCAGGTCGTCCAGGCCCAGGAACAGGTACTGAGGGCAAGTCTCGGCGAAGACCGGCAGGCCCTCATCGCGGGCCCGGCGGACCTCGTCCAGGGCCTCCTTGGCCGACAGGTGGACGAAGTAGACCGGGGCGCCGGCCGCCTTGGCCAGGCGGATCACGCGGTTGGTGGCTTCACCCTCGAAGACCGGGTAGCGAGCCAGGCCGTGGCCGATCGGATCGGTCGTGCCCCCGGCCACCAGGTCGGCCGCGACCACGTCGATCACGGGGCCGTTCTCCGCGTGGACCAGGATCAGGCCGCCGTTCTTCGTCGTCTGGCGGAGTGCCTTGAAGATCGACGGGTCGTCGCTCAGGAACACGCCCGGATAGGCGGTGAAGAGCTTGAAGTCGGTGATGCCCTCTTCGACGAGGCGGTCCATCTCCGGCAGGAGGTCGTCCCGCATGTCGGAGACGATCATGTGGAAGCCGTAGTCGACGCAGGCCTTGCCGTCGGCCTTCACGTGCCACTCGTCCAGGCCCTGGCGCAGGGTTCCGCCTCGCGGCTGGACGGCGAAGTCGATGATCGTGGTGGTGCCGCCGAAGGCTGCCGCCCGCGTGCCGGTCTCGAAGGTGTCCTTGGCGAAGGTGCCGCCGAACGGCAGCTGCATGTGGGTGTGACCGTCGATCCCGCCCGGGATGACCCACTTGCCGGTGGCATCGACGACGGTGTCGGCCGCGACGTCGAGGTCGACGCCGATGAGGGCGATCTCCTCGCCCTCCACGAGGACGTCCGCCCGGGTCATGGCATCGGCATTGACGATGGTGCCGCCCTTGATGAGGGTGCGCATCCGTTCCTCCTTGTGGCTGGGAGCGCCCGCGCGGTCCCGGGTCGGCGGGAACCCGGGACCGGCGCGGCCGCGGTGTATTCGCTGGACGCCGCCTGGACTAGGGCTTGATCAGGTCCCCGTAGGCCTCTGGCCGGCGGTCGCGGTAGAACTGCCAGGTCTGGCGGACCTCCGTGATGCAGTCGAGGTCGAGGTTGCGGACGAGCAGCTCTTCCTTGTGGGTATCGCCCACCTCGCCGATGAACTGGCCCCGCGGGTCGACGAAGTAGCTCTGGCCGTAGAAGTCGTCGTCGCCGATCTCCTTCTCGACGCCGACCCGGTTGATGGTGCCCACGAAGTAGCCGTTGGCCAGGGCGTGGCTGACCTGCTCGACGCGCCAGAGGTACTCCGACAGGCCGCGGCTGGTGGCCGCCGGGATGAGCACGATCTCAGCGCCATTCAGGCCCAGGGCCCGGGCGCCCTCCGGGAAGTGGCGGTCGTAGCAGATGTAGACACCGACCTTGCCGACGGCCGTCTCGAAGACCGGGTAGCCCAGGTTCCCGGGGCGGAAGTAGTACTTCTCCCAGAAGCCCTTGACGTGCGGGATGTGGGTCTTGCGGTACTTGCCCAGGAACGTGCCGTCGGCGTCGATGACCGCCGCGGTGTTGTAGTAGATGCCCGTCGTCTGGGAATCCTCTTCGTACATCGGCACGACGAGCACCATGCCCGTCTCGCGGGCCAGCGCCTGCATGCGCTTGGTCGTGGGGCCGTCGGGGATGTGCTCCGTGTAGCTGTAGTACTGCGGATCCTGGACCTGGCAGAAGTAGGGCCCGTAGAACAGCTCCTGGAAGAGCATCAGCTTGGCGCCCTGGGCCGCTGCGTCGTGGACGTAGCGCTCGTGCTTCTGGATCATCGATTCCTTGTCGCCGGTCCAGGTCGCCTGGAGAAGGGCGGCCCGCACGGTCCGGGGCATATCAGTACCTCCTGCCATCGCGGCAGTGGGCGGGACACGGCCGGTCACTGCCGTCCATTGGATCGACCGATCAAGGCTCGCGCGTAAGGGCGCCGGCGAAACGGGCCGGAGGTCCCGAAACGCCGGCCTCTCCGGCCCTTATCCGGGCCTCGGCGGACGTGGCTACATCAGGCATCGCGTCAGCCGCGCCCCAGCGCCCAGAAAAGGGTTGTCGCCATGGTCATCGCGCGCCCCCGGATGACGACCGAAGAGATCGTCCGTCTCAATCGGCAGTACACCTTCTTCTCCTGGTCGGCCCAGGCCCACATCGACCCGATCGTCATGGACCGGGCCGAGGGCGTCTACTTCTGGGACGCCGACGGCAAGCGCTACCTGGACTTCAACAGCCAGCTCATGAGCGTCAACATCGGCCACGGTGACCGGCGGGTGGCAGATGCGATCGCCGAGCAGGCGCATACCCTCGCCTTCGCCGCACCCGCGTTCGCCACCGAGGTGCGCGGT
The DNA here is from genome assembly GCA_035622975.1 of Candidatus Sulfotelmatobacter sp. Taxonomy (GTDB): domain Bacteria; phylum Chloroflexota; class Limnocylindria; order Limnocylindrales; family CSP1-4; genus DASPUH01. The sequence goes on from DASPUH010000136.1 coordinate 3,514, forward strand.
CGCCTGGGCGAGCTGCTGGCGGAGCTGACGCCCGGCGACCTCAAGACCTTCTTCTTCACCCTGGGCGGCGCGGAAGCCAACGAGAATGCCCTGCGCATGGCTCGCCTCGTCACCGGGCGGCAGAAGGTCATGGCCCGGTTCCGCTCCTACCACGGGGCGACCGCCGGGGCCATCAGCGTCACCGGCGATCCCCGGCGCTGGCCGAGCGAGCCCGCCGTCCCCGGCGTGATCCGGGTCCTGGACCCGTGGCGCTGGGGCCGCGAGGCGCCGGAGCCGGTGGACGAGCATCTGGCCTACCTGGAGGAGGTCATCCAGTACGAGGGGCCGCAGACGATCGCGGCGTTCATCCTGGAGACGGTCACGGGGACCAACGGGATCCTGATCCCGCCCGACGGTTACCTCCAGGGCGTCCGCGAGCTGTGCACGAAGTACGGCATCCTGATGATCGCCGACGAGGTCATGGCCGGCTTCGGGCGCACCGGACGCTGGTTCGCCGTGGACCACTGGGGCGTCGTGCCCGATCTCCTGACGATGGCCAAGGGCCTGACGAGTTCGTACCTGCCCCTCGGCGCCGTCGCCATGAGCCGCAGGGTGGCCGATTTCTTTGCTGACCGGGTCTACTATGGCGGCCTGACCTACTCGGCCCATCCCGTGAGCTGTGCCGCTGCGATCGCCGCCGTGAACGTGCTCCGCGACGACGACCTGGTGGGCAACGCGGCCCGGCTCGGCCCGGTCATGGGCGGCCTCCTCGCGGATGTGCAGGCCAGGCACCCGAGTGTCGGGGCGGTCCGCAACATCGGCCTGTTCGGGGTGATCGAGCTGATCCGTGATCGCGCCAGCCGTCGGCCGATCGCCGAGTACAACACGACCCCGCCCGTCATGACCGCCCTCGACGCGCGGCTGCGCGCGGCCGGGCTCTACACCATGACCCACTGGAACGCGTTCTTCACCAACCCGCCGCTCTGCATCACCGCCGAGCAGCTGCGTGAAGGCTTCGAGATCATCGATCGCGCCCTTGACGCGACCGACGCCGAGGTTGCCTGAGACGACCTGCCCGCCGGCCTGCGGCTATACGGAGGAGGTGGATCGAGAACGACCGATGTGGCGACCCGGGCAGGGTCGTTCGTTCCGCCGACGGTTCTCGCGAAGGGAGTGCGCTGGAGGATCTCATGACCGCGACTGCGTATCCAGGAGAGGTCGTCTACCCCGACGGTCGACATGAGTTGACGCCGGAGGCGGACGCCGCCCTGAGTGACTCGCCGCTGCACAACGCTGACCTCGCCCCGGTCACGATGCCCAAGCGGATCTGGAGCACCTACAACTACCTCGCGCTGTGGATCGGCATGGCCCACAACGTGGCGACGTGGACCCTGGCCGCCGGCCTCGTGGCCCTGGGCATGGCCTGGTACCAGGCGATCCTGACCATCATGATCGCCAACATCGTCGTCCTGATCCCGATGCTGGCCAACAGCCATGCCGGCACGAAGTACGGGATCCCGTTCCCGGTGTTCGCCCGGGCGTCGTTCGGCGTCTTCGGGGCGAACCTGCCGGCCCTCATCCGGGCCGGTGTCGCCTGCGGCTGGTTCGGCATCCAGACGTGGATCGGCGGTGGCGCGATCTACGTGCTGATGGGCTCGATCCTGGGCGATTCCTGGACCAAGGCGAGCACGCTGAGCTTCGGCGTCGGCACGTTCGCCACGCAGCCCTGGACCCTGTGGCTGAGCTTCATCATCTTCTGGGGCCTGAACGTCTTCATCATCCTGCGCGGGATGGACTTCATCCGCCGGTTCGAGAACTGGGCGGCCCCGTTCGTCCTCGTCGTGGCCGTCTTCCTGTTCGTCTGGATGGTGTCCCAGGCCGGCGGCCTCGGGCCGATCGTCAACGACCCCGGCAAGCTCGGCTGGGGCGACAAGTTCTGGCCCGTGTTCTTCCCCTCGTTGATGGCCATGATCGCCTTCTGGTCGACCCTGTCGCTGAACATGCCGGACTTCACCCGGTTCGGCAAGAGCCAGCGCGCCCAGGCCTACGGCCAGATCCTTGGCCTGCCGACCACGATGACCGTCTTCCCGCTGCTCGCCGTCCTGACGACGTCGGCCAGCCAGGTCGTCTATGGCACCGCTATCTGGGACCCGGTCGCCCTGACCGGCAAGTTCAACAACCCCATCGTCGTGGTGTTCGCGCTGTTCACCCTGGCGGTCGCGACCCTGTCGGTCAACGTCGCGGCGAACATCGTCAGCCCGTCGTATGACTTCTCGAACGCCTGGCCGCGGAGGATCAGCTTCCGCACCGGCGGCCTGATCACCGGGCTGCTCGGCATCCTGATCCAGCCGTGGAACCTCTACAACGACCCCCACGCGTACATCTTCACGTGGCTGGGCACCTACGGCGGCGCCACCGGCGCCATCGCCGGTGTCCTGATCGCCGACTACTGGTGGATCCGCCGGACCGACCTCAAGCTGACCGACCTGTACAAGGCCAACGGCATCTACCAGTACGTGCGTGGGTGGAACTGGAAGGCCGTCGTCGCGCTCCTCGTCGGGATCGTGTTCGCGATCGGCGGCTCGTACACCCCAGCCGGCACCGATGGGCCGTTCCCCGCGAACGGCATCATCCCGATCCTGAAGGACCCCTTCCCGTTCGCTGACTACAGCTGGGTCGTGGGTCTCGTGGTCGCCTTCGTGCTGTACGGGGTGCTGACGAAGTACGTCCGCCCGAGGGCCGTCCCCGAGCAGACCACAGCAGCCCAGCCAGCCTGACCGATCCAAGCCGGCAGCGCCGGCCGAGCGCCGGAGCCGAGGCTACCGGCTCCGGCGCCAACGTCGAGAGGCCCCTCCGCCACGGAGGGGCCTCTCGCATGATCTGGCGGCCATGCGCGTGGTCGAGGCAGGTGTCAGGCCTGCCGCTGCACGCGCCCCAGTGGGCCGCCCGCGCGGCTGATCGCATCGCGCAGCCGCGATCGGGCCTCGGCCGTGGCGCCGATCCGGTCCAGCCCCAGCAGGGCCGCGCCCAGGACCGGGGGCACCTCCAGATGCCGCACCCGCGCTCGCGGCGCACCCGCCGCGATGGTCCGGGCGATCCGTCCGTGGAAGTCGGCCTCTGACGCGGCGAACACGCCACCCGCCAGGATGACGTCGCTGGCGGCGCGGCGAAGCCCAAGGTGGCGGAGCGCGACGAGGGCGAGCAGGGCGACTTCGTCGGCGAGGTGGTCCACGAGGCGTCGTGCCTCCCCGTCGCCGGCCGCGGCCGCCTGGAAGACGACGGGCACCAGCTCGGCCAGCCGTAGCTCCTCCAGACGGCCTCGATAGATGGCGTGGGCCACCGCGAGCGGGCGGCTGACGTGGAAGTGACCCGCCACCAGGGACCCCAGCTCGGTTCGCGGGCCACGGCCATCAGCGCCGCGGACCGCCGCCCCCAGGGCCAGCAGACCGAGGTCCTGGCCGCCACCCCAGTCGCCCGTGATCCCGCCGAGGGCGGGGAACCGGAACGCCCGGCCGTCGCGGGCCAGCCCACCCGCGTTGATCCCCGCGCCGCAGATCACGGCCACGCCGTGGCCGGCCTCGGTGCCCGCACGCAGGGCGGCGAAGATGTCGTTCTCCACGACGACGCTGGCGGCAAGGTCCAGCCCCTCCAGGCCCGCTTCGACGCGATGGGCGTCGCCGGGCAGGTCGATCCCCGCCGCGCAGTGCACGAGCAGGTCGGCCCGCCCGCCGCCATCGGCGGCCAGCGCCTCCCGTCCCAGTCGGGCGACCGCGTCTATCGCCCGGGCCAGGGGCACCTGCTGCTGCGAGGCCGTCGGGCCGCGACGCCAGGCGAGGAGGTCGCCGGCCGACGTGACCAGGACGAGGTCGGTCTTGGAGTTGCCGACGTCGAGGGCCAGGATCCGCCGGACGGTCACGTGAATCGGGGCAGGAGCGGGCGATGGACCCGCAGGAGGTCGTCCAGGAGCGGCTCGGCGATCGATCGCTGGCCCACGAGGGGGTGGGTCAGCAACGCCTCCAGGGCCAGCCGGCGATCACCGGCCTCGGCCGCGCGCACGGCGAGGGCCTCATAGGCGCTGACGTGGGCGGTCAGCCCGGCCATGTGCGGCGAGAGGGCCGGCACGGGCATGGGCGTGGCCCCGCCGCGGCCGATGCGGGCGGGCACCTCGACGACCGCCTCCGCCGGCAGGCTTGGGATGGTCGTCCCGTTGCGGACATCCACGACCTGGGTGTCACCGCGGTCATCGAAGAGCGACGCCAGGAGATCCAGCGCCGCCTCGCTGTAGAACGCCCCGCCGCGCTCGCCAAGGAGGGCCGGCTTGGCCCGCAGCGCAGGGTCGGCGTAGGCCGCCAGGAGCTGCGCCTCGAGGGCGCGGACCTCCTCGGCGCGACTCGGTCGCCCGCGCTCCTCCGCCACGACCTCGTCGTGGGCGTAGTAGTAGCGGAGGTAGTAGGACGGCACGCCGCCGACCAGGTCGATGATCGACACGGGCAGCTCCAGGCGCTCGGCGACCTCCGTCCCATGGTCGGCCAGGAGCTCCGGCAGGCGGTCGCGCCCCTGGATCTCGACGCGGCGGATCCAGGTCAGGTGGTTGAGTCCGGCGTGCCCCAGCAGCACGGCCTCCGGCTCGACCCCGGTCCAATCCGCGAAGAGGCGCTGGAAGCCGATGGCCACGTTGCACAGGCCGATGGCTCGGTGGCCGTGGTCCAGGAGGGCACGCGTGACGATGCCGACCGGATTGGTGAAGTCGATGAGCCAGGCGTCGGGGGCCCGCCGGCGGACCTCGTCGGCGAGCTCGACGGCCACCGGCACGGTCCGCAGCGCCTTGGCCAGGCCACCGGCACCGGTCGTCTCCTGGCCGATGCAGCCGTACCGCAGGGGGATCGTCTCGTCCAGCTGGCGGGCGGCCTGGCCGCCGATGCGGAACTGGAAGAGGACCGCGTCGGCGCCCTCGAGGGCGGCCCCCAGGTCGGTGGTGTCGCGGATGCGGCCCGTGAAGCCACGCGCGGCGGCGATGCGCCGCGCGGCGCCGGCGACGACGGCGAGCCGGTCAGCGGCGATATCGTGGAGGACCAGCTCGGCCACCGGGACCCTCGCCGCGAGGCGGGGCAAGCCGTCGAAGAGCTCGGGCGTGTAGGTGGACCCTCCGCCCACGACCACGATCTTGAGACCGTCGCTGGACGGGTCCATCGGCGTCCGCCTAGGCCGGGATGGCCGTCGCGCTCAGGCGGACGGCGCGCTCGAAGATCCGGTCCAGCGCCGGGCGGAGCCCCAGCGCTGCGGCGCCGGCGAGGACCGCGTCGCTGCCCAGCGAGGACACGGCCAGGCGGGGCGAGAACGGGGAGATCGTCTGCAGCGTGTCGGTGACGGGCCCGAGCAGCAGGTCGCCGGCCCCGGCGCCGATGCCGCCGCCGAGGATGACCAGCTCCGGGTCCAGGACCGCCGCGATCGCCGCGATGGCGTGGCCGAGCCGGCGCGCCTCCGCGTGCACGACCGTCCGGGCGGCGACGTCGCCGGCACGGGCCAGGCCGAAGACGTCGGCGGCGGTCGCGACCCCCGTCAACCCCTCCGCCCGAGCCAGCTCGATGACCGCCGCCGACGACGTGAGGGCCTCGAAAGCGCCGCGTCCCCAGGCGGCCCGCGGCCGCGCGTCCGTCCGGTCCAGGTCCAGGTCCAGGTCCAGGTAGCCGACCTCACCGGCGAGGCCGCCCGCCCCGCGCCGCAGCTCGCCGTCGAGGATCACGCCCATGCCGACGCCGGTCCCGACCGACAGCAGGACGAAGTCGTCGACCCCTCGGGCGATGCCCTGGACGTGTTCGCCCACGGCGGCGAGATTGACGTCGTTCTCGAACTGCACGGGCGCTACCAGGGCGGCGCGGATGCTGCTGACGACCTCCGGGCCTTCCCACGATGGCAGGTTCGGGGCGAGCGACAGGTGGTCATCCCCCGGTCGGATGACGCCCGGCGTGCCCACCACGACCTGGTCCAGGTCGGTCAGGCCGATGGCGGCCTCGGTGGTCAGCTGCTCGGCGGCGCTTCGCAGCTGGGCGATCAAGGCAGCCGCGCTCGTGGACACGGTGCGCGAGGCGCTCCGCGCCACGGTCACCCCGGTCAGGTCGGTGAGGGCTGCGCGGACCCACTCCCGGCCGATATCCAGGCCCAGGACCCACCCCGCGGCTGGGTCGACTGCGTACAGCTGGGCGCCCGGGCCGCGCGATCCGCGTGCCGTGCCCGCCCGCCTGACCAGGCCCAGCTCAAGGAGCTGGGAGAGGACCTCCCCAACGGTCGGCCGGGACAGCCCGGACTCCCGCGTCAGCTCCGGCGCGCCGACCGGCCCGCGGAGCCGGATGCGCTCGAAGACGGCCCGCAGGTTGATCGCCCGGAGCAGGCTGGGCTGCCCGGCCTCACGCCGTCTCGGTCGTCCGTGGTCGCTCATCGATAAGGAAAGCTACCATTAGCCAAGCTCAATAGCAACCCATCTTCCGTCTTGACTGGGCAAGGTTCCTAAGGTAACCTTCCTAATCATACCGCTTCGAGGAGAGGTCGCGATGCCACGCCTTCGGTCCCTGACCATGCTCGTCGCCGGGCTCCTGGTGGCCGCGGCGTGCACCTCCAGCGCCACCCCCACGCCGACGCTGGCGCCCACGGGAGGCGGACCCACCGCCAGCGTCGCTCCCACCGGAAGCGCACCCGCGCCGAGCGCGTCGGGTCCGGTCAACTCGGGCAAGATCGGTGGCAAGCTCGTCATCGACAACGAGAGCGGCAGCACCTGGACGTGCCAGTTCAACCCCTTCAACCCCTCCGTGAGCATCACCTCGGTGGGCTTCATCTACGAGCCGCTCGAGTTCGTCGATGCGCTGCAGACGGCCGCCGATGGGAGCAACACGGTGACGCCGTGGCTGGCCGCCAGTTCCAGCTGGGACAGCTCCTATACCCAGCTCACCTTCACCCTCACCGATGGGGTCACGTGGAGCGACGGCCAGCCCTTCTCCGCGCAGGACGTCGTCTACACCTTCCAGGCGATGAAGGCCGACCCCGCCATCGACATCAACGCCCTGTGGCAGGCCGACGGCGGTCCGCTCACCGGCGTCGCGGCCCAGGGTACGAACCAGGTCGTCTTCACCTTCTCCGGCCCGGCCCAGACGTACTTCTACTACGTGGCCGACCAGACGCCGATCGTGCCCCAGCACCTGTGGGCCTCGCTCGACCAGGCCAAGCTGGACCAGTACGCCGACACCGCCCCGATCGGCACCGGCCCGTACACGATGGCCAACTGCAGCCAGGACAACATCCAGTACATGCGCAACGCCTCGTACTGGCAGAGCAAGCCGGGCCATCCGGTGCCGCAGATCCAGGAGCTCGACTACCCGGCCTTCCTGAGCAACACCCCGGCCAACCTCCAGCTGGCCCAGGGCCAGGCCCAGTGGGGCGCGCAGTACATCCCCAACATCCAGTCGTTCTACATCGCCGGCGACCCGGTCCATCGCCACTACTGGTTCCCCGCGACCCTCGACGTCTCCATCTACCCCAACCTGGAGAATCCGCTCCTGAACAACCTCGCCGTGCGCCAGGCGATCAGCCTGGCCATCGACCGCCAGTCGGTCTCCCAACGCGGTGAGGATGGCTACGAGCCGCCGGCCAACCAGACGGGCATCGTGCTGCCGACCTACCAGTCGTGGTACAGCAAGGCCGCCGACACGACGACCTTCGATACCGCCAAGGCCGACGCGACCCTCGAGGCGGCCGGCTTCACCAAGGGTGCCGATGGCATCTACGCCGACGCCAAGGGCAACCGCCTCTCCTTCACCATCAAGACCATCAGTGGCTACACGGACTGGGATTCCTCCCTCCAGGTGATCCAGCAGGAGCTCAAGTCGGCCGGCATCGAGATCTCGAACATCCTCGACGAGGACATCGGGACGTACACGACCGAGCTGCAGACGGGCAAGTTCCAGCTCGCCTACGCCGAGCAGACCGGCGGCCCGCTGCCCTACTACGAACTGCGGCAGATGCTCCTTGGCGCCAACATCGGCTCGACCGACTACTCCCGCTACAAGGACGCCACGACCGACGCGTTGTTCAACAGCTACGCCGCGGCCGACGCGGCGGGCCAGGTCCAGATCATCCAGAAGATCGAAGGCGTGATGAACGACGACCTGCCGGTCATCCCGGTCGTGGAAGGGGTCGACTGGTACCAGTACGACACCACCGCGATCGGCGGGTGGCCGACGCCCGACGATCCCTATGCCCAGCCACCGGTGTGGGCGGTGCCGGACAATGGCGTGGTGCTGACGCACCTCTTCCCCACCCAGTAGGTCCGCAACGACCGCGACCCGGCGGGCGAAGGCTGCCTGATGAGCTTCGTCGTCCGCCGGGTCGGTCTGTTCCTGGTCACCCTCTGGGCGGCCCTGACCCTCAATTTCCTGATCCCCCGGCTGATGCCCGGGGATGAGGCGACGGCGGTCCTGGCCCAGTTCCACGGGGTCAACCCGGCGGCCCTGCACGCCCTTGAGGTCGAGTTCGGCGGGACGGCCGGCCAGAACCCCCTGGTGGCCTACGTGGAGTACCTGGGCAACGTCCTGACCGGCCAGTTCGGCCTCACCGCGACCCGCACGCCGGTCATCGACGTCATCCTCCAGGGCCTGCCCTGGACGCTCGGGCTGGTCGGGGTGACCACCGTCCTCGCCTTCGTCCTGGGCACGGTCGTGGGCATGGTCGGCGCGTGGCGGCGAGGCGGCTGGCTGGACGGCCTGCTGTCGCCGCTCCTGTTCATCCTCACGACCTTCCCCGTCTTCTTCATCGCGCTCGTCCTGCTGTACGTGATGGGAGTGGCCTGGCACTGGTTCCCCATCTCGTCGAACTACAGCCTGGGCAGTACCCCGGCCCCCACGCTGGCCTTCGTCTGGGACGTCCTGGCCCACGCCATCCTCCCCGGCGCGACGCTGGTCATCACGACCGCCGGGACGTGGATCTTCACGATGCGCAACACGATGGTCACGACGCTGGCGGAGGACTACGTCCGGATGGCCCGGGCGAAGGGCCTGCCGTCGTGGCGGATCATGGTCGACTACGCCGCCCGGAATGCCATCCTGCCGAACCTGACCGGCTTCGCCATGCAGCTGGGCTTCGTCCTGGGCGGCTCGATCCTCGTCGAGTACACCTTCTCCTACCCGGGCCTGGGCTACCTCTTCTTCACCGGCACGACCAACCACGACCTGCCGCTGCAGCAGGCGCTCTTCCTCTTTTACACGCTGGCCGTCCTCGTGTGCGTGCTCCTCGCCGACCTGGCCACGGCCTGGCTCGACCCGCGCACGCGCGGGGCGTGAGGGCCTGCCGGTGACGACCGCCGTGGCCGTCCGCGACGCCTCCGACGAGCCGGTCCCCGAGCGCGGCGCGCGGGCCGCCGCGGCCGGCGTCGCGCGTGCCGTCCTGCGCAACCGCAAGGCGACGCTGGGTCTGCTGCTGCTCGTGGTCATCACGGTGATCGCCGCGGTCCCGTCGCTCCTCGCCCCGGGCGACCCGAAGGCCGCCATCTACGACCAGCAGGTCGGTCCCTCGCTGGCCCACCTCCTGGGCACGACCCAGGTCGGCGAGGACGTCTTCACCCAGCTCATCTGGGGGACTCGGCTGACGCTCGTCATCACGGTCGCCGTGGGTGTCCTCGTGACCGCCGTCTCCGTCCTGATCGGGGTCACGGCAGCCTACGTCGGCGGCGCCACGGACGGTGCGTTGTCGCTGCTGACCGATGTCTTCCTGATCATCCCCACCCTGCCCCTCCTGATCGTCCTGTCGACGTACCTCGAGGGCAGCGGCACGATCGCCATCATCGCCGTCCTCACGGCGACCGGCTGGGCCTTCTCCGCCCGTCAGCTGCGGGCCCAGGGCCTGGCGCTGCGAACACGCGACTTCCTGGAAGCGGCGCGCGCCCGCGGCGAACGGCGTCGCTACATCATCGTGGCCGAGATCCTGCCCAACATGCTGTCGCTCATCGTCGCCTCGTTCCTGGGCTCGGCGACGTACACCGTCGCCACGGCGGCCGGGCTGCAGTTCCTGGGCCTGGGCAACAGCAACGACATCACGTGGGGGACGATGCTCCACTACGCCCAGCAGAACGGGGCCCTGGAGAGCGGCAACCCCTGGTGGGCCCTGGCGCCGGGAGCGGCCGTGGCCGTCCTGGGCACCACCTTCGCACTGCTCAACTACGCCTTCGACGAGATCACCAACCCGGCCCTCCGGCCGGTTCGCCGTGGCCGTCCCGCTGCTTGACGTCCGCGACCTGAGCGTGGCCTACCTCAGCGAGGCGGGCGACGTGGGGGCGGTCGACCATGTCGACCTGGCCGTCGAGGCGGGCGAGTTCGTGGCCCTCGTCGGCGAGTCCGGCTGCGGCAAGTCGACCCTCGTCTTCGCCATCGCCCGACTCCTCGCCCCGCCGGCCGAGCAGACCGGCGGGACGATCACGTTCCGCGGCGAGGACCTGGTCCATCTCCGCGGCGAGGCCCTGCGCCACCTGCGCTGGCGCGACTACTCCGTCGTGATGCAGAGCGCCATGAACGCCCTCAACCCGATGAAGAGCCTGGAGGCCCAGTTCGGCGATGCCATGCGGGCCCACGAGCACGTCTCGCGGTCGGCCATCCGCCAGCGCACGGTCGAGGTCCTCCGCCTCGTCGGCATCGACCCGGTCCACCGCCAGAGCTATCCGCACCAGCTGAGCGGCGGGATGCGCCAGCGGGCGATGATCGCCATGGCCCTCCTGTTCTCGCCGTCGCTGATCCTGATGGACGAGCCGACCAGCGCCCTGGACGTCGTCGCCCAGCGGTCGCTGATGGGCCAGATCACGCAGCTCCAGCGCGAGCTGGGGTTCGCCGTGGTGTTCGTGACGCACGACATGTCGTTGGTCAGCCATTACTCCGACCGGCTCGTCGTCATGTACGCCGGGCAGGTCGTGGAGGCCGCCCCGACGGCCACGCTCTTCGGCCGGCCGCTGCACCCCTACAGCCGGGGCCTCTTCGACGCATTCCCCTCGATCCGCGGCCCTCGCACCCGCCTGACGGGCATCCCCGGCAGCCCGCCCGACCTGCGCCGTCCGCCGGCGGGATGTCGCTTCCATCCCCGCTGCCCGGTCGTCATGGAGGCCTGCCGCACCGAGGCGCCGCAGCTGGCGGATCAGGACGGCACGCTCGTGCGCTGCCTCCGCTACCCGGGGTCGGCCGCCACATGACCATGCCCGCGGTCGCCGGGGCTGACGCGGCGCTCCTTCGCACGGAGGGGCTGACCCGCCACTTCCGCCTCGGGGGGATGTTCTCCGGGCGGCAGCTGCATGCCGTGGACGGGGTCTCCCTGGAGATCCGCCCGCGGGAGATCGTGGCCCTCGTCGGCGAGAGCGGCAGCGGCAAGACGACCGTCGCGCGGCTCCTCGCGCTCCTCTACCGCCCGACGAGCGGCCGGATCGTCTATGACGGGCGGCCGGTCGATCGGTTGCGGTCCCGGCGCGACCTGCTGTGGTACCGGGGCCAGGTGCCGACCGTCTTCCAGGACCCGTACGGTTCGCTCAATCCCGTGTTCCGCGTCTCGCACGGCGTGCTACGGGCTCTCCAGCTCCATCGCCCCGAGTTGAGCCCGGCCGCCCGGCAGGCAGAGGCCGAACGGGTCTTCGAAACGGTCGGCCTCAGCCCGGCCCGACGGCTCCTGCGAGCCTTCCCCTATGAGCTCAGCGGGGGGCAGCGCCAGCGGGTCGGCTTCGCCCAGGCGCTGGCCGTGCAGCCGCGGCTCATCCTGGCCGACGAGCCGGTGTCGATGCTCGACGTCTCGATCCGCATCGGCCTGCTCAACCTGATGCGCGACCTGCGCGACCAGGCCGGCGTCTCGATCCTGTTCATCACCCATGACATCGCCAGCGCCCGCTACCTCGCCGACCGGATGCTCGTGATGTACGGCGGTCACCTCGTCGAGACCGGACCGACCGAGGCCATCCTGGGCGCGCCACGCCACCCCTACACCCAGCTGCTGGTGGCCTCGGCCCCCGATCCGCGCCAGCAGCTGACGGAGCCCGCGGGGGCGCTGGCGGCTGAGCCGCCGCGGGTCATCGACCCGCCCGACGGGTGTCGCTTCGTCGGCCGCTGCCCGGTCGCGGTCGCCCTGTGCGCGCAGCGGACGCCGGCCCTGACCCAGCTCGCCCCCGAGCACCACGCCGCGTGCTGGGTCGCCGCGGCGGCCGCCTCAGGAGAACGGGCCCAGGTTGCCCAGCAGGTTCTGGAGCGGTGATCCCTGGCCCCGCTCCTGCGCCTCGACGCGCTCCAGGGCGATGGCGATGGCCAGGGCCAGCGGCGCTTCGTAGCCGGGCGCGACCAGGATCCCGTACGCGTCGCGGATGGTGAACCACGCCCGCGAGGCGGTCATGACCTGCTGCCCGGATGCGTCGGTGACCTGGAATTCGCGGTTCAGCCAGTCACCCTTGACCGCGAGCGCCTGGCCGCCGGCGAGGGTGATGGTGAACTTGTCACCACCCAGGTTGAAGATGGCCTCCTGGACGGTGGCGACGAGCTGGCCGCCGCGCTTGATCTCGATGGTGCGGTGCAGGTGCGGACCGAGCGGGCTGGAGATCTCGTAGAGCGTCTGCCCGCCGAGGTCCTTCAGCACGTGCGTGCCGCGCAGGCTCAGCAACTGCCCGTCCACCTCGAAGGCGTGGTTGCCCTGGCCGTCCTCGATCCAGGCGTCGCCGGTCAGCGAGACCAGCTGCTGGTTGAGCACGAAGATCTGGCCCTGAGCGGCCGGCGTGCCAGACGCCGCGGGCGCGGTTGACGCATCCGGCGCCGCGCTGGACGTGGGTTCCGGTGAGGCGGGCATCTCGGCGACCGGCTGCTGGGTCCACGAGGTCGCTCCGCAGCGCGGGCACTTCGCGGCGGCCCCCAGCTGCAGGTAGTGCTGGCGCAGCGCCATCTGCTGCTGGACACTCGTCGCCGTCGAGACCATCTGGCTCGTGATCGACTTCAGGTCCGGGCGCTCCTCCGCGAGCTCCGCGGGTACGAACCACGTCTGCTGGCATTTCTTGCAGGTCCGCTGGTAGCCGCCGTCCGCCATGTCGACCTCCGCTCGGGTTGTCCGGACGACCAGTGTGCCACGGCCTCTGGCGAACCGGCGTGCCGGGTCCCGTGCGGTTCGCTAGGTTAGGCAGGCATGACCACTGCTACCGCCCGCGGCGCGCCCGCGTCCGCCCCGGCCAGGTCGGCCGACCTGATCCTGCTCACCGCGGTCTCCCTGTGGGCCCTCAACTACACCGTCATCAAGTTCGGGGTGAGCCAGATCAGCCCGCTGGCCTTCCCCGTCCTGCGCTTCGGCCTGGGCGGGATCGTCCTCGCCGGGGTGGTGGCCTGGCGCGA
>DASPUH010000137.1:0-18807 GCA_035622975.1 Candidatus Sulfotelmatobacter sp.
CGCCGCGCATGAACCGGCCGGACCTGCTGGCGGCCACGCCGCCAAGCTAGGCCGTGCCCGGGAGCGGTCCCTCGCGCAGGCCCAGGACGTTGCCGTCGGGGTCCTTGAACCAGGCGCCGCGGGCCGGGCCGATCTGGGCCACGCCGTTCACCGTCTTGGGCGTTTCGTACTCCTCGAAAGTGATGCCGCGCCCGCGCAGATCGCGCATGACCGCGTCGATGTCAGTGACCTCGAAGTGGGCCACCGTCTGCCCCACGTTCGGCTGACCTCGGCGCACCGAGATCTGGCTGCCGGCCACGCCGAAGCGGATCGCGAACGGAGTGGTGTCCAGCACCGCGAGGCCGAGCCGCGTGGCGTAGAACTCCCGGGCGACGTCGAGGTCGGTGACCGCTACCGTGGTCACGAGCATGATGGTGTCGATCATCCCCAGCCCTCCAGCTCGCTGCGACGGGCCGGATCCGTGGCCCCGCGGGCATGGTATCCGTCACGCCGCGACGCGGCGACTCCGGCCATTGAACGTTTCGCCTGCCTGCCCCGTCAGGTGGTCATGCACGATGCGGAGGCGCACCTGGAACCGGTGATGCGGCGGGTCGGTCGCGAGGATGACCGGGCCCGCGCGGCCGCGTTCGCCGACCTCGTCGGCGGCCCGGCGCTCGATCGCGCCTACCACTACGCCGCGCTGATGCTGGGCGACCGCGAGGCGGCCGAGGATGCGACCCACGACGCGGCCCTGACCGCCTGGCGGCGCTTCGGCGAGCTGCGTGACCCCGCCCGGTTCGAGGCCTGGTTCGGCCGCATCCTGGTGAACGTGTGCCGGGACCGGCGCCGGAGGCAGCGGCGGCAGGCACCGGGCATCGACGCCCAGACGGCCCTCATCGACCGAGCGCACCCCGGGCCCGACCTCGCCGACGACATCGGCCGGCGGGATGCGCTGACCCGGGCCATCCGGGGCCTGAGCCACGACCAGTGCGAAGTCATCGTCCTGCGCTTCTACCTGGACCTGACGGTCGACCAGATCGCGGCCCGCACGGGCGCCCGCGCCGGCACGGTCAAGTCGCGCCTTCACTACGCCCTGCAGGCGCTGCACGCGGCGATCGACGCCGAGGCAGCCGGAGGACCACCGAGATGACCGACGATGACCGCTTCGAAGACGACGTGCGCGATGTGCTCCGCGACCTCGCCCGCGATCCGGTGCCACCGTCACTCGTGGCGCGCGTGACCGGCATCCCCGACCGCTCGCCGGGCCCGGTCTCGCCCCGCTTCAGCCTGGCGGGTCCCCGCCTGCAGTGGTCGACCGCGCTGGTGGCACTGGTCGTCCTCGCCCTGGTCGCCGGCGCGTTCGTGCTCCGCGGTACCGGACCGGCCGCGGGGCCCAGCCCCTCCCCGACCGGCCTGTCGGGGATCGTGCTCCCGAGCCCGACCCCACCCCTGACCGTGCCCCCCTCGGTCGTGGCACCCACGACCTCGCCGACGCTCACCGCGCCTCCGACCGCGGCGCCCGGCGTGGCCGTCCCGGCCGACTTCCAGCCACGTTCGGTGACCTTCGCCTCGCCCACGGAGGGCTGGGTCCTGGGCAGCACCGCGTGCGGCTCGGCGCGCTGCGCGGTCATCGCCCATACCCTCGACGCGGGGCGCACGTGGAGCCGGACCGCCGCCCCGGCGACCACGGTGAACACGGACCCGCGGTACCCGACATCCGGGGTCAGCGCGATCCGTTTCGCCGACCACCTGGATGGGTGGGCCTACGGCCCGGACCTGTGGGCCACCCACGACGGCGGGTCCACGTGGCACAAGCTCGACGTGACCGCGTTCGCCGGTGGACCCGCTCGCGTGTGGGATCTCGAGGCCGCGGCGGGCACGGCCCACCTCGCCTACTTCGCGGTCACGCCGGCCGCATTCGGGATCGCCTCCACGCCGGCGACCGCTGACGGCTGGACGTCCCCGCCGGTCTTCCTGCCGGTGGGGGCCGGGCCGGTTCCCCAGGTCCAGCTCGTGATCCAGGGACGGGCTGGCTGGCTGATCCAGGTCGACCGTGAGGTCATCGACGGAGCCCGCCTGGTCGACGGGTCCTGGAGCACGTGGACGCCGCCGTGCGCCGACTCGGCCGGCCCGGCAGTCCTCGCCGCCTGGTCCAGCACGGGCCTGCTCGCCGACTGCGATCTCGGCGTCTGGTCGACGCCGCAGGGCGAGCATCTGTTCACGTCGGCGAACGGGGGGACCACGTTCAAGGAGCTGAACCCGGCCGTGCCGCTGGACAGCGCCGCTGGGATCACCACGCCGGATGGCACCACCATCGTCGTCGCCGGCTCGGGCACCGGTGAGCCGGACCACTTGATCGCCTCATTCGACGGCGGCCGCACGTGGAAGACAGTTGTCAAGCCGGGCCTGGTGACCTTCACAGACCTGGGGTTCACGACCCAGACGCAGGGCGTCGTGGTCGTGAGCACCGGCTTGGGCATGAGCTACCTGCTGATGACCCGCGACGGCGGCCACACCTGGGTCGCGGTCACCTTCTCCTGCGCCCCAGGCATGTTCTGCGTGAACCAGTCGTCGTGACAGAGGCGTCTCTGGCGGGGTCCTGACGGATCAGGCCCGTGGGTGAACGGCGAAGAACGCCCAGATGACCGACGTGGCATCCAGCGCCGTCGACGGCTGGTCCAGGCCAAGGACGGCGGCGACGACCGGGTCCATGCGCTTGCCGCCGGGCCACTGGTGGCCTGCGCCGGCGACGGTGATGAGCTCCACGGCCCGCCCCCGCGAGCACGCCGCCAACGAAGTGGTGACCGCGCCTGCGGTGGTGGTGGAAGGGGCCGTGCAGTCGTCGATCGCCCGCCAGCCCGCCAGGACCGCGGGCACGGCCGGACCGTCGACGTGGCCCACCCCCGAACCCATCCCGCCGGCGTACGGCACGCGCGTGTCGGCCAAGCCGTGGATGGCGATGACCGAGGTCGGCGTCGCGCCCGCACACGGCACGAGCTGCGTGGCGGAGTCGGGCCCGACGGCGGCGAACAGGTCCGTCTCGCACGCCAGGCGGTAGGCCATGATCCCGCCGTTGCTGATCCCCGTGGCATAGACGCGGGCCGGGTCGATGGGCAGGCCCGCCTCCACAGCCGCCACGAGGTCGCGGATGAAGCCGACGTCATCCACGCCTTCCTGCTCCGGCACGCCACAGCAGGTGCCGCCGTTCCAGGCCTTGGAGATGCCGTCCGGATAGACGACCACGAACCGTCCCCCATCCGCCGCGGCGTCCCAGCCGTAGGCCCCCTCGGCCTGCGCCCCGTCGCCGAAACCGCCGTGGAGGAACACGACCAGCGGCGCCGGACTGCCGGCGATGAGCGACGCGGGCCGGTAGATGCGGTACGTGCGCGTGCGGCCCCCGCTGGCCAGGGTTCCAGCGGACGAGCCGACCGGGATGGTGGAGGCCGCGGTCGACCCGGACGGCGTGGCCGGGACCGACGGGTGGGCTGCGCACCCGGTCAGGGCGAACGCCAGGGCGGCCGAGATGGCGAAATGAGCGACGAGTGAGCGGGTCACCTGCCGATCATCGTCGAGCGCCCCGCTCGCGGCACCCCCCGATCGTCAGCGCGATGTAAGGGCCGATCGCCGGGCCGCGGCCCGCGGCCTCGGGCAGGCCCTACCGCGCGGCCGCCACGATGGCGTCGGCCTCGTCGGCCGTCATGGGCGGGCCCATGACCGGCTGCCCGGTCGCCGTGGCGACCTGGTTCATGGCCTCGTAGTCCAGCGTGGCGGGGTCGGGCCGGCCGTGCGACACCGGGGTGCCCACCGCCTTGATGAAGTCCAGGAACGTCGTCGTGGCATGGGTCTGCAGCAGCACCGCGTCCTCATCGCCGACGACGCGAAACACGTGCGGCACACCGAGCGGCATCGAGACGTAGTCGCCCGGGTGAGCCACCAGCATCTGGTCGGCGCAGCGGATGGCAAGCGTGCCGGCGAGGAGGAGGAAGCTGTCGTCAAGGTCCTCGTGGACGTGGAGGGGCGTGCTCGCGCCGTGGGTCATGTGGTGCTCGATGATGATCGGGCGGGCGCCCTCGGGGGAGCGGACCACGGCGAGGTCACCGTAGAACCAGTACGCCTCGCCCTCGCCGAGACCGGTCTTGGCCGGGCTTCGCCTGGTCGCCGTGCTGCCGTCATCGGACGGATGGATCTGGCTCATGTTGGCCTCCTGGTGGGTACCTGGGCAGTCTGGTCGTCGGGGCTGGCGTCGGATGGTCGATCCGGCGGGGCTCGGCCGGCGCCGGCGAGCAGGGCGCGGATGGCGGACGCCACGACGGCCGCGGCCCTCGCGCCATCCATGCCCCAGAACGTGCGCAGCGTCTCCCAGGTGGGAGCGGAGTAGAGCACCTGCAGCGCGGCAGCCACATCGAGGCGGACGGCCGGCGATGCATCGGGCAGGGCGGCTGCCGCACAGGCCTCGAACATGGCGCGCCGTTCCGGCTGCTGCCGCAGGCGGACGGCGAGTCCCTGGCGCGAATGGAGCATGCCCTGGATCAGCGGCGCACCGGCGTCGAAGCCGGCGAACGAGCGGTGCACCGCGGCGACCAGGTCGTCCGTCGTGCGGGCCCCGAAGTCGACGTGGGTCAGGTTGTCCAGGATCCAGCCCCAGAGGGCCGTCTCGAGGTCGTCCTTCGTGGGGAAGTACCGGTAGACCGTGCGGTCGCGGACCCCGGCCTCGCGCGCCACGGCCTCGTAGGTCAACTCCGCGCCGGTAGTCATGAGGGCCACGGACGCGCCCATGATCCGCGCTCGGGTGGCGGCTGCCTGGGCCGCCCGCGCCGGCGAGTCGTAGCGTCGCGTCTTCATATTCATGTCAGTGATACTGACATCAATAGCATCGCGCTGTCAAGGGCTGACCAGCCAGCGGCACGTACCATCATCATGGTAGAATCGATACCATGCGCACGACCATCGACAAGGCAGGACGACTGGTGATCCCGCGGCCGATGCGGGAACGGATCGGGCTCGCCGGTGGCGGCGTCGTTGAGGTCGAGCTGGATGGGGCGGGCGTGCACGTCGAGCCCGTCGCGGGGAGCGACCTGCGCGAGGCCGGTGGCCTGCTGCTGATCCCCTCGACCGGTGCTCCGCTCACGAGCGGCGCCGTGCGTGAGCTGATCGATGCCGACCGGCACGCGCGCTGAGACCCGGCCGGTCGTCTTCCTGGATACCAGCGCGGCGATCGCCCTGGTGGTCGAAGACCACGAGGCTCACGGCGCGACACTCGAGCGGGTCAAGGGCCGGCGGCTGGGCCTGGCCGGCCACGCCTGGTTCGAAACCTACTCGGTCCTGACGCGCCTGCCCGGAGGCCTGCGCCGTTCGCCCGCCGACGCCATCCGTGTGTTGGCGCACGACTTCCCGGCCTCAGGGTTCCTGGGTGCGCGGGAGGCCGCCGAGCTCGGCCGCGAACTGGCCGCGGCGGGGATCGCCGGGGGCGCCGTCTACGACGGCCTCGTCGGTGCGGCCGCACGCCAGCACGGCCGTCCGCTGGTCTCCGCGGATGCCAGGGCGCGGCCGGTCTACGACGCCCTCGGGGTACGGGTCGAGGGCCTCGGCTAGCCGGTCGCGTTCGGCTTACGACGTGGGCGGGACGGTGGTGGTCGGAACCTCGTCGGGCGAACCGCCGTCGTCCTCCGCGAGCAGCCGGTAGAGTCCGCGGCGCGTCTCCACCAGCAGCTTGCGCGCCTCCGCGGTCGTGCCCGGGCTGCCGACCTGTGAGAGCTGGAGCGTCGCGGCCATGACCTGGTGCAGCAGGTCGCGCAGCTGGACCGCGTCGGAGCCGCCGCCGAAGGCCCACGGCGCACCCGAGTCGCCGCGGGAGGCGCTGTCGGCGGCTGCACGGCCCGCCTCGGTCAGTTGGAAGACCCGCCGGCCGTCCTGCTCGGAGGCGTGGACGAGGCCCTCGTCCTCCAGCTGCTGGAGGGTCGGATAGACCGAGCCGGCACTGGGCCGCCAGCGGCCATCGCTACGGCGCTCGAGCTCGGAGATGATCTGGTAGCCGTGCATGGGCTCCTCTGCCAGGAGGCCCAGGATCGCGCTGCGCACGTCTCCGCGGCGGGCTCGCAGGCCGCCGGGGAGCGGCATGCCGCGGAACCAGCCGCGGCCCGGTCCGAAGGGATGCGATCCGCCGCGGGCAGCGCGGTGGGGCCGCGGGTCGATGCCTGGTTCACCGTCGTAACGGTGGGCTCGCTGCGGCCGGTGCCACTGGCGCGGGTCGAAGTCATGGTGATGGGGGTCGATGCGTGGGTCGTCCACGTGCTGCCTTTCGATCGGCGTACCTGCGATCCCGGCTCCGGCTGATGGCGCCGTCCTATCGCGTACGCTCACGATATATCGTGACACCACGCCATGTCAAGCCCGGTGGTCGCAGGGGGCTCGCTCGGGGCGCCAGAGGTCGATCTGCGGCAAGCCGGAGATCCCCATCGTCACGCCCCTCTCTCGTGGTGCCAGGCGACGCGTTCAACCTGGCAGGGCGGTGGGGTCCCCCATGCGCTGGAGGCTCCACGTCCAGCTCTGGTCATACTCACCGGCCGAGGTCCGGTAGTCGCAGGACCCCGAGATGGCGTCCGCCGTGACGTCGATCGTCCAGCTCCGGCCGAAGCATGAGTTGGTGGTCGCCGGCCGGTTCGCGGCGTCCTGGAAGATCGTGAAGAAGGCCGGCGCCGGTCCGGCGATGTTGTCGCCGGCGTTGCACTTGCCCTGCGCTCCCGGAAGCGGTGGCAGCTCGCCATCCCCCCAGTACTGGAAGTGCTGGCCGTCGGCGGTCTTGAGCAGGTACAACGCCTGTTGCTGCCAATCCGTCTCCGGGACGGGGAAGCCGGTCGCGGCCGCGAGGGTGCCGGATCGGTCGTCGTCACCGGTCACGCAGTGCGCCTCGAAGGACCAGTCGATCGTCCCGATGGGCTTGTAGATGAGGGGGCAGTCGGTGCCCGGCTCAGGGCTTGCCGCGCCGGAGAGCAGGCAGTCCATGTACTTGGAGGGGTCCTCGTCCTGGACCCAGATGCCGGTGAACGAGGTCGACGCCTGTCCGGTCTGCTGGCCGTTGGAGTAGGTCCAGCTGACGCTGGTGGACATCGTGCCCTGCCAGCCGCTGCAGGGCTGGGCCTTGATGGTGACCGCGCCGCTGATGACCGACGACGGGTCGTCGGAGTGGTTCGCGACCACCAGGTACAGCTGGTCGATGTCGTCGGCGGGGACGTCCCGGCAGTAGGTGAACTGGGTGCCCTCGACCGGTCGTCTCTCCCAATGGTCCTTGACGTGCACGAGCACATCGGCATCCAGGTCGTCGGTGGGCGTGAGGCCGCTCAAGTCGAGCGTCACGTCGCGTCCGGGCGAGGAGCCCGCCACGTACAGGTAGCGCGCCGTCAGCGCCGACAGGGGCGCCGGCGTCCAGCTGGTGGTGCCGTCGGTGTCGATGGAGCGGGCATCGATGGGCACCGGCCAGTAGGTGTCGGGGATGGTCGGATCCAGCTGCTGGTAGCGCTTCTCCGGACCCGGCACGGTGACCTGCCCCAGGATGTCGCGATTGAGGTTGCGGACGGCGAAGTCCCGGAAGTGGTCCTTGAAGGGCAGCTGGGCGTCGATGGCGGCGTTGACGCCGGCGAAGTCACCCGGCCCGACGCTCTCGATCCGTTGCCACGCCTTGAAGATGGCGGCCGGCCCGGCCTCCTGCTGCATGAAGACGGGCCAGATGTAGGCCGCCTGGGGATGGCCCCCGTCGGTCGATTCGAGGGACTCCGGGCTGACCTGGAAGTCGTGGAACCAGCCGTGCACCAGGTCGCTCTCGCCGTAGAACGTCTCCGCCCAGGTGGCGGAGGCGTCCTGGAACCACTGCAGCTGGCCCGTGGCATCGACCATGGCCCGGTAGTTGTGGGCCATCTGGAGGATGTGGAAGAACTCGTGGATCAGGTCGTTCGTGAACTCGGGGTCGCTTCTCCGGTCGCGGTTGACGAGGAGGAACCCACTGGCGGTGTTGCCGTTGAAGGGTTCCGACGGGATGGCGGCCGCCACCTCCGGGATCGCGCGCTGCTTGCCCTCGCGAAACACCGACTGGTCCAAAGTGAGGACGTAGACGTCGATGCGCTGGTCACCGCCGAACTCCGCGCCGGGGTTGGGGCCCCGGCCGTCCGGCAGCGGCTGGCCCATCCCGGCCGGGACCGGCTGTGTCATGCGCGCCCAGAGGCCGTCCATCGTGGCGGCCACGCCGGTGACCACCGCCTGGTCGTCGGCGGGGTCGGCGCTGGCGCACGTCCAGACCTTGAAGTGTGGGCTCGCCGCGCCGGAGTCGACCCAGCTGCGGCATTCGTCGACGGCGGCCGTCACGGGGCGGTTCCCGTCGGGCCGGGTGTAGCTCGTGAGGATGGCTGACCCGCCGGTGACGGCCGTGCCGCCGCTGGCGAAGATGCTGGCCGGATCGGTGGGGCGCACCACGAACGGCTCCAGCCGTGCCTGGTCGGCCGGCGACAGGGTCGGCAGGATGTTGACGATCTCGTCGAAGAGGCCGTTGTCCTCGAAGACCGATGTCGCCCCGGCGAACTCCGCCGGCAGGCCCGGCAGCCCGAACAACGCCTCGCCGCGGTCGACCAGCGAGGTCACCAGGTCGATGCGGCCGGCGGCGCGAGCCGCCTCGATCAGCGCCTGGGCGGTAGCTGGTTCGGGTGGCTCGGAGGAGGTCGGGGACGATGTCACGCCTGGCGCCTGGGTCGCGGCGGGCTGGCCCGTCGCGCTCCCGACCGCCACCGAGGACGTGGTGGGTGCCGGCGAGGTCGGGGATGGCGACGCCGAGCAGGCCACGACGATGACCCCCAGCAGCGCGGCCAGGCCGCACCTGACCGGACTGCACCGCGCGTCCCACCGTCGCCTGCCCGCCAACCCATACTCCCTGCGTCCTGTTCGGGAGGGCAGTGTCGCATCCAGCGCAAGCCGTCGGGTGGGTTGCCCCCTCGCGTCAGGCGTCGGGTGCGATCAAGCCGACGGTCGGGAAGTAGCTTCGGTACCGCGCCGCGTCTCGAGTCAGGAGCTGGTAGCCGGCGACGGCCGCATGCGCGCCGATGTAGAAGTCGGGCAGCGGGGATCGTCGGGTGCCCCCCGTCCGCCGGTAGTGCAGGAACGCTTTGTTCGCCAGGAAGGCGGCCTCATACGGCAGGTGCTCGCGGCGGTACAGCTCAGGCGGAAGGGCCGCCTCGAGAGCTTCGATCGAATCGAAGCCGATCGAGACCTCCGCGTAGATCAGGGCGTTGATGACGAGGATCGCCTCGTTGGCCGCTCGTTCCAGGGTCGCGGTCGACCACGACGCCCACTGCGGATCATCCGTGGCGATGTCCAGGAGCACGTTGCTGTCGACGAGGATCGGCGTCACGACTCGCCCCGGGTGAGCGCCATGATCTCCGCCGTGCTGAGGGTGACCGTGCGGGCGGCGCGCAGGCGCTGGATCGCGCGCGCCCCCCGGCTCGGTCGCCGGGCCGGACGGGCCTTCAGGATCCGGACGGCGTCGCCTTCGACGACGAACTCCACCTCGGTCTCCGGCAGGAAGCCGGCCTGCTCCCGGATGGCCTGGGGGATGGTCACCTGCCCCTTCGACGTGATGCGCACAGGCGTGTTTCTCCTTCCTACTGGTAAGAGTAACACATAGGGCGTGCAGCGATGCTGCCGGTACCGAGAGCGTCTCGGGGTCGCCGTTCAGACCAGGGCCGGGATCAGTTCCCGCACGTGGAACGGGAAGTCGTAGACCGGCATGAGCTCGACGAACGGGTCGGGGTCGAACGCCTCCGGGCCCAGGACGCCGGTGCCGTGCCACGTGCCACGTTCGATGAGCTCGAGCGCGATGACCGGGTTGACGGCCGTCTGCCACACGACGGCCTGGACGCCGTACTGGCGCATGCAGGTCTCGTTGTCGGCGACCTGGTACAGGTAGACCTCGCGGTGAGCGCCGTCCTTGACGCCGGTGACCCAGGTCCCGGCACAGGTCTTGCCGACCATCCGGTCACCCAGGTGAGCGGGGTCGGGCAGGCACGCCGCGACGACGTCGCGCGGCGCGACCATGACGTCACCGACGCGGATCCTGTCCTTGCGGTCCAGGCCCAGCAGCTTGATCGTCTTGAGGATGCGGATGAAGTCGGCGCCGAGGCCGTACTTGAACGTGACGCGCCGACAGTCCACCCAGCGCGGCACGAGCAGGACCTCCTCGTGCTCGACGTTGACGCACTCCTGCGGGCCGATGCCCTCGGGGAAGTCGAAGAGCTCCGGCTCGCTGAACGGTTCGGTCGTGTACCAGCCCCGGTCCTTCTCCCAGATCACGGGCGGATTGAGGCACTCCTCGATGGTGGTCCAGATCGAGAAGTTCGGCGCGAACTCGTAGCCGCGGACCTCCAGGTTCGACCCGTCGCGGACGCCGATCTCCTCGATGCGGTCGAAGAGGTGCTTCTGCGCGTACCGGGCGAAGACGTCGGCCATGCCCGGCTCGACGCCCATGCCGACGAGGGCCAGCAGGCCCTTGGCCTGCCAGGCTGCGGACCGCTCGAACTGGTAGTCCCCCAGCTTGACCCCCGTCGCGTGGAAGGGGTCACTGGGGTGCGGCGCGGACAGCGTCATGGCCATGTCGAGGTAGTGGCAGCCGGCCTCGTAGGCCGCATCGAAGATGGCCTCGTTGAACAGCGGCTCGACCGCGTTGACGATCATGTCCACGCGGTGGCGCCGGGCCAGCTCGACGATCTGGCCGCGGTCACTGGCGTCGACCCGCTCGACCTCGAACTTGCCGGGCACGCGGAGTCGCGAACGGACCTCTCGCACCCGGTCGGGGTTGATGTCCGCAAGGACCATCGTCTCCAGCCACGGCCGGTCCTGGGCGATGACCGCGAGCGCCTCGCCCACGCCACCGACGCCCACCAGCAGGATCCTCATCTCACGTTCCTCCCCGGCTCGATCGTTCAGTGGCTGGCCGACGGCGTGAACCGCGGCCGATGGACATGCGGGCGTGGTGTGGGTGGCGCAGCCTCCGGCGATAGCCTGAAGAAGGACGGATCGCGCCGCCACAGCACGACCATCAGCACGAGACCCAGGATCAGGAAAGCGATCGCGATCACCAGCGGGGCCCCCAGCCCGAACCAGGCGGTCCCTGAATACGAGTTGGCCGGGTCGGCCAGGTCGATCACCGACTTGACGAGGGCCAGGGTCAGCATCACGCCACCGGCGACGGGCACGACGCCCATGAGCAGGAAGTCCTTGACGCTGTCCAGCAGGCGGTGGCGGTAGTAGATGGCGCAGGCATAGCCCGTCAGCCCGTAGTAGAAGGCGATCATCAGGCCGAGGGCGGCGACCGCGTCGTAGAAGACGTTCTCCGACACGATCTTGAGGACGACGTACCAGGCGATCGACAGGCCGCCCATCCAGAGGGTCGCGGTCGTCGGCGTCAGGTAGCGCGGATGCATCCGGGCGAACGCCGTGGGCAGCGCGTGCCGGGCGCCCATCGAGAGGGCCGTCCGCGCCGTCGGCAGGATCGTCGTCTGGGTGGAGGCCGCCGCCGACGACAGCACGGCCAGGATGAGCAGCTTGTCGAGCGGCGAGCCCAGGACGTCCGTCCCGAGGGTGGCGAAGACGTCCTCGCCGCCCTGCTGGGCCAGGTACTGGTAGCCGTGGATCGCCTGGGCGGCGATGGCCACGAGCACGTAGGTGGCGATGAGGATGAGCGTCGAGGTGATGGCGGCCCGCCCGGGCGCCTCGGTGGCGTCGCGCGTCTCCTCGTTCACCGCTGCGGCGGTGTCCCAGCCCCAGTAGATGAAGAGGGCCACCATGACGCCCGCCGTCAGGGAGCTCCAGTCGGAGACGTTGAACGGGTTCAGCCAGGCGAGGTCCGGCGTGATGCCGTCGGCGAAGGCGCCGCCGATGACCTTCACGAGGGCCACGACGACGAACAACGCCAGCGCGAACAGCTCCATCCCGAGGAGCACGATCTGGGTGCGCGCCGAGACCTCGATGCCGACGTAGACGATCCACGTCAGGGCCACGATGAACAGGACGCCCAGGGCCACGACGGCGACCGAACCGACGTCGAGCTGCCAGCCAAGGACGTCTGCCGTGCCCCACGTCGTGGGATCGATGTCGAAGAGCTTGAAGGTGTACTGGGCGGCCACCTCGGCAAGGCTGGCCATGACCACGATGTCGGCCACGATGATGCCCCACCCGGCGAGCCAGCCCGGGATGGGGCCCATCGCCCGGGCCACCCAGGTGAAGCTGGTGCCGCAATCCGGGTCGGCGCGGTTCATGTAGTAGTAGGCGACCGCGATGCACAGCATCGGGATGAACGCCACGATCATGATCGCCGGCGAGAAGGCGCCGACGGCCAGGGCGACCAGGCCGAGGGACACGGCCAGGCTGTACGCCGGGGCCGTCGAGGCGACCCCGATCACGGTGCCCGATACGAAGCCGATGGCGTCAGCCTTCAGTCCCTTCGCCCCGGCGGCCCCGACCTCGCGGATACCTTCGCTCTGCGTCATGCTCGAGCCCTCCCGCGGTGGCAGCGGCTCGGCCCGCGCCGAACGCGGCAGCCCCGTTGCGTCATTGGTCCACAGGCGGGAGCCGGCCGCAAGTGCCGAACCGCCCGTTGTTGCACGACACGCCCGGCATCCCGGCTCGGTGCGATGATGGCGGCGTGCCCGTCGCGATCGCCATCGCGGGTCTGACCAAGCGCTTCGGATCCACGCGTGCCCTGGACGGTCTGGATCTGACGGTCCTGACCGGCGAGGTGCACGGGTTCCTTGGTCCGAATGGCTCGGGCAAGACAACGACCATCCGGGTCCTGCTCGGGCTCCTGCGCGCCGATGCCGGCAGGGCCGAGCTGCTGGGGATGGACCCGTGGCGCGATGCCGTGGAGGTGCATCGCCGGCTGGCGTACGTGCCCGGCGAGGTCAGCCTGTGGCCGAACCTCACCGGCGGCGAGGTGATCGACCTGTTCGGTCGCCTGCGACATGACCTTGACCGGCGCCGCCGCGACGACCTTCTCCAGCGCTTCCAGCTCGATCCGACCAAGAAGACCGGCGCCTACTCGAAGGGGAATCGCCAGAAGGTCGCCCTGGTCGCGGCGCTGGCGTCCGACGCGGAGCTGCTGCTCCTCGACGAGCCGACCTCGGGGCTGGACCCGCTGATGGAGGCGGTGTTCCAGGACTGCATCCGCGAGGCCAAGGCACAGGGACGAACGGTCTTGCTCTCCAGCCACATCCTGGCCGAGGTCGAGGCGCTGTGCGACCGGCTGAGCATCATCCGGCTGGGGCGGACCGTGGAAGAAGGCACGCTGGACGAGCTGCGACACCTGACGCGGACGTCGATCATGGCCGAGACGGAGCGTCCGGCGCAGGGACTCGCCGGTCTCGACGGCATCCATGATCTCGAGACCGACGGCACTCACGTGCGGTTCGAGGTCGACACCACCGACCTCGACGCCGCGATCCGCCGGCTCGGCGAGCTGGGGATCCGGAGTCTGGTCAGCCATCCGCCCACGCTCGAGGAGCTGTTCCTCAGGCACTACGGCGACGAGCTGGCGAAGGAGCCCGAGCGCGTCGACCGGGAGCGTGACACCGCGCCCTCGCCGCCCCGATGACATCGCTCACCGGGACCGTCGCGCTGGCGCGCTTCATCGTGCGCCGCGACCGCATCCGGATCCTCCTCTGGATCGTCCCGATCGTGGTCCTGGTGGCTTTGACGGTGGTGGGGATCGAGGGCCTGTTCCCCGATCAGGCGGCCCTGGATCAGACGGCCGCGGCGACCCAGCACAACGCCGCGGCCATCGCGTTCAACGGTCCCGCCCAGGGCCTGGACACCGTGGGCGGGCAGGTGGCGTTCCAGTTCGGCGCGCCGGGCATGGTGCTCGTCGGCCTCATGAGCATCTTCATGCTCGGCCGGCTGACACGGGGCGAGGAGGAGGCAGGTCGCCTCGAGGTCGTGCGCTCGCTGCCGGTCGGCATCCACGCCAACACCCTCGCTGCAGTGCTCACGGTCGCCGCCATGGACCTCGTCGTCGGCGTCTCTACCGCTGCCGTGCTGGTCGCCCAGGGCCTCCCCCCGGCCGGGTCGGTCGTGTTCGGAGTTTCGTTCGCCCTCGTGGGGCTGTTCTCCGGCGCCGTCGCCCTGCTGGTGGCGCAGGTCACCGAGAGCACCCGGGTGGTCTACGGCGTCGGCGGGGCGATGCTGGGCCTGGCGTTCGTACTGCGCGCCATCGGGGACATCGGCGACGGGACCATCTCCTGGCTCTCCCCGATCGGGGTGGCCCAGAAGGCGCGGCCGTTCGCCGACGAGCGCTGGTGGCCGTTCCTCCTGCTGGTCGTCGTGACGGTCATCCTGGTGGCCGCGGCCGTTACCCTCGCCGTGCGGCGTGACCTGGGCGCGGGGCTGTTCGCGCCACGGCCGGGCCCCCCTTCGGCAGCGCCGAGCCTGGGGCATCCCATCGGCCTGGCGGTCCGCCTGCAGCGCGGATCGATCGTGGGATGGGGCGCGGCCGTCCTCGTGTTCGCCACCGCCTACGGCTGGATCGGCCCGACCGTCGATGCGTTCATCGGCCAGAACAAGGCGCTCGCCGAACTACTGGCCGGCGGTGAAGGCGGGAACCTGACGGATCTCTACTTCGCGACCTCGATCCGGGTCCTGGCGCTCATCGCGACCGGGTTCGCGATCCAGTCCGCGCTGCGGGTGCGCGGCGAGGAGTCGTCGATGCGCGCCGACCTCGTCCTGGCCACGCCCGTCTCGCGTTGGCGATTCGCGTGGAGTCACCTCGCTGTGGCGTACGCCGGCAGCGTCGTCATGCTCACCATCGCCGGCCTGGGGGCCGGCCTCACGTACGGCGTGGCGGGCGGCGGCATGGCGGGCGTGCCGCGCCTGCTCGGGGCCGCGCTCGTCTACGCGCCGGCCATGTGGATCATGGTCGGACTCGCGATGGCGCTCGATGGATTCACCCCGCGCCTGGTCGGGGCCTCGTGGGTCCTTCTCCTGGCCTGCGTGGTCGTGGGCTTCCTCGGCGTCGTCCTCGGCCTCCCACGCTGGCTGCAGGACCTGTCGCCGTTCCAGCGAGTGCCCGAACTCCCCGCCGCCAGCCTGGACCTGCTGCCGTTGGGCGTGATGACGGCCATCGCCGCCGGCCTCACCCTCGCCGGGCTGGTCGGGCTGCGGCGGCGTGATATCGGCCGGGTCTGAGGGACCATCCATCGGACGGGATGGCTCCGGCGGTAGGACTCGAACGAACGATCCTCGTGAGCGTCCGCCACGGCCCAGATCCCGGGGTCAGATCGCCTCGCCGAGGTAGGCCTGCTCGTGGTGGATGGCGAAGTCGAGACCCGCCTCCTCCGTCTCGGCGCTGACCCGGACGGCCGTCACCCGGTCGATGAGCCACAGCATCCCGTAGGTGAAGGCGAACGCCCAGACCGACGAGAACACCACCGCCACGAGCTGCTTGCCGAGGAACCCCGGGTCACCGGCCAGGAGGCCGTCGACGCCGTGGGGATTGAAGGCCGTCGTCGCGAAGACGCCGAGCATGACGATCCCAAGGAAGCCGCCGACCCCGTGGACGCCCCAGACGTCGAGCGCATCGTCCCAATGGAGCCGGTTCTTGAGGTTCACGGCGCCGAAGCAGACGACGCCCGAGACGATGCCGATGACCACGGCCGCGACCGGTGACACGAACCCCGCCGCCGGAGTGATCGTTGCCAGGCCCGCGACGGCGCCGGTCAGGAGGCCGAGGAAGCTCGGCCGCTTCTCGAAGATCCAGGACATGCACAGCCAGGCCACGGCCGCGAACGAGGCGGCGACATCGGTGTTCAGGAACGCCACCGCGGTCGTGGCGTCGACGCTGAACTCGCTCCCGGCGTTGAAGCCGTACCAGCCGAACCACAGCAGGCCGGTGCCGAGCGCGACGAGCGGCACGCTGTGCGGTCCGCGGTCCTCGGCGACCCGCCGCCCGACATACAGCACCGAGGCGAGGGCCGCCATGCCGGCGATGTTGTGGACGACGATCCCGCCGGCGAAGTCCTTGACCCCCCACTGAGCGAGGATCCCGCCGCCCCACACCATGTGGACGAACGGGAAGTAGACGAACAGCAGCCAGCCCGTCAGGAAGGCCATGTAGGCCTTGAAGCTGACCCGGTTCGTGAACGCGCCCGTGATGAGGGCCGGGGTGATGATCGCGAACATCATCTGGTAGGCGATGAACACGATCTCTGGGATCGCCGGGTTAGGCGAGGGCGACTGGAGGGTCACGCCATTGAGGAACGCCTTGTCCAGGTTGCCGATGACCCCGCCGACGTCACCCGAGAAGCACAGGGAATAGCCGACGACGAACCAGATGACAGTCGTCCAGCCCATCGATACGAAGCTCTGGATCATGATCGCGAGGACGTTCTTGCGGCCCACGAGCCCGCCGTAGAAGAACGCCAGCCCCGGGGTCATCAGCATGACCAGGCTGGAGCACAGGATCATGAAGCCGGTGTCGCCGGTGTCCAGGTGCAGCACGACGAGATCCTCCTCGGCACGCCAGGACGAACAGGAGCGTCCGTTCCGCGTCGATGATGCACTCTCCCGGACCCGCAAGCCGCGGAACAGGGCCGCTCGGCCCGTTGTGTTCGGGCCGGTCGGGACTCGGGCCGATCTCGGGCAGCGGCAAGCTTCAGATCGTGCGGAAGGTGGCTCCGGCGGGCCGGTCCCGGCCGCGTACTGAATCGCCTGGGGGCATTCGGGAGCTCGACCGAGATCCTGCTCCCCCACCCGACCCGATCGCGGGAGTGGCTTCACATCGCTCTCGTCGAATGCGCAAGTTGCCATCAAGTGGTGCAGCGACGATCCCCTCCCCAACTCTGGTGCCCTGAATGCGCCCAGGGGCGCGTGCGCGAGCGCGCTCGTGAAGGGATGCGGCAGACACGCCGCCGACACGAACCACCCTGAGCCGCCGGACTCCAGGGTCAGCCGATGAGGCCCGCTCGCAGGTCAGCAGCCCAGGCAGTCCCGCTTCGCGGTGCTCGGCCGGATGCCCACCAGCGCTGCCGTCTCGGGAACGGAGCCTCCGGTGGCCACGAACGGCGCGAGGACGGCCGATCTCCGGGCGCGGTTCGGCCTTACGACCGAGCAGTTGATCTGCACGGGCGAGCGGAGCAGCGGCTGGTCGTGCCAAGCCTCGATATTCGGTGTACCCGTTCGACGCCATCGAAAGGAGCGAGCGAGTCGGGATGGCTGCCACCTGTCAACGTGCCAAAGCGCCCTTGACTGTGCAGACGGCAGTGCCATGGTTGTGAAGGTCCTGAGACCTGAGATCTGCTCGCGGGGGATCTGCCAGTGGCACAGAGTGAGCCCTCTGGATTGGGCCTAAGGGCCGGTCCCGAATGATGGGCCACCCCCGAACCTGCTGCGCGTCTTGGTGTTCGCGACTGGGCAGGTGCAGTTCGATTCGGTCGGCTACCAAGGCCACATGACAGCTGAGGTGCCGAGCGACCTCGCTGGCGCCGAGGCCAGTAGCAGATGACGGGCCTGGCGCGCCTTGTAACTGCGCTGCTCGGGGTAGTCGTTGTATCGACTGGTTGTTCTGTGGCGGCGTCGACAGCGCCATATGTAGCCCCAACGCGATCACTGCCGCTTTCGACTAACGTCTTCGCATCCTGTGCGGCAGTCGCCCCTGACTGGAGGGGGAATGTGGTCGCCGTATCGCTGACGACCTTGGGCCAGATCCGGACACTCTTGGGGGGGCGCTATCCAACTGATCGGTGGGCGACGCTCCCGGATTCGACGCCGGCGATCGCCTGTTTCATCGACGGGCAGATCCCTATAGGCCCAGCGAGCAGCGCCTCGTACGATCGCGCCCTCGTCGCGATCGTAGGTTCGGAATCCGAGCTCGTCGAAGCCGGCTTCAGCACCGAGATGCCGACCGCGCTCCCCTGACATAGTTGGCAGACCAATGAGCTGCCCGTCGACTCGCAGATCGCAGACTGACTGCCGCCGTGGCGGCTGCAGGCGCCACCTGCGATGTCATCAAAGACGCCGGCGTTAGCGGGAGCGAGTTCGACCACCGGCCGGGCCTCCAGCAGATCATCGCCCGGGCCCGCGAGCAGAAGCCGAACTTCAAGTGGGTGCTGGTCTGGAAGCTGAGCCGGTTCGGGCGCGACATCGAGGAGGGGCTGATCTACCGCGCCGTCCTCCGCAAGAAGGACATCGAGCTCATCAGCTTCAAGGAGCCGATTCCAGAGGGACCGCTCGGCCAGCTCATCACCCATGTCCTCATGGCGGTCGACCAGTTCTATGCCGCCGCGACGGCCGCCGATGTCCTGCGCCCGCAGAAGGAGCTTGCCCGCCAGGGCTTCTCGGCTGGTGGGCGACCGCCCGTCGGCTATCGGCGCGAGCCGGTGGTGGTCGGCACCCGCTACGACGGGACTCCGCTGACGCGCATCCGCTGGGAGCCGGACCCGGAGGTGGCGCCACGGGTGGTCCAGGCCTTCCAGATGGCCGCCACCGGCGCCCAGTACGACGAGATCGTGGCCGCGACCGGGATCTGCCGGAACAAGTCGAGCATGGCGACCATCCTCGCCAACCCGATCTACCGCGGGGTCAAGATCTTCAACCGCGAGGCGCGCGTCGAGGGCGAACACGGCCGCAAACGCCGCCGCAACCCCGCCGCTGAGGTGGTCACGAGTGAAGTCGAGGCGATCGTCCCCGAGCAGCTCTGGGACCGCGTCCAGGCGATGCTCGTCCGGCGCCGCGAGAACCGCTTGCCGCCGATGCGCTACCGGGGCGGCTACGTGCTGACCGACCTGCTCCGCTGCGCCTGCGGCGCCC
>DASPUH010000138.1:0-22376 GCA_035622975.1 Candidatus Sulfotelmatobacter sp.
GTAGTCGGGATGGACGTCCTGATAGCCCCGCAGGACGATGCTCCAGAAGCCGAAGATGGCGTTGACCAGTTGGCCCTTGCTGGTCGTCAGCGGCGTGTTGAAGAGCGCGAAGTAGGCGCGGTAGATGAGGCCGTTCGCGTCTAGCAACATCAGCCGCTCCACCGCCCGAGTGTACCCGCTCGGTCGGGGGCGGCTGCCTATATCGGCCGGCGCCGCAGGAGGATGTAGGCGCTTCCGCCGGCCGCGAAAAGGACCACGCCGGTCCCGATGAGCAGCGTGTCCGGATCGAAGCCGCCGGGAGTCTGGGACGGCCCGGCGGCCGGGGGGACGCCGCCAGCCGTGTAGTCACCGGCGCCGCCGCCGGGTACGGACCCCAGGCTGGTGGGCGGCGTGGTGGAGCGTGGCTGGGGCGGGCCGACCTCGATCCCCACGGCCGATGGAAGAGGGCCGCCGACGGTCTTGGTGGTGCTGCGGTCCTCGCCGGCTGTCGACGCCGGTGTCGCGGCGCCTCCGCCCGCGGCGGGCTCCGCGGCGGGCGCCCCGGCACCGGTCACGGCGCTCCCGACGTTGGAGAGCGTGGTGGGCGTCCCGACCCGCGGCAGCACGGCTCCGGTCACGGCCAGCAGCAGGCCGAGGCCGCATACGGCCCCCGCCAGCGGCCGCGCCGCTGGCCCCGTCAGCACGTCGCGGAGACGTTCGCGCCAGGAGAGACCGCGGGCCATGAGGTCGGGCGAGATGCGGAAGTCCCGCGGCCGTCGCGGCGCGGGCAGGTCGGTGGCCAGGCTGGCCGTGATCGCGCGCAGTTCGACGTCCAGCGCCGCGCAGGCCGGACAGGACATCAGGAGGCCTGCCACGGTCGTTCGCTCGGCCGGGCTGAGGGCGTCGTCGGCCGCCGCGCGGGCGATCAGGAGCCGGTCGTGGCCGGCATGCTCGGGCGTCGGCCGGTCCACTTGCCGTTCGGTCATGCCCATCAGACGTCCTCAATCACGGAACAGTTCCAGCTGATCGGCCAGCCGGTCCCGCAGGGCGAGCCGGCCGCGGTGGATGCGTGACTTGACGGTGCCGAGTGAGACCCCGGTCAGCTGCGCGATCTCGGGGTAGTCGAAGCCCTCCACGTCGTACAGGACGATCGCGCGACGCTGTTCGTCGGTGATCGTCAGGAGGGCGGCGGCCAGGGCGCGCCCCCGGGCGCGCCGCGTGACTTCCTGGTCGGGGTCCGTGGCCGGACCGGACGGCGGCTGCCACTCGTCGTCCTCCCACTCCGGGTACGGCTCTGACGGCCGGCGCCTGCGCCGGCGCAGCACATCGGTCGCCGCGTTCAGGGCGATCCGCGCCAGCCAGCCGCGGACCAGGCCGCCGCGGTACGAGCGGACGTTGCGCCAGGCATGCAGGAAGGCGTCCTGGACGGCGTCGGCTGCTGCCTCGCGGTCGCCGACGACGCGCACGACGACGGCGAACAGGAAGTCCTGGTACGCCACCACGATCTCGTTGAACGCGGCGAGGTCACCGCCCGCGGCCCGTGCCATGAGCGCCTCGTCCCGGAGCTGGCTCGCGCTGGGCGCGGCGGCTCCCTGGGGCTCGAATTGGGCATCGTCCACCGTCGCGCGGGCGTCCTCCTGTGGCGGCGGTCGCAGGACGCGCCGAGTCTAGCATCGGGTTCGGTCGCGGCCCGGAGCAACGTGGGCCACTGCCGTACACTCGGGCGCGGGCCCGGGTGGTGGAATGGCAGACACAGCAGACTCAAAATCTGCCGCTCGCAAGGGCGTGCGAGTTCGACTCTCGCCCCGGGCACCAGCACCGCTGGCAAAGTGCTAGCCACGATGGTACGTGGGACAACGTGCCGTTCCTCGAGGAGCCTGCGGTAGGCCGCAGCTAAGCACCGCCCGTTCGCGTCATGAGTGGACCCGCTGCGTCAGATGCTCAAGGCGGGAGCGGCTCGCCTACGGGCCGACCGAGATGCGGTCGCTGGTGTACGTGGGCGCGCCGGCGCCGCCCGGCACGAGCTGGACGTAGAAGGTCGTCGCGCCGGGCACGCGGGGAACGGTCGTGGACGCCTGGCCGCGACCGGCCGAGTCGGTGGTGAGCGAGCCGGCGTTGGCCGCCGGTTGCGGGCAGGAGCCGGGGACCTGCTGCATGAACAGGCCGTATGCCGTGTCGGGTGGTCCGGACTGCAGCACGACCTGGGCCTGGAACGTGGTGGCGGTCAGATCGAGCGCCACGGAGCCGACGGCGGTGGCGGCTTCGCTGGTGTTCGTGGTGCAATCGCCCTGGGCGGGGTTGTTGGTGCCCAGCGCCACGGTGCCGCCCGTGCTGGGGGCCATGGTCGTTCCTGACGGGCTCGAGCAAGCGGACGCCAGGACCGTCATGGCCAGCACGAGCCCTGCGGCGACGGTCATCCCCTGGCGTGGCAGCGAGGGCCGCATGCGAAACCCCTCCGTCGAATGCGTCGGGCACCGCGGCGCCGACCTGGCTGCAGGCCTCGACGCAGGCAGCGTGGGGGGCGTGCGACACGACGTCGAGTGCCGAACGACCCCTTGGTCGACAAGCCCGACGCGACGGCAGGGTCTCTCCGCCGCAGGCTCGGGCTTCCCGGCGAGCAGGCGCGCCGTCCGGGCACTCGCGCGGGTCCGGATGACGCTAGCGTATCGGCGTGCTCCCCCGGATCGATGTTCGAGCCCTGCGCGGCCTCCGCACGGCGGCCGTCACACGCCTCGGTCTGGTCGGCGTCCTTGCCATCCTGGGTCCCGGCCTCGTCAGCGGGTTCGCCGATAACGACGCCAGCGGGATCACGACCTACTCGCTGACGGGGGTCCACTTCGGGTACGCGCTGCTGTGGGTGATCCTGGCCAGCCAGGTCGTCCTGTTCTTCACCCAGGAGGTCGGGGCGCGCCTGGGCCTGGCCACGGGCCAGGGCCTGACCGGCCTGGTGCGCGATCGCTTCGGCGTGCGCTGGGCATCCTTCGTGGCGGTGACCATGCTGGTCGCCAACTTCGGGACGACCCTCGCCGAGTACGCCGGCATCGGGGCCGCCCTCGAACTGTTCGGCGTGCCCCTCCCGGTCAGCGCGGTGGCCGCGGCCATCGTGATGGTCCTGCTGATCTCCCAGGGCAGCTTCAACAAGGTCCAGTACCTGTTCATCGCCGTGGGGGCGGTCATCTCGGCCGCCTACGTGCTGTCGGCGTTCCTGGCCAAGCCCGACTGGAACGCAGCGGCGGCCAACCTCGTCATCCCGCACCTCAGCGTCGCGCCGGCCTACTGGCTCGCGGTCGTCGGTACCGTCGGCACCACGATCACGCCGTGGGGCCAGGCGTTCATCCAGGCCTATGTCGTGGACAAGGGGTTGCGTTCGGAGGACCTGCGCGGCTCGCGCCTGGACGTCGCCCTGGGCTCGGGCATCACGAACGTCGTGGCCGGCTTCATCGTGGTGGCCTGCGCGGCCGCGCTGTGGGCAACCGGACAGACGACGGTGACGGACGCGGCCGGCGTGGCCCGGGCCCTGGGCCCCCTGGCCGGGCCGCAGGCGACCGCGCTGTTCGCCTTCGGCCTGCTGGCGGCCTCGCTGCTGGGGCTCGGCATCGTGCCCCTGTCGAGTGCCTACACGGTGTGCGAGGCCTTCGGCTGGGAAGCCGGTATCGAGTGGCCCTGGCGAGAGGCGCCGGCGTTCTACGGGCTGCTGGCGGTGTTCGTGGGTGGTGGAGCGCTGTTCGTCCTCACGCCTGGCCTGCCCCTGCTGTCGGTCATGTTCCTGGCCGCGGTGCTGAACGGGCTCCTGCTGCCGTTCATCCTGGTCTTCGTGATGCGGCTGGCCCGCGACGAGACGCTCATGGGTCCGCTCCGGAGCGGCTGGAAGCTGGCCGCGCTGGGCTGGGCCATCACGGTCGTCCTGGTCGTCATGTCGCTGGTCTTCGTGGCTGCCACGATCGGCGGCGGCTGACCGGACCGCGCGGGCGGCGGCCCGTCAGACGTGCTGCAGGTGCGTGTCCCTGAACGCGGTCGGGTACTTCAGGCCGTAGCCGAGCAGGCGATCCATCCCGATGTGCGCGACCAGGACCGCGCCCGCCACGGCCAGCCAGCCCACGCCCAGCCACAGGCCCAGGCCAAGGGCCAAGCCGGCGGTGGCGAGGTTGTGGCCGAGGTTGTAGGTCACCGAACCCAGGCGCGTGCCGCGGAGGTAGCCGACCATCGAGACATCGGGCACCAGCAGCAGGGGCACGAGGAGCAGCCACGGCCCACCGACGCTGCCATAGACAGCGATGCCGGCGATGCCGGTGGCCAGGGCCTCGGCGCGCAGGAACCAGGGGACCAAGCCTCCTGCCGTGGCGGTCCAGGACCCGCCTTCGGTGGGCGCTGCCCGCGCGACCCGGGACCGCCTCTGCGCGTTCCTCACGCTGCTGCCTCCTTGCGCGGCGAACCTGCGCCTGGGCCGGCAGGTCGCCGGCCGAATCGCCCGCCGGCGCAGTATGCGCGGCGGGGTCGTGGCGGCGGCTGCGATGCGTTCCCGGAGAGACGACCGTAGACTCGGG
Source organism: Candidatus Sulfotelmatobacter sp. (assembly GCA_035622975.1). Classification (GTDB taxonomy): domain Bacteria; phylum Chloroflexota; class Limnocylindria; order Limnocylindrales; family CSP1-4; genus DASPUH01. The sequence goes on from DASPUH010000138.1 coordinate 4,524, forward strand.
CCATGGCCGGCGATCGCTCCTCCCCCGCCGCCATCGAGCTGCAGGGGGTGCATCGGTCGTTCGGCCAGGTGCATGCGGTCGACGGGGTCGACCTGCGGCTGTCGCTCGGCGAGATCGCGGCGCTCCTGGGCCCCAACGGCGCCGGCAAGACGACCACCATCGACATGATCCTGGGCCTGGGGCACCCCGACTCGGGAACGGTGCGGGTGCTGGGCATGCCGCCTGCCGCGGCCGTGTCACGCGGCCTGGTGGCGGCCGTGCTGCAGACCGGCGGCCTGCTCCGGGACCTCACCGTGCGGGAGACCGTCCGGATGACCGCCTCGCTGTACGTCGCGCCGCGGCCGGCGGACGAGGTGCTCGAGCGGGCCGGTATCGCCGGCATCGCCGACCGGCTGGTCGGCAAGTGCTCGGGCGGTGAGCAGCAACGCCTCCGGTTCGCCCTGGCCCTGCTGCCCGACCCGGCGCTGATGGCCCTTGACGAGCCCACGTCGGGGATGGACGTCGAGGGGCGCCGTGACTTCTGGTCCGCCATCCGCCGCGACGCCGAACGTGGGCGGACGGTCCTCTTCGCGACCCACTACCTGGATGAGGCCGACGCGTACGCCGATCGGATCATCCTGCTGCGCCAGGGCCACGTCGTGGCCGACGGCACGGCCGCCGAGGTGCGCAACCTTTCGAGCGGGCGCTCGGTGCGGGCCAGCCTGGCCGGTGCCGACCAGGCCACGCTCGCGGGCCTCCCGGGGGTCCGCTCCGTGGAGATCCGCGGCGACCGGGTGCTGATCCAGACCATGGACTCGGACGCGGTGGCACGCTACCTCCTCACCGCCACGGCCGCTCGCGACGTCGAGATCGTGGCCCACAACCTGGAGGATGCCTTCCTCGCCCTGACGTCGGACGAGCAGGATCCGGCGGCATGACCGACCGGGTGCCGCCGGTGGCGGCGCTGGCCACCCGCCGCACGACGCCGCTTGGCGGCTTCAACCTGACGTTCCTCGTGATCGAGATCCGGCGGCTCCTGCGCAACCGCAGGACGGTCATCGCCACGATCGTCCTGCCCATCCTGCTGTTCCTGCTGTTCAACACGAACAAGCGGCTGGGCGCGCTGAGCGGGAGCGGCCTGACCGCCGCGACGACGATGATCGGCATCGCTGTCTATGGGGCCATGCTCGCGGCGACCTCGGGTGGTGCGATGGTCTCGATCGAACGGGCCCAGGGCTGGAGCCGCCAGCTGCGCCTCACCCCGCTGCGACCGGCCGCCTACGTCGCCATCAAGCTCGCGGTGGCGATGCTCCTGGGCCTGACGTCGATCACGGTCGTGTACGTCTGTGGCGCCTTCGACGGCGTCGCGATGGCGGCCGGCGTGTGGCTGCTGACCGGCGCCCTTGCGTGGGTCGCCTCGCTTGTGTTCGCTGCCTTCGGCCTCTTCATGGGCTACCTGCTGCCATCGGAGAACGTGATGCAGGTGATCGGTCCGGTGCTCGCTGTCTTCTCCCTCCTGGGCGGCCTCTTCGTGCCGGTCAGCCTGTTGCCGTCGGCGATGCAGGCCATCGCCCCCTATATGCCGACCTACGGTGTCGTCTCCATCGCCCGCTTCCCGCTCGAGGGAGGCGGGTTCGACCCGACATGGCTGCTGAGCGTGCTCGCGTGGACGGCGGTCTTCGCCACGGCCGCCACGGTCCTCTTCCGACGCGATACGCGGCGCGTCTGATCGGGCGCCGAGATCCGTCGCGCGGGCTAGAGTAGGTCCGTGCCGGCGACCGCCGGGGCCACGTGCGAGGGATTGACGATGGCCGAGCCCGGCCCGGATGACGAGGCCCGCGCGACGGCACGCGCGCGTGCGCTGCTGCAGCCCATCCGGACGGCCGCCGAGCAGCTGGAGGGCCAGGACTTCGAGCCGACCTGCCGGGCCGTCGACGCGGCGACCGTGGACTTCCCCGGCACGTCTGAACTGCTCCTGGAGATCACCGAGCGGCTGTGGGAGACGCGCATGGCCTGCGATGCGTGGCGCGCGGACCCGCTGCCGGAGCGAGCGGCCGCCCTGGCGGACGACATCAGCGCCCTGCAGGCCGATGCCGAGGCGCTGGACGAGGCACGCCAGGAGCAGGCCGGCTAGTCGAGCCGGGAGGCGCCCGGATCAGGCGGGCTGCAGTTCCACGCGCACGAGGCCCGCGCCGAGGCGGCGCTCGATGGCCGCCAGGAGCTCGCTGTCGTAGGCCACGCCGGAACGCAACGGCATCGCCTGGGCGGCGCCGCGCGCGGCCGGCAGATCGACGACGACCGCGGTGTCACCCGGATGCTCGCGGAGCACGAGTTTGAGCGCCTCGAACGCCGCGGCGAGGGCGTCGGGTGCACCACTCACGAAGCGCACGTGCAGGGCCTGGTCGCCCCTGGCGACGGCGGAGCTCGTCTGCGAGACGGCCGAGCGGGCCACGGGCAGCCAGGCTTCGGCCGGGAACGGCGGCTCGTCGGATGGCCCCAGGCCGCTCAGGCTCTCGGGTTCGGGCAGCCCGTCACCTGGGTCCGGAGCTGCCACTACGGCCTCGGACACGGCCACGGCGACCGGCCGGGCCGGCGCGCCGAGGCGCCACTCCAGCTCGCCGCGAATACCACCGTCGCGGAGCGGCGAGACCCACGGGATGTGGCGCACGGGCGCGGCTTCCACCATGACCGGGACGCCCTGGCTGGCGGACGGCCGCTCCGCCCCGTGGCCGATGGCCGAACCGTTGGCCTCCGGGCGGCCGTGGACGCGGCCGGTGCCGCGTCCACGCTCGCCGGCCGCAACGACCCGTGCGAACGGCTCCGGGCCCATGGCCACCACCTCGTCCCAGTCCCACACGGCGTCGGCCAGCAGGACCACCGACTCGCCCTTGTGGTCCACCCGGCCGGAGACCAGCAGGATCGCCTCCGTGCGCCAGGAGCCCGACGTCTGCTCCAGCACCTTGGGGAAGACGACCACCTCCAGGCTGCCCTGGAGGTCCTCGAGCGTGGCCACGCCCATCGTCGACTTGGACTTGGTGACGACGGTGCGCATGCCGGTCACGATCCCGCCCAGCACGACCCGCTGCTGGTCCAGCTCCTCGTTGAGCTCTCCGCTGTAGGCCGTCACGAACCGTCCCAGCGGCTCGGCGATCTCGCCCAGCGGGTGGTCCGACAGGTACAGGCCGAGCAGCTCCTTCTCCCAGCGCAGGCGCTCGCGCAGGGGTGCCTCGCTGCGGACCGGCAGCGGCTTCTCCAGACCGGCCGAGTCCGCGGCGAGGTCGAACAGCGAGGTCTGGCCGGTGAGCAAGTCGCGCTGCGTCGCCTGGCCGGCGGCCAGCGCGTCGTCGAGCGCGTCGAGGAGCTGGGCTGGATGCCCCAGGCGGTCCAGGGCCCCCACCTTGACCAGCGACTCGAGGACCCGCCGGTTGACCAGCCGCAGGTCCACCCGGGCGCACAGGTCAGCCAGCGACCGGAAGGGCCCGCCGCCGGCGCGGGCCGCGATGATCGACTCGATGGCCCCCTGGCCCACGTTCTTGACGGCGAGGAGGCCGAACCGGATGGCGTCGCCCTCGACCGTGAAGTCGAGCTGGGACCGCTCGACGTCCGGTGGCTTGACCTCGATGCCCAGGCGGCGGCACTCGGCGATCGCCGCGGCCACCCGTTCGGCCGTGTCACGGACGGCGGTCAGGACGCTGGCCATGTACTCGACCGTGTAGTTGGCCTTGAGGTACGCGGTCTGGTAGGCGATGAGGCCGTAGCAGGTGGCGTGGGCCTTGTTGAAGCCGTAGCGCTCGAACGGCTCGAAGGCCTTGAAGACCGCGTCGATGATGGCGGGCGACACGCCGCGCTCGGCGGCTCGCGTCACGAAGCGCTCCTTCTGCGCGCGCAGGACCGACGACTTCTTCTTGCGGATGGCGTAGCCGAGCGTGTCGGCCTCGGGCCCGCTGAAGCCGCCGAGGGCGCGGGCGGCCGACATGATGTCTTCCTGGTAGACGAAGATGCCGTACGTCTTCTCCAGGTACGGCTCAAGCAGCGGGTGGAGGTAGGTCACCGGCTCCAGGCCATGCTTGCGACGGATGTAGGCCGGGATGTTGTCCATGGGCCCAGGACGGTACAGGGCGACCATGGCGGCCAGGTCCAGCACCGATGTCGGGCGCAGGTCCTTGACGTAGCGCCGCATCCCCGGCGACTCCAGCTGGAAGATGCCGGTCGTCTCGCCCGATGCGAGCAGCTCGAACGTCCGGGCATCGTCGAGCGGGATCTGCTCCAGGTCGATGCGCTCGCCGCGCTGCTGGGCGATGAGGTCGACCGCCTGGCGCAGGATGGTCAGGTTGCTGAGCCCCAGGAAATCGAACTTGAGCAGGCCCAGTGCCTCCACGCCGTGCATCTCGATCTGGGTCATCAGGGCGTCGGAGTTGGTGGCCCGCTGCAGGGGCATGAGGTCGGTCAGCGGCTCGCGGCTGATGACCACCCCGGCGGCGTGCGTGGAGGCGTTGCGAGCGACGCCCTCGACCTGCCTGGCCAGGCCGATCAGGCGGTCCACCCGCGGGTCGGCGTCGACCTGCGCGCGCAGGTCGGGCGACATCTCGAGGGCCTCGTCGAGCTTGATCCCCAGCTGGTTGGGCACGGCCTTGGCGATGCGGTCGACCTCGCCGTAGCCGAAGCCCAGCACCCGTCCCACGTCGCGGATGGCGGCCCGCGCCAGCATCGTGCCGAAGGTGATGATCTGGGCCACGTGGTCGGCGCCGTACTTGTGCGTGACGTAGGCGATGACCTCGTCCCGCCGGCTGTCCTCGAAGTCCATGTCGATGTCGGGCATCGTCACCCGGTCGGGGTTGAGGAAGCGCTCGAACGGCAGGTCGTACTTGATGGGGTCGACCGGGGTGATGCCCAGCGTGTAGGTCACGATCGAGCCCGGCGCGCTTCCGCGGCAGGTCGTGGCGATGCCCTGCTCCCGGGCGAAGCGCGTGAAGTCCGCCACGATGAGGAAGTAGCCGGCGTAGCCCATGGCCAGGATGACGCCCAGCTCGTACTCCAGGCGCTCGTGCAGCTCGGGTGTGACGGTCCCGTACCGCTCGGCCAGGCCACGCTCGCATTCGGCGCGCAGCCAGCTCTCCACCGTGTGGCCCTCCGGGACCGGGAAATGGGGGATGCGCAGCTGCCCGAGCGGCAGCGTCACGTCGCACATCTCGGCGATGCGCCGCGTGTTGCCGACGGCTCCTGGCACGCCTTCGAAGAGGGCCGCCATCTCCGCCGCGGACTTGAGGTAGAACTCCGGTGTCTCGAAGCGCAGGCGGTTGGGCGTGTCGAGGTTGGACGCGGTGCCGATGCACAGCAGCACGTCGTGCGCCTCCGCCTGGGCGCGCTGGACGTAGTGCAGGTCGTTGGTGCCGACGAGCGGGACGGCGACCTCCGGCGCGAGGCGGATGAGCTGCTCGGTGAGGCGGCGCTGCTCCGGCAACCCGTGGTCCTGGACCTCCAGGAAGAAGTTGCCCGGGCCCAGGATGTCGCGGTACTCGCCCGCCAGGTTGCGCGCCAGCTCCCAGTCGTCCACCTCCAGCGCGCGGGGGATCTCGCCGTTCAGGCACGCTGAAAGGCCGACAAGCCCCTCCGCATGGCGGGCCAGGTACTCGCGGTCGATCCGCGGCTTGTAGTAGTAACCGTCGAGGTGGGCGTCCGTGACGATGCGGCAGAGGTTCTGGTAGCCGGACCAGTCACGGGCGAGCAGGATGAGGTGGTACGGCTGGGCGTCAGCCTTGCCCTCGCGGTCGGCCATGGAGCGCCGCGCGACGTAGGTCTCGACCCCGATGAGCGGCTTGATCTCGCGCGCCCGGCAGGCCTGGTAGAAGGCCACCGCACCATAGAGCGCCCCGTGATCGGTGATGGCCAGGCTGTCGAAGCCCTGGGCGCTGGCCCGCCCGACCAGGTCGTCGATGCGCCCCAGCCCGTCGAGCAGGCTGAACTCCGTGTGGACGTGGAGATGGGTGAAATCGTTGGGCGCGATGCTCGTCACGGGTGGTCAATGGTAGCCCGCACGGGGAGGCGCGCATGTCAAGATCGGCCGGTCCGAGCGGCAACGACAAGATGGAGGATCGCTCGAGCTCGATGGATCGTGACGATCCCGCCTACAAGGGCCAGCGGGACTACACGCGGCTGCTGCTGAATGCGTACGACCCCGTGGTCCTCGGCCCCATCGCCACCATCGTCTGGCACTGCCCGACGGCCCGACTCCTGGAGCGATACCGGCGGCGCATCCGCAGCCGCCACCTGGATGTGGGTCCCGGCACCGGCTACTTCCTCGACCGATCCGGCCTCCCCGATGGCAGCCCGGTGACGATCCTCGACCCCAACCCGGACGTTCTCCGTCATGTCTCGAAGCGCCTCGGGCGACTGGACATCACGGCCGTCGAGGCCGACGTCCTCAAGCCGCTTCCCGTCAGTGGGCCGTTCGAGTCCGCCGCTCTCCACCTGGTCATGCACTGCCTGCCCGGCCCGCTCACGCGCAAGGCGATGGCCGTCGCCAACGTGGCCGCGGTGCTTGCCCCGGATGGTGTGCTCTTCGGGGCATCGGTCCTCGGCACCTCCGGGCAACACACATGGTTGGCGCGGAGGTTCCTTACCACGTTCAACCTGCAGGGTGGCTTCGACAACCTCGATGACACCGAGGAGGGGCTCCGCGAGATGCTCGCCGCATCGTTCGAACACGTGGAGCTCGAGACCATCGGCTCGGCGGTGCTCTTCGCGGCGACCGGTCCGCGAACGGGCGGGTCGCCCCGACCTGGCTCAGACGCGATCGGGGCGACCCGCGCGGTAGTGGCATGGCCACGGCCGGCCGGTCGGTAGACTTCGCCGTCATGGACGAACGCCGCGACGCCGCGGCCACGGATGCACTCGGGCCCGCCATCCGGGCCATCCTCCCGGCGCTGGAACGGTTCCAAGAGTTCGCCGGCCCGGATCCGGCCCGGGAGCGGTCGCGCTGGCTGCCCGCCCTCGAGCGTCAGCTGCCGGCGGCCGGGGTCGGCCGGGACGCAGTCCTGGCCGAGCTCGCTGATCTCGTGGTGGCCAATGGTCTGCGCGTGGGCCACCCTGGCTTCTCCGGCTGGGTGACCACGGCCCCGACCGACGTCGCCGCCGCGGCGGACCTGGCCCAGGCCGTGGCGGTGCCGCAGCGCTGGTGGGTCACCGCCGGCAACTTCGTCGACCAGCTGGCGATGGGCTGGCTCATCCAGCTGCTCGGCATGCCCCGCAGCTGCGTCGGGACGTTCACCTCGGGCGGGTCGACGGCGAACCTGGTCGGCATCGGGGCCGCTCGCCAGCATGCCGGCGAGCGCCTCGGCCTGCGGCCCTCGCTGGACGGCCTGGGCGGTCTGGTCGAACCGCGCGTCTACGCTAGTACGGAGACGCATCACGTCGTGGGGCGGGCCCTCGGCGTGCTGGGGATGGGGCGGCGCCACCTGCGCAGCATCCCCCTCGATCGCCGGGGGACGATCGACCTCGACCTGCTCCAGGTCGCCCTCGACGAGGACCTGGCGGCCGGGTGCACGCAGGTCGCCGTGGTGGGCTGCGCCGGCGACGTCAATACGGGCCGGGTCGATCCCCTGCAGGATCTCGCACGCATCGCTCATGACCGTGGGATCTGGCTCCATGTGGACGGTGCCTACGGCGGCTTCGGGCTGCTCGACGACCGGGTGCGCGAGCACTACGGCGACGTGGCCCAGTACGACTCGTTCGCCATCGATCCACATAAGTGGCTCGCCGCGCCGGTCGGCACCGGGGCCGTGATCGTGCGAGACGACGGGGTGCTGGGCCGTGCGTTCACCATCGAGACCGGCGACTACGACCGCGAGCGGCAGGTGCAGGCCGGCGAGGCGGATCCGGGGTCACCGTTCGATGAGCTCGGTTACGGCACGCCCGACTGGGGCGTGGACTTCTCAACGCCGGCACGGGGCCTGGCGGTCTGGGCCATCCTGCGGGAGATCGGCGCCGACGGCATGCGCGACCGGGTCGTCCGCCACGACGACTGCGCCCGCCACGTCGCCGAGCGCGCCCGCACGTCACCCGAGTTGGAGCTGCTGGCCGAGCCGGTCCTCTCGATCTGCTGCTTCCGCTATCGGCCGCCGGGCTGGACCGACGAGGCGCGCCTTGACGCGCTGAACGAGGCGGTGCTGCGCGGCGTCCGGGCCCGAGGCCGGATCGTGACCTCCAGCACGCGGGTGGCCGGCCGCTTCGCGATCCGGCCCTGCTTCATCAACCCCCGCTCCACGATGGCTGACGCCGACGCCCTGGTCGACGAGGTCATCGCCGTCGGCCGCGAGCTCACGGCGGTGGCGACCCCTCCTGGACGAGGCTGAGGGCCGAGTAGATCGAGCCCAGGAAGCGGCTGGGCACCGACGCCAGCCGGCGGGTGTCACGGAATCCGACCTCTGCGGCCAGTTCCGCCCACGACGGGTACGACAGCGGAAAGGGCACCCAGTGGTTGCCGTGATCGGCGTCGTACTCGACGAGGATCAGGCGGCCGCCGGGTCGAAGGTACCCGCGGACCAGCTGCAGGACGGGCGACTTGTCGCGCTGGAAATGCAGCGAGTTGGCCATGACGATCCCATCGAGCGACGGCAGCTTCAGCGGACGGCTGAAATCGGCCACGAGGGGGGTCACCGCGACGGACGGGAAGGCCCGCCGGAGGGCCCGCAGCTGGACCTCCAGCGCGTGTCGGTCGCGATCGACGGTGTAGATGGAGCCCGTCGGGCCGAGAAGGTCGGCCAGGGCGAGGGTGAACGCACCCTCGCCCGACCCGAGATCGGCCCACACGGCACCGCCACCCTGCACCCCTTGGCGGATCAGGCCCACGTGATCGCGATGCTGCACCGGCCTACCCCCGGGGACGTCGGCCGAGCAGCAGGATCACCGGATAGGTCCGCCCGTGCCGCTCGATCTCCGTCGCCCTGATGACGACCACGTCGACGAAGCCGGCCGACTCCGCCGATGCGGAAAGGTCGTGGCGGTCGAAGCCATCGTGGTAGATGCCCTCGGAGCCCGGCTCGTGGAATGTCCCGTCCTCCGCCTCGAGGTCGGCGATGGCCAGCCTGCCGCCCGGCCGCAAGAGGTGGTAGAGCGCCGCCAGCGCGGCCCTGGTGTCGGGCAGGTGATGGAGCACGAGCAGCGAGATGGCGAGATCGAACGGGCCGCCAGGTGGCGGGTCCACCAGCAGGTCGAACGACACGGCCGAGATGCGGTCCGTTCCCCCCACGGCCGCCAGCTTCTCGCCGGCCACCTCGAGCATGCCGCTCGATGGCTCGGCGAGGACGAGCTCCCCCACCTCCGCCGCCAGGGCCAGCCCGAGCAGGCCGGTGCCGGCCCCGATCTCGATCGTCCTGACGGACGGGCCCAGGGTCACGTGATCGCGGATGGCCTGGGCCACGGCCTCCGCCCGTGCCCGGCGGTCGGGCGTGTCCCAGGTCCGGGCCCGTTCATCGAAGCTGCTCACGGCCCGAGCATCACATCCTTCCGGCGCGCTTGCACGCCTCCGTAGAGTCGCAGGGTGGCAGTCGAGGGACCCCCGGGGACACCGCCGCCGCACGGTGAGGTGGAGCGGCGGATCGTGACCGTGCTCTTCGCCGACCTGGTGGGCTTCACCTCGCTCTCCGAACGGCTGGACGCCGAGGACGTGGCGATGATCCAGGACGCCTACTTCGCCGCCGTGCGTGATGCTGTCGCCCGCCACGGCGGGCAGCTGGAGAAGTTCATCGGCGACGCGGCCATGGCCGTCTACGGCGTCCCTCGTGGTCGCGACGACGATGCCGAACGCGCGGTGCGGACCGGCCTGGCTCTGGTCGAGGCCGTCGAGCGGCTCGGCGCTCGGCTGGACCTGGACGACGGCGGCCTCCGGCTCCGCGTCGGCGTCAACACCGGCGAGGTCGTCTACGCCGTGGACGGGCCCGACGCCGGACGGGTCACGGGAGATACGGTCAACACCGCGGCCAGGCTCCAAGCCGCGGCCGAACCAGGCGGCGTCCTGGTGGGCGAAGCGACGGCGCTCACCGTGGCGGAGGCGATCGAGGTCGAGGCGGTGAGGGCCCTCTCGCTCAAGGGCAAGGCCGCGCCGGTGCGAGCGTTCCGCGCCGTCGGCGTCCGCCCGCAGCGGTCGCGGGACCTGGCGATGGGCTCGCTCCACGCTCCCACGATCGGCCGTGATGACCAGCTTTCAGCGCTGGATGCCGCGCTGGAGCGGACCGCCGGGGCGAGGAAGGCGGAGCGCTGGCTCGTGGTCGCACCGCCCGGCGTCGGCAAGACGCGGCTGGTGGACGCCTTCGGGCGCCGCGCCACAGGCCGAGAGCCGCCTCCGCTCGTATGGCGCATCCGCCTGCGCCCGGAAGCCGGTGCGCCGTTCGACCCTCTGGGACCGCTCGTCACGCAAGCCCTGCGCGAGGCGAGCCTGCGGCTCGACCAGCCGGCGGCGAGCGATGCGCTACGAGCCCGACTCGTGGTCGGCGGCCTGCCCGAGGCTCGTGCGGCCGTGGTGGCCGGCGAGCTGCTCGCCCTGGCAGGGGCTGCCCCATCGCGTTCCGCCGGTCCACCGCGGCTGACCGAACGGGCGGCTCTCTTCGGGGCGTGGCTCGAAGGGCTCGACGTGCTGGCCGCCGGGCGGGCCCAGGTGTGGCTCGTGGAGGACCTGCACTGGGCGGGTCCGGATCTCGTGGCGTTCCTGGATGCGGCGACGGCCGCTTCCGGCCTGGCCGGACGGCTGATCGTCGCGACCGCCCGTCCATCGTTCATCGAGGCGGTTCCCGCCTGGGGTCTGGACGATCCGTCAGGGACGCGACGCGTGCTCGAGTTGGCGACGCTGCCGGCGCCGGACGCGACGACGCTGGTCCACGAGCTGGTCGGCGACGCGTTGCCGGACCGGCTGGTCGCCTCGATCGTCGAGCGATCGGACGGCAACTGCCTGTTCATCGAGGAGCTGCTGCGGACGTGGGTGGGCACCGGCGCCCTGGTCCCGGCCCGGCCGGTAGGATCACGAGGGGACGGCACTCGAGGCACGTGGCGGCTGGCGGTGACGGCGGACGAGGCGCCGCTGCCGGCGACCGTCCAGGCCATCTACGCGGCGCAGCTGGACGATCTCCCCGCCCCCGCCCGGCTGGCCGCGCGACGGGGAGCCGTGGCCGGACGCCGGTTCCCGCTGGATGCCCTGGCCTCGCTGGGCGTGGCCGGGTCGGCCGGTGCGGTCGAGGAACTGAAGCGACGCGCCCTGGTCGGTGGCCCGATCGCTGACCCACTCGTGGGCGACAGCTATGCCTACCGTCACGCCCTGCTGCGCGATGCCGGCTATGCCAGCCTCGCCCGCGCAGAACGCGCTGAGCTCCACGTCCGTCTCGCCCGCTGGCTCGAGGTGGCGGCGGGCGCCAGCCCCGACCGGGCGGCGGCGGCCATCGGCCAGCACCTCGCGACCGCCCTGGCGAGTGCCCCCGCCCTCTCGGCGCAGGTCGCGCCCGGCCTGGCCCGCGACGCCTGTGCCGATGAGGCGGCCGCCTGGCTGGAACGCGCCGCTGACCGGGCCCTCGCCGATACCGCGGCGGCGGCCGCGGCCGACCTCTACCGTCGAGCGGCGGCCATCACGGGCGACGGTCGTCGCGCCGACCGCAGCCGCAGGCTGACGCGGCTGGGAGGCGCCCTGGCGCCGATCGGGGGGGTCGACGAGGCGATCGGGGTCTTGCGTGCCGCGATCGCGGACGCGCGGGCCGCCCGGCTGGCCGGCGACGCGACCTGGCGGACGCGGTTCGCCCAGGCCACCGAGGCGCTGGCCGGCCTGCTGTACGAACAGCTGCGGTTCGTGGAAGCGTGGCGGCTGGGAGAGGACGCCCTCGCGGAGATGGGTGATGCCGGCGACCTCGATGCGGCTCGCGTCCGGCTCGCCGCCGCCCGCGGCCGGAGCGGCGAGACCAACGACACGGGCCGGTGGGTCATCGAAGCGGATCGAGCCGTGGCGGCGGCGCGCGCCGCCGGCGATCCCGAGGCGGAGTGGGCGTTCGAGCGTGATCGCGCGCGGGCTCGCAGTGAGGCGGGCCTGGCGACGGTCCAGGACTGGCTGGCCCTCGGTGAGCGGGCGCGATCGCGGGGTGACGCGAGCGTCGAGGTCGCGGCCCGCACCAACGAGGCAGCCTGGCGGATGGCCACCGCTCCGCGCGACGTGCCGGCCCTGCTCGCGCCAGCCCGCGAGCTGGCGGTCACGCGCGGCCTGGTGGAGCGGCTCGGCTGGATCGAGCACGCCGAGGCCGAGGCCGCCCTGGGGGCCGGCGACTGGACCCTGGCCATCGAGGCAGGCATCCGCGCGGTCGAACTGGGGGATCGCCATGGCTACGATCGGATCGCCGTGCGCAGCTGGGCCGCCCTGCTCCCGGCAGCCTGGTGGCGTGGCCAGGCGGCCGTCCTCCAGCGGGCGCGCGTTTGGTTCCAGGCACGCTCGGGCCACCTGCCCGACTCACCCTATGGGCGTGTGCTGTACGCGGGCACCACGCGGTGGCTGGGACCGGGTGGCGAGCGCGGACCGGTAGCCCCGCCCTTCGACCGTATCCAACCGGCGTTCACGCAGTGGCTGCCGAACGGGTCGTACGAGTGGATGGCGGCCGGTGATGCGGTCCTTGATGCCTGGTTCGATGCGAACCGCCTCGATTGGATCGGCCAGGCGCTGGACGAGATCATGGCCGTGGCCGCCGATGATGAGGCCCCCGCGGCCCGGCTGGACGCCGCGCAGCACCGGGCCCGGCACGCTCTCCGCCGGGCCGACCGGGCGTCTCGCTCGCCAGCGCTGGACGCAGTCCGGTCCGGTCTCCGGGAGTTGCGCGCCCTCGGCCTGCCCCTGTGGATCGCCCGCGGCCTGCGCATCCTGGAGGAGGCCGGCGGGGCGACCGCCGCCGAGAGCGCGGAACGGGCCTCGATCGAGCTGGCGCTGGGGGTGGTGCGGCCGACCCTCTAGGTACGGTCGAGCGCGGCCAGGGCCAGGCACGCCGGGCAGCAGGCGTCGGTCCAGTCCAGCGGAGCCAGCGAGCCGATCGCCTCGGCAGGGGGCGCTTTCGCCCGCGCTCGTCGGTGCGCGAGGAGCCACCAGCCGGCGCCGCCCAAGGCCGCGAGCACGACGCCGGCGATCACGAGGCCGGTGCTCGCGCCCGACACGAGCTGGACGGCTGGCTCACCCACGACCAGGCCAAGGATGAAGTGGGCGGTCAGGAAGACCCCGTTGCCGACGAGCAGGCCGGCCACGAACGAGGTCGATCTCACGCCGGCCACGGCACTGGAGGCGATGGCCACGATACGGACCCCGGGGGTCATGCGGGCGACGGCCACCGCGAGCGCCCCGCCGCTCCGCAGCCGTCCAGCCCCGCGCTCCACGACGGTCGGGCTGAGCCCGAAGCGGGCCAGCAGCCGCAGCACCGCGGCCCGAGCCCGCCCGCGGACCAGGCTGAACTGGACGACCCCTCCGGCCACCGTAGCCGCGACCAGCACGACCACGACGGCCGGGACGGGCAGGCCGCCGTGTGTCGAGGCGACGCCGGCGCCGATGACCAGCAGGTCGCCCGGTACGGGGATGGGCAGGCCAGCCTCCTTGACCGCGAGGACGGCCGCCAGGACGATCAGCGCCGGGAGATCCATGTCGGCCGCAGAGGGTATCGCACGAGGGATGGTGCGGCGGCGGGGAGCGCTCGGATCACTGCTACGCCCGCAGCGATCCGCTCGGCCGGGGCGTCGCATGGCTCTCCTGCCGGATGACGACGGCGACGGACACGACGATGGCAGCCCCGCCGAGGAGGATCGGCGGGGTGAGCGGCTCGCCGAGGACGAGACCCCCCAGGATGACGGCCACGAGCGGGTTGACGTACGCATAGGTCGCCACCCGCGAGATGGGCCAGCGTTGCAGCACCCAGGCGTACGCCGTGAAGGCGAGCAGCGAGCCGAACACGACCAGGTAGCCCAACGCCACCACCGCCTCGGGGTGCGCCCCCGCGACCGCCGGGTCGGGTCGCTCGCCCATGGCCAGGCCGGCGACCATCAGCACCGCGCTCGCCGCCAGCATCTGGGCGGCCGTCGAGACGAACGGGTCTTTGGGCATCGCGATGCGTGTCGCCAGGTACGAGCCGCTGGCCCATGACAGGGCGGCCACCACCAGGACACCCAGCGAGACGGGCTCGACGGTGCCCTGCAGGCTCGTCGGCACGAGCATGCCCGCCACCCCGGCGAAGCCCACGGCGACTCCTGCCAGCGTGCCGCGCGCCACGCGATGACCTGAGGCGCGCCGGAACACCACCACCCACAGCGGGACCGAGGCGATGGTCAGGGCCGCCATCGCCGATGGGACGTGCTGCTCACCGATGCTCACCAGGCCATTGCCGGTGACCAGCAGCAGGCACCCCACGACGGCCGCGCCGAGGAGCTCGCGCGGGCGCGGCGGCGAGGTGCTCAGCCGCCGGGTGACCGTGACTGCGGCGAGCACCACTACCCCTGCCACGGCGAACCGCAGCGCCGCGCTGGTCAGCGGCGGCAGGGCCAGGACCACGACCCGGATGGCCAGGTAGGTCGAGCCCCAGACGAGATAGACGGTCCCCAGGGCCGCCCATCCGAGCAGGTCGGGCTGGCCCTGGGCCGCGACGCGGGCGCCAGCAGGGGCGGGCGCGCGTGTGGGGGTCACGCGCCGCACTATGCCATGCCACACCTCCGCCCAGCGCGTCGCCGGGGGGCTTGCGCGCGTGCCTTGCCGCGTCTCGCGGGAGTGGCTACGATGAGCCGCCAGCGGTGGTCCATGCGTGGTCATGGGCAGGTGACGCCTCCGGGAGTCGGTGTCGCCCCGCACGCGTAGGAGGAAGCATGCGAACTCGTGCTATCGGGCTGAGCGGACTTGTCTCGCTCTCCCTCATCGCCTCGGCCTGTGCCGGAGCGTCCCCGACGCCGACCCCGGCGCCCGCGACGCCGACCCCGGCGCCTGCGACCGCCACCCCGGCACCGGCGGCATCCCCCACGGCGACGCCGGTGCCCTCACCGAGCTTCGCCCAGGCCCCCTCCCTGAAGATCGGCGTCGTGACCGATGTCGGGACGGTCAATGACCACAACTTCAACCAGTACTCCTATGAAGGCGCCGTGGCGGGTGCCAAGGACATCGGCGCAGCAGCGCCCCAGTACGTCGTCCCGAACAGCGCCAGCGACTACGCACCCGACATCCAGCAGTTCGTGTCGCAGAGCTACAACGTCATCGTCACGGTCGGCTTCAACCTGACGAATGACACGATCAAGGCGGCCAAGGCCAACCCCAACATCTGGTTCATCGGGGTCGATCAGGCGCCGCTCTGCATCACGCCGACCGGTGACCCGGATACTGCCGCAACGCCCAAGTGCGCCGGCGACCCGGCCACCCTCCTGCCCAAGTTCATCGCCATCCACTACGAAGAGGACCAGGCGGGCTACCTGGCCGGCATCGTGGCCGCCGGCGTGTCGAAGGTCGGCAAGGTCGGGGCCATCGGCGGCATCAACCTGGTGCCCGCCGTCGTGCGCTACATCCAGGGCTACGAGCTGGGTGCCAAGTCGGTCAACCCCAGCATCCAGGTCGACACCGGTTACGTCACCTCGAGCGACTTCACCAAGGCGTTCGACAATCCTGGCGCGGGCAACGCCTACGCCAAGCAGTTCATCGCCCAGAAGGGTGATGACGTGATGTTCCAGGTCGCCGGGAGCACCGGCAACGGGGTCCTCCAAGCCGCCTGCTCAGCGAACATCGTCGGTATCGGCGTTGACGTCGACGAGTGGCTCTCCCTCAACGCCGCTACGGCGCCAGGCTATTCGTGCATCCTGACCAGCGCCGAGAAGCACCTCTCCACGTCGGTGGAGAGCGCGGTGCAGCAGATCGCGGCCAATACGGCCAAGGGCGGCAACGTCCTCTATAACGCCGCCAACGACGGCATCGGCGTGGCCCCCTTCACCAGCTCGGTGCAGGTCCCCGCCGCCATCCAGACGGACCTGCAGACCGCCCTGGCGGCGATGCAGGCCGGTACCCTCACGACCTGCCCGACCAACTGCGGTACGCCGTAGTCACCGACCTTCAGCCATCGCGAACGGGACGGGTCGTGCCTCGCGGCACGACCCGTCCGCTCATCCACCCACTGTGGGGACCTGTGCCGCATGACTGACCCGGTGGTCGACCAGCCGCTCGCCCTGGAGATGCGGCGCATCACCAAGCGCTATCCGGGCGTGGTCGCCAACGACAGCATCGACCTGGACCTGCGGCAAGGCGAGATCCACGCCCTGCTCGGCGAGAACGGGGCCGGCAAGACGACCCTCATGAACGTGCTCTACGGACTCGCCCGTCCCGATGAGGGCGAGATCCGCATCGGCGGCCAGGCAGTGACCATCGCCGGGCCCTCCGACGCCATCGCCCGCGGCATCACCATGGTCCACCAGCACTTCATGCTGGTGCCGGTGTTGAGCGTGGCCGAGAACGTCGTCCTCGGCGACGAGACGATGCGCGGCCCGATCCTGCTCGATCGTCGCGAAGCCGACAGGCGCATCGCCGCGCTCGCCGCTCGCTTCGGCTTCGACATCGACCCCGACGCCAAGGTGGGCACCCTGTCGGTCGGCCAGCAGCAGCGCGTCGAGATCCTCAAGGCGCTCTACCGTGAGTCGCGCGTCCTCGTCCTCGACGAGCCCACTGCCGTCCTGACCCCGCAGGAGACCGAGGAGATCTTCGCTCTCCTCCGCCGCCTGGCGGCCGAGGGCGGCCACAGCATCATCTTCATCAGCCACAAGCTCTACGAGGTACTCGAGATCGCCGACCGGATCACCGTCCTCCGGCGCGGCCGGGTCGTTGGTTCGCGCTCACCGGAGCAGACGTCCGAGGAAGATCTCGCCGCGCTGATGGTCGGCCGGGACGTCCAGCTCACGGTCGATCGCGGCGAGTCGCACCCGGCCGGGCCGGCACTCGTGGTGGAGGGCCTGCGGGTTCACGATGACCGTGGCCAGGAGACGGTGCGGGGCGTCGACCTGGAGGTCCGGGCGGGCGAGATCCTGGGCATCGCCGGCGTCGCGGGCAATGGCCAGGACGAGCTGGTCGAGGCGATCGTCGGCCTTCGCCAGGCGAGCGCCGGTTCGGTCCAGTTAGCCGGGCGGTCGGTCACCGCGGCGGGTGCACGCGTCCACAACGAGGCCGGCGTCGGCTACGTGCCGGCGGACCGCCATCGCTTCGGACTCATCCTCGGCTTCCCCATCGAGGACAACGTGGTCCTGACCAGCTACTACCGGGCCCCGTTCGCTCGCGGCATCCTGCGACAGGATGGCGCCATCGCGGCGGCGGCGAGCGAGGCGATCGCCCGCTACGACGTGCGGACGCCGTCCCCGACCGTCACCGCGGCGACGCTCTCCGGCGGCAACCAGCAGAAGGTCGTCGTGGCCCGCGAGTTCGATCGCGACCTGGTCCTCCTCGTGCTCGACCAGCCGACGCGGGGCCTCGACGTCGGCAGCATCGAGTTCATCCACAAGCAGATCATCGCCAAGCGGAACGCGGGCACCGCGGTGCTGCTGGTGTCGGCCGAGCTCGATGAGGTGCTGGAGATGTCCGACCGCATCGCCGTCATGTATCGCGGCGAGCTTGTCGCTACCCGCGACGGCCGCACCGCCGACAAGAACGAGATCGGCCTGCTGATGGCCACCGGCCGCCACACCGAGCCGCAGGCGGTGCCATCGTGACCGCTGCGCCGTCGGCCCGGCCGCGGCTTGGCCTGGCCGTCCGGGCCTGGGCCCTGCTGGCCGTCCCCACCGTGGCCATCGTCCTGTCCCTGTTGGTCGGGGCGGTCATCATCTTCGTCTTCAGCGTCGTCGTCGCCCGCGAGGCCTTCGACCCGG
>DASPUH010000139.1:0-12516 GCA_035622975.1 Candidatus Sulfotelmatobacter sp.
GCCGACGAGCTCGACGTCTCGGTCGCGAGCGCGACCGGCATCGTCGACCGGATGGAGAAGCGCGGCCTCGTGGAGCGGCACCATGCGGCCGAGGATCGCCGCGTCGTCCTGGTCCAGCCCACGGAACGCGGCCTCAAGCTGGTGCGGATGGCCGGCGACCATCGTCGCGCGCGCTTCGCCATGGCCATGCGCCGCCTGGATGAGGCGCAGCTGACCGCGCTGCTGTCGGTGCTCCGCACGGTCCGCGCCGCGATCGCCGAGGACGCGCTGAACGATGACGAGACGGACCCCGGGGACGCGCACAGGCTCGGGCCGGACGAGACCGGGGCCGCCCCTGCGGAGGCGGCGCGATGATCCTGCTCCTGCGCCTTGGCCTGCGGCCCTACTGGAAGCAGATCACGCTGGTCATGTTCCTGCTCCTGGTACAGGCCATCGCCAACCTGTATCTGCCCAACCTCAACGCCGACATCATCAACAACGGCATCGCCAAGGGCGACAACGACTACATCGTGCACACGGGCGGGCTGATGCTCCTCGTGACCCTCCTCCTGAGCGTCTGCTCGGTCGTGGCCATCTACTTCGGGGCACGGGTGGCGATGGGCTTCGGTCGCGACACCCGCCGGGCCATCTTCCGGCGCGTCGGTCAGTTCTCGCAGGTCGAGCTCAACCACTTCGGCAGCGCATCGCTCATCACGCGCAACACGAACGACGTGCAGCAGGTCCAGATGGTCGTCTTCATGGCCCTGACGATCATGATCCTGGCCCCCATCACGGGCATCGGCGGGGTGATCATGGCCGTCCGCGAGGACGTCCCCTTGTCCGGGTTGCTGGTGGTGATCCTGCCCCTCATGTTCATCGTCATCGCCCTGGTCATGCGCCAGGCGGTGCCGCTCTTCCGGGCCATGCAGGCCAAGATCGACCGCATCAACCAGGTCATGCGCGAGGCCCTCGCAGGCGTCCGGGTCATCCGCGCCTTCGTGCGCACCCGCCACGAGGAGGCACGCTTCGAGGTCGCCAACCAGGACCTGTTCCAGACCTCGATCCGCGTCAACCGGCTCTTCGCCGTGACCATCCCCACGATGATGGCGATCCTCAACCTCTCGACGGTCGCCGTGATGTGGTTCGGCAGCCTGCGCATCGACAGCGGCGGCATGCCCATCGGCAACCTGACCGCCTTCATGGCCTACCTGATGCAGATCCTGATGGCCGTCCTGATGGCCATCTTCATGTTCATCCTGGTACCGCGAGCGGCGGTCTCCTCCGACCGCATCATGGAGGTCCTGACCACCGAGCCCAGCATCCACGATCCGGTCACACCCGTGGTCATGCCGGCCATCCTGCCGCAGCATCGCAGCGGCACGGGGAACGGCACGGGCAACGGCCACGGCCCGGCCGGTGGTGGCGACGGAGCTGGGAGCATCCCAGCCGGGACGGTGGTGGTGGCGAGCGGTGATCTCGCCGCGAGACCCGGCACGGTGGAATTCCGGCATGTGGAATTCCGCTACCCCGGTGCCGAGCAGCCCATCCTGCACGACATCACGTTCACCGCGCGCCCCGGCCAGACGACCGCGATCGTGGGCTCCACGGGGAGCGGCAAGACGACCCTCATCAACCTCATCCCGCGCCTGTACGACGTGACCGGCGGCGCCGTGCTGGTCGATGGGGTCGATGTACGCGAGATGGCCCGCCGCGACCTGTGGGACCGCATCGGGTTCATCCCGCAGCACGCCTTCCTCTTCAGTGGCACCGTCGCCAGCAACCTGCGGCTGGGTGACGAGGAGGCGAGCAGCGACGCCCTGTGGAAGGCCCTCGAGATCGCCCAGGGCCGCGACTTCGTGCAGGAGATGGACGGCGGGCTGGAGGCGCCCATCGATCAGGGCGGCACCAACGTATCCGGCGGCCAGCGCCAGCGGCTGGCGATCGCGCGGGCGCTCGTGAAGCGCGCCCCCGTCTACATCTTCGACGACAGCTTCTCGGCGCTCGACTTCCGCACCGACGCCCGGCTGCGCGCCGCCCTCGCCGAGGAACTCTCGACCGCGACCGTCATCATCGTCGCCCAGCGCGTCGGGACGATCCTGCGGGCGGACCAGATCGTGGTGCTCGACGAAGGTCGGGTCGTCGGCGTGGGCCGCCACCACGAGCTGCTCGAGACGTGCGAGACCTACCGCGAGATCGTGTTGTCGCAGCTCACCGCGGCGGAGGCGCAGGCGGCATGAGCGGACCCCACGGCATGGGCGTCGGACGCCCCGTCGGGCCGCCGCCGGGCATCGGAGGCGGCGCCGGGCGACCTGGCGGCGGCGGCCCTAACCGCTGGCAGGGCGGCATGATGGGCATGCCCGTGGCCAAGCCGAAGGACTTCCGCGGCGCCCTCCTGCGCCTGCTCGGTCGCCTGCGGCCGGAGCTGCCCCGCATCATCGTCGTGATCGCCCTGGCCGTCGTCAGCGTGAGCGCGGCGGTCCTGGGCCCGCGCATCCTCGGCAACGCCACCGACATCATCTTCGAGGGGATCATCGGCAAGAACTTGCCCGTGGGCGTGACCCAGGCCCAGGTGGAGGCCGGTCTGCGTGCGCAGGGGCAAGGGCAGCTGGCGGACCTGCTGTCGGGCATGACCGTCACGCCAGGCGTCGGCATCGCCTTCGGGGCGCTCGCGCAGATCCTGCTGATCCTCATCGGCATCTACCTGATGAGTTCCGTGTTCGCGTGGGGGCAGGCCTACATCATGGCCGGCGTCACGCAGCGGACCGTGTACCGCCTGCGGCGCGACGTCGACGAGAAACTGGGCCGCCTGCCGCTCAAGTACTTCGACAGCCACCCCCGCGGCGACATCCTCAGCCGCGTCACCAACGACATCGACAACATCGGCCAGACGCTCCAGCAGAGCCTGACCCAGCTCATCACGTCGGCCCTGACCGTCGTCGGCGTCCTGATCATGATGCTGAGCATCAGCGTCCCGCTGGCCATCTTCTCGCTCCTCGCCGTGCCCGCTTCGGTCATCGTGACGATCCTCATCGCACGACGGTCGCAGCGCCAGTTCGCGGCCCAGTGGGCGATCACCGGGACGCTCAACGGCCACGTCGAAGAGATGCACACCGGCCACGCCATCGTGACCCTGTTCGGGCGCCAGGACGAGTCCCTGGCGACCTTCGAGGAGCAGAACGAGAAGCTCTACCACGCCAGCTACCGGGCCCAGTTCATCTCCGGCATCATCCAACCCGCGATGAGCTTCATCGCCAACCTGAACTACGTCGGGATCGCCGTCATCGGCGGCCTGTGGGTGGCCTCCGGCACGATCACCCTGGGTGACGTGCAGGCGTTCATCCAGTACTCGCGCCAGTTCACCCAGCCGATCATCCAGATGGCCAGCATCCTCAACGTGATCCAGTCGGCCGTCGCCTCCGCCGAACGGGCCTTCGAGCTGCTCGACGAGGCCGAGGAGAGCCCGGACCTGGCCCAGCCGCAGCACCTCGAGCAGACCGCCGGCCAGGTCGTCTTCGACGACGTCTCCTTCCGGTACGTGCCCGACATCCCGCTCATCGATGACTTCGATCTGGTCGTGCAGCCCGGCCACACGGTCGCCATCGTGGGCCCGACCGGCGCCGGCAAGACCACGCTGGTGAACCTGCTGATGCGCTTCTACGAGATCGACGGCGGGCGCATCACCGTCGACGGCGTCGACACCCGGGAGCTCACCCGCGACGAGCTGCGCCGCACGTTCGGCATGGTGCTGCAGGACACGTGGCTGTTCCACGGCACGATCCGCGAGAACATCGCCTACGGCCGGGAAGGGGCCACGGACGAGCAGATCGTGGCCGCTGCGGAGGCGGCCCACGTCGATCACTTCGTGCGCACCCTGCCGGACGGCTACGACACCGTCATCGACGATGACGCCTCCAACCTCTCCCAGGGCGAGAAGCAGCTCCTGACGATCGCGCGGGCGTTCCTGGCGGATCCCCAGATCCTCATCCTGGACGAGGCGACCAGCTCCGTCGACACGCGCACGGAGGTACTCATCCAGCGCGCCATGGCGCGCCTGATGGAGGGCCGCACGGCGTTCGTCATCGCCCATCGCCTGTCCACCATCCGCGATGCGGACACCATCCTGGTCATGAACCACGGCAAGCTGGTGGAGAAGGGCAACCACGCCTCTCTGCTCGAGCAGCGCGGCTTCTACTACGACCTCTACACCAGCCAGTTCACCGCCCCGGTCGCCGAGGCCGCCTGATCCAGCGCAGGTGACCGCGACCTGACCAAGGCGGCGGTCATGCGGCGGTCATGCGGCGGCCATGCGGCGGCCGGGCGGCCGTCGATCGGCCCGTCTGCGGGACCGCCGTCGCCCAAGCCTTGCGCCTGCCGGCGCCATCGGCGGACGGGGAGCCCGGACTGGCCGCAGAAGCGCCCGATCTCCTGCCTTCGTTGCGGGACGCGGAATGGACAGCGGACCTCGCCCCGCTGGTCCGTCGTTACCGTCGCCAAGCGCAACGTCGGATCCTGCTCCCGCCCGGCGTGCCACTACCCCCGCCCGGCGTGCCACTGACGACGCACCCGCGCCACGGACTACGCATCGTTGAACCTTTCACCCCGGGTGGGTCGTCGGATAGGGTGATCGCGGACGCTGAGCCGCGAACGACAGGCTCGCGAGGGAGACGTGGAGACCGTGATGGCGGTCGATCGGCGGGACACCCTGGCCCGGCGGATCGAAGGACAAGTCGACCGGGGTTACCGGCTGGCCCGGGCCATCCTGGCGGATGAGCGGGAAGCCGAGGACGCGGTCCAGGATGCCTGCCTGACGGCCTGGCAGAAGGGCGCCTCGCTGCGGGACCAGGATCGCTTCGACGCCTGGTTCGAACGGGTCCTCATCAACGGCTGCCGCGACCGGCTGCGGCGGCGGCAGCGGCAGCGGGTCCGGGCGATCGCCCTCCAGGCGGCCTGGACGGGGGAGGGGACGGCCCCCGACCCCGGCGAGCGCGGGTCCGACCCGGCCCTGGACGCGGCGTTCGATCGGCTGGATCCCGACCACCGCCTGGTGGTCCTGCTGCGCTACTGGCGCGACATGAGCCTGGAAGACATCGCGGACCGGCTCGACGTGCCGCTGGGCACGGTCAAGTCCCGCCTGCACTACGCGCTGCGAACGATGCGCACGACCCTGGAGGCGACCGATGGACGAGCGTGAACTGGAGGCCCGACTGAGTCGCCGCCTGCATGCCCGATACGACACCGGGGCGGCGCCCGCTGCCCTGCACGACCGCGTGACCCGGTCCCTGACCTCCGCCAACGCATCGGCCGGTGCTGGCTGGCTGGCACGCCTGACGCTGCCCCGCCAGCTGGCCACCGTGGCGGCGGTCATCGCCATCGTGGCCCTCATCGCGTTGACCCTGCGGTTCACCCAGACGCCGGCACCCGTGACGCCGGGTGGGTCACCGACCCCCAGCGCGTCGGCCACCGGCTCGGCCGCACCATCGTCCTCGTCCGCCCCGACCTCGACCCCGACGGACGGCCCGACCGTGCCGCCCGTCTCCACCACCGCGTGGACCGGTCTCAGCGTCCGGGTCGTGGCGGGCGCACCGGCGGGGATCGCGAACGTGTTCACCTGGTCGGGCGGGTACCTGGCCATCGCGCAGCCGGATCCGAACGCGGCGCAGACAGCCTGGCAGTCGCCTGATGGCCGGGTCTGGACCCAGTTGCCCGCCTCGACCCTGGGCCTCGACAGCGTGCCGTTCCCCGATGGGATCTCCGTGACCGCCGGGTCTGCCTGCGCCAACGGCCTCGTCGTCTCGACGCAGGACACGGCAGGCCACAACACCGTCTGGCGGTCTGACGACGGGATCGCGTGGACGAAGGTGAACCTGCCCGGCGCCCCGATGCAGTTCGCATCGAACGGCACGGTCGCGGTCGCCGTGACGACCACCGGATCCGGCTCCGCCGGCACCACCTCGACGGTCTATGCGTCGCCGGATTGCGCCAGCTGGACCAAGGTGACCGTTCCAGGTCCTGCAGGTGCCTCGGCACGCGTGGTCGCCGCCTTCGAAGGCGGCTTCGTGGCCGCCGGCGGCGTTGGTCCCATCGACGGTGGGCCCACGACCAAACCGCTCGCCTGGTGGTCGACGGACGGGCAGCACTGGACGGCCGCGAGCGTCGCGAGCAGCCCCGGATTCGCATTCGACGACCTGTCCGCCGGTCCCGCCGGCCTGGTGGCCGAGTCCACGAACCCCGGGGTCACGCCCGGAACCATCAAGCTGTGGACATCGAGCGACGGACGCACGTGGAAGGCCGAACCCGACTCGTTCGATCCCCTCGGACTGCAAACGAGCGGCGAAGGCGTCGGCAACCCCAATGGGAGTTTCGCCGGGGACGGCAACCGCCTCCGCCTCTTCGGCAACCGCACCTTCGACGGATCCGCGCCGAACGAGTTCTGGGTCTCGAGCGACGCCACCCACTGGACCAAGGTCTCGATCGCCGGTCCCGACACGACGGCAGCCCTGACCTCCAGTTCGGTCAACGCATTCCTGATGCGAGACGGCGTCCTCTTCAGCGACGCGACCGGGACCTGGTTCGGGACCGCCACCCCGTAGACGCCCAAGCCCCACCACGAGCAGACGCCCGGCCCCGGGCCGGGCGCCGCGGAGTACTGCCCTGAGCGGACGACGGAACGGACCGCCTGGGGGACAAGAGATCCGACTCCGTGACCCTCCGGCATCCCGCCGTAGGTCCTCGCGCCGCCGGATGCAGTCCGATCAGAGGCGGTCCGTTCGCAGCCACAGGATGGGGGCCCAGCTCGGGCCAGGGACGGGCCGAATGTCACCTCCGTCGGGTCGAAGGTCACCCGCCGCCCGGTTCACCAGACGTACGGGATGAGCCGCCGGGTCCGGCGGGCGTAATCCTGGTAGCCGGGCAGGTCCCGTTCCAGCAACCGTTCTTCCACGGCGATCCGGCGCGCGTAGGCGCGACCGATCAAGCCACCCGCCAGCACGACGACGGCCGGGCTGCGGGACGTCAGGGCAAAGCCGACCCACACCAGCAACGAACCGAGGTAGCCCGGGTGGCGGATCACGGCGTATGGTCCGCGCGCCACGGTCGGCTGATCGTCGGATGTGCGCAGGGTCCTCGTGTAGGCCGCCCGGAGGGTCATCATCGCCCAGAGTCGCAAACCCAGGCCCACCGCCTGAAGTGATACCCCGAGCGGGCCCGCGGCACCGGGCATCCGCCGCAGTCGCAGCAGGCGCACGAGTGGGGCGAGCCCGGCGCTGACCGCACCGGCGATCACGATGGCCCACGTAGTGCCCTCGTCGGCGCCGGAGGCGGCCAAGCTCGACGCAGAGCCGGGCGCACGCACCGCCGCCTCGACGGCGAGGAAGCCGCCGAGACCGCCATAACCGGCCGCGAACCAGCCCATGTCACGCATGATGCTGCACGTCCCGCTGGTGATGCGCGCGGCCAGACCCGGGGCGGGCGGAGGGCGCCCGTCCTCAGCCAGAGCCTAGGCCTGGATCACCGACAGGATGTTGCCGGCGGGGTCCTTGAACCACGCGATCGGCGGCGGGTACGCGCGCGCGATCCCGCGCGCATCCTGACCGGCGCCCTCGTAGCGCTCGAACACGACCCCGGCCCGCGTCAGCGCGTCGACCGCCGCGTCGATGTCGGGGACGGGCAGGTTCAAAACGGTGAAGGTCGCCGCCTGATGGTCGGGTTTGGGGTAGATGATCACCCGGCCCCCACCGGCCAGCTCCAGGGTCAGCATGCCGTTCGCCTCGCTGACCTGCAGACCGAGCGTGTCGGCGTAGAACTCCCGGGCTCTCGGGATGTCGTCCGTGGAGAAGCCGGAGAAGCCGTGACTGTCGCGGAGCATGGCCTTCCTTTCGGCGGCGAGGCGGCCAAGCCTAGCCGACGACGTCGATCTCCGTGTGACACCATGCACGGCGTGCCCGAGCCGCGCCACGTGTACCAGATCACGGTCCGCACGACGCCCGGCGCCTTGTGGGCCGCGCTGACCGACCCGGAGCAGACCTGCCAGTACTGGTACGGGGCCCGCAACAACTCCGCGTGGACCCCGGGATCGCGGTGGACCAGTGAGTCAGCGGAAGGGGAGTCGTACCTGGAGGGTGAGATCCTGGAGGCTGATCCCCCACGGCGACTGGTGCACACCTTCCACGTCGTCCACGAGGTGGAGGCTGCTGCCGACCCGCCCTCCCTGCTCGAGTTCACCATCCGTCCCACCGGCGGCGTGTGCCACCTCAAGCTCGTGCACAGCAGGACCGACCCGGCGACCGAGGCATACATCGAGGGCGGTTGGGAGCACATCCTCGACGGCCTCAGGACGTACCTGGAGGGTCGCTGAGGCGAGGCCCCATGGTCGCCAAGCGCCCGATCGCGCCGCTTCCGCGCCACATCGCCGGGATCGGCGTGCCGCAGGACGCCGTCTCGTCGACTACGTGGCACTGGGTCCAGCGGGTGCTGCCGCGCTACCTGCTGGCCCACTCGGTTCGCTCGTTCTGTTGGGGCGTGACGATCGCTGCAGGGGAGGGCTGGTCCTTCGACCGGCAGGTCCTGTGGACCGCGTCGTTGCTGCACGATCAGGCGCTCACCAGCATCCCCCGCAACCGGTCGTGCTTCGAGGTCGAGGGCGCGGAGATCGCCCGGCGGTTCCTGGAGCGCCATGCCATGCCGCCGGCCGTGGCCGATCGGGTCGCCACGGCCATCGTCCTCCACATGCAGCCCGAGGTCACCCTCGCCGATGGCGTCGAGGCCGTGTTGCTGGACCAGGCGACCGGCCTGGACGTCCGCGGTGACGGCTTCGAACTCGTGGAGGCGGTGCGTCCCGCAGTCGTGCAGGCGTTCCCGCGAGGCGCGTTCGACCGGCACTTCCTCGCCGCTTTCCGCCACGAGGCCGCCCTGCGACCGACCTGTCAAAGCGCCCGACTCCTGCATGAGACGGACCTTGCCGGGTGGATGGCGCGCTCGGCCTGGGCCGCCGCACACGACTGAGCGCGCGGCGTGATCGGGATCGCCACCGTCCCCTGGGCCTGAAGCCCCGGCTGGTCCTTATCGGGCGCGGTGCCGGGGCGCCGGACGGAGGTCGATCTGGGCCATCCGCTCGCGGACGATCCATTCGACCAGCTCGCGGGGCAGCGGATGTTCGGGCGTGAAGTGCAGCGTGCCCTTGGTCGTGGCGAAGCCCGCTACGCGGTCCGGGTTGGCCATGATCAGGGCCTGGGTCATGGGGAACAGGGAGCAGTGGGCCTTGAAGGCCGCATACGAGACCATGGCCCGGCCGTGGTACCCGAAGGCGGGCATGCCGTAGCTGACGATCTCGACGGCCTCGGGGGCAGCCGCAGCGATCATCTCGCGCAACGCCTGCAGCGCCGCGCGCTGCGCGGTCGGTGCGGACGCCAGGATCGCTTCGATCCGGGCTGTCGCGCTTGGCGCATCCGTCATGTCCACTCCGTCGCGATGGGCGGGGTCGTCAGCAGCGTCTGCAGGACGACGCAGTAGCGCTCCGTCCGGTCGCGCAGGCGCTCCAGCCGGTCGGGCTCGATGGGCGTCGCCGGCTGGAGGTCGAACCGCACGCGGATCGCCTCGAAACCGACCGGGACGCCCGAGGTGCCGAGCGTGCCGCGGAGATCCAGGTCACCCTCGACGGTCACCGCGATCTTCACGTCGAGCGACATGTTCTCGGCCACCATCTGGCACGTCAGCTGGGCACACGCAGCCAGCGCGCCGAGCAGCAGATCGCCCGAGCAGGCGGCCAGGCCCGAGCCCCCGACGCCCGGATGAGCGCCTGCGCCGTACAGCACCCGGCCGATGTCGACGTTGCAGCTCAGCGCCCCGTCGGCCGTCTGGCCGGTGGCACGGAGCGTGACTTTCGCCGCGTCGGGTTGGGAGACGTAGCGCTCCTTGATGGGCCGCTGGATGTCGCGCAGGGTCATGGGGCCGCTCCTCACGTTGCCGTCACGCCCGATGGTACCGACCAGCCCCGGCACCCCGCACGATGGCGGGCGTCGCCGCGGGCTCAGTCGGGTGCCGGACGGAGCGTCGCCTCAACAGGCAGCGCCTCTGCCGATCCGGCTGCGGCGCGGCGAGCGACCACGCCGGGCCGCGTCGCCAGCGCCGAGCCCATGATGACGAGGCCGAAGCCGGCCGCCATCGCCGGGCTGAAGCTCTCCCCGAGCACGAGGACGCCGAGGGTCGCCGCCACGGCGGGGTTGACGTAGGTGATCACCGTTGCCCGCACGGGTCCGACCTCAGCGATGAGGGCCGCGAACAGGATGAAGGCGAGTGCCGTGCAGACCACGCCCAGGATGACGATGACGGCGATGACCTTCACGGAGGGCGGCGCAGCGGGCCACTGGGCTGCGGCGATCGGGAGGTAGATGGAGGCGCTGAGGGCCAGGGACAGGGCCATGATCCCGACGGACGGCACCCCTGCCAGGCGCCGGGCCAGGATCGCCGGGCCGAGCGCGTAACCCACCACGACGACGCCCATCTCCACCAGGGAGGGCGGATCGGTCGCCTGGAAGTCGGCCCCGACGATGGCCAGGACACCGACCAGCCCGACAAGGAGGCCCGCCAAGGCCGTCCGGCCGAACCGGTCGGCCCCCCCGCTGACGAAGGCGATGACGGCGCCCACGAGCGGGACGCCGGCCACCAGGAGGCCCGACAGCGAGCTCGACAGGTGCTGCTCTGCCGAGCCGAGCATGACCCACGGGATGGCGATCTCGACGAGCGCGAAGGCCACCACCCACCGCCACCGCGCCAACACCAGGCGAAGGTCGACGCGGGTGAGGGCGAGCGGCAGCAGGATCGCCGCCGCGATCGTCGTGCGCACGAAGACGAGCACAGACGGTTCGATCTCGGCCACGGCGATGCGGATGAAGAGGTACGGGATGCCCCAGATCACCGACATCAGGGCGAACAGGACAAGGCCGCGACGCGTCACGACGGTCGACCTTCCATCAGGGAGCTGGGCATCAGTGGATGCTACCCGGGTCGCCCCGGATGAGTTACAACGACGTCCATCACATGGAGCCCCGCATCACCATCCAGCCCGAGCGGGCCGATTCGCCTGACGCCACCGCCCTCGTCGAGGAGCTGGAGGCGCACCTCGCCTCGCGCTACCCCGCGGAGAGCCGCCACGGCTTCAGCGTGGACCGGCTCCTGGCCGAGGGCGTGCGCTTCTTCGTCCTTCGGGTGGACGGCACGGCAGCTGCATGCGGCGGCATCCTCTTCGTGGACGACGCGGCGGGGCCGTACGGCGAGATCAAGCGCATGTACGTCCGGCCGGCCTTCCGGGGGAGGGGACTGGGGGCACGGATGCTGGACCGCCTCACCGTGGAGGCGCGAGGACGCGGTATCGGCCTGCTCCGGTTGGAGACCGGGGTGGACCAGGTCGAGGCGATCAAGCTGTACGAGCGCGCCGGCTTCCGT
The DNA here is from genome assembly GCA_035622975.1 of Candidatus Sulfotelmatobacter sp. Taxonomy (GTDB): domain Bacteria; phylum Chloroflexota; class Limnocylindria; order Limnocylindrales; family CSP1-4; genus DASPUH01. The sequence continues at coordinate 11,419 of DASPUH010000139.1, forward strand.
CGCTGTCCGCCCTTCGGCCCGTACCGCGACGACCCCCTGAGCCCGTGTTACGAACGTCCACTATGACCCGTGCAAGAGGAGGTTAGCGATGGACCGTGCAGGCAGGCTGGCGATGGTGCGCGACGTGACCGAGGCCTTCGACCTCCACGACCTGGACCGCATCATGCGCGCTTTCAGCGACGATGCGGTCTTCGACAGCCCGCGCGGCGCCGACCCGTGGGGCCACCGGTTCGTGGGCCCGGTGGCGATCCGGGCCGCCTTCGCAGCGCGCTTCGCGGGCATCCCGGACGTCCGCTACCAGGAAGACGAGCACTTCGTCGATGGCGACCGCGGCGCCTCCACATGGGTCCTGCGGGGCCATGCCACCGACGGCACGGTCTTGGACGTCCGCGGCTGCGACCTGTGGCGCTTCCGCGACGACCGCATCGTGGTCAAGGACTCGTACTGGAAGATCCGCACCGCGGGGTCGGCCCGTGAGCCCTGAGGGCAGCGGAGAGCCGCCCACCGAGCCAGACCGGGCGGCCCACCTGCAGCGCTTCGTGGACGCGCAGGCGGTGGCCTACTGCACGGTCCTCGCGGAGCTCCGCGGCGGCCGCAAGGAGAGCCACTGGATCTGGTTCATCTTCCCCCAGCTGGCGGGCCTGGGCCGCAGCGTTATGTCCGAGGCCTACGCCATCCGATCCCTGGACGAGGCCCGCGCGTATCTGGCCCACCCCATCCTCGGGCCGAGGCTGCATGAGTGCGCCCGGCTCATCCTCGCCAGCGGCGCTCCAAGCGCCGGATCCATCCTCGGGCCGCTGGACGCGATGAAGCTGCGCTCGTCGATGACGCTCTTCCACCACGCCGACCCGGCCGACCCGGTGTTCGCGTCCGTCCTCGAGCGCTGCTTCGGCGGTCGCGCCGACCCGTTGACGGAGGCCCGGCTGTGAGCGGCTGGTCGCTCAGGCCTGGGTGAGCACCTCGCGGAGCGTGGCGGCGAAGCCGTCCGGATCGCCCGCCTGGCCGTACTCGCCACCCAGGAAGCCGCCGTGGCCGCTGGGGAAGCGCACCGGAGTAGTACCCAGGCGCTCGGCCACGGCGAAGGCGCCGCGGCAGGCC
>DASPUH010000140.1:0-3669 GCA_035622975.1 Candidatus Sulfotelmatobacter sp.
CCACGCCGGCCGTCCACGGCGAGCAGAAGAACTAGGTTCCAGGCGGGTCGGTCGGGGGGGCCGACCCGCTACACTCCGGTCGTGGCGACGTGCGGGCGCTGCGGGGCGGACAACGCGCCGGAAGCGCGGTTCTGCAGTCGATGCGGGACCGCGCTTCTGCCTGAGCCGGCCGCGATCAAGCAGACCCGACGCCTGGTCACGGCGGTCTTCATCGACATCGTGGGCTCCACGGCCCTGGGCGAGCGGCTGGACCCGGAACGCTGGCGGGCGGTCCAGGGCCACTACTTCACGGTCGTGCGGCAGGCCGTGGAGCGCCACGGGGGGATCGTCGAGAAGTACATCGGCGACGCCGTACTGGCCATCTTCGGGGCGCCGATCGCGCACGAGGACGATGCCCTGCGGGCCGTCCGGGCCGCGTCCGAAGCACAGCAGACTCTGGCCCAGCCCGATGAGCAGGCGGATCTCGCGCCAGGGTCGCGACTCGTCGTCCGGGTGGGTATCGACACCGGCGAGGTCGTGGCGTCCGAAGCTGAGACCGGTGAGGCCCTCGCGTCTGGCGAGACCCTGGCCACGGCGGCCCGTCTGGAGCAGGCAGCCCAGCCCGGCGAGATCCTGCTCGGGTCGGCGACCCACGCGCTTGTCCGTGACGCGGTCGCCGTGGAAGCCATCGAACCGTTGACCCTGCGGGGGAAGGTCGAGCCCACCGCGGCCTACCGCTTGCTGCGCCTGGTCGGGGACGAGGCGCACGTCCGTCACCTCGAGGTGCCGCTCATCGGGCGCCGTGCCGAGTTGGCGAGCCTGGAGCATGCGCTCGATGAGACTCTCAGCGGGCCGTCCGTCCAACTCGTCACGGTCGTCGGGCCGGCCGGGGCCGGCAAGAGCCGTTTGATCCAGGCCTTCCTGGAGCGGGCGGAGGGGCGAGCCGCGCTGGCCCGCGGGCGATGCCTCCCGTACGGCGACGGAATCACGTACTGGCCGATCACGGAGATCCTGCGCGACCTGGCCGGACTCGACGCGACCGCGACGAAGGATGCGGTGGCCGTGCGGCTCGGCGGCCTCCTGCCGGAGCGCGTACCGGCCCGCGATCGGGTCGCCGGCATCCTCGCCACGCTCCTGGGCATGTCCACGGCGCCGACCTCGGCGGACGACGTGGCCTGGGCGGTGCGTCGGACGCTGGGGGCGCTGGCGGCCGACGCCCCGCTCGTGATGGTCGTCGAGGACATCCATTGGGCCGATCCCGTCCTCCTGGACCTGGGGGAGGCCATCGTCGACTGGATATCCGGGGCGGCGATCCTGCTCGTCTGCGTGACGCGCCCCGAGTTGTACGACCGGCGTCCGAGTTGGGGGGCGGACCGTGCCAACGCCCACCGCATCGACCTGGCCCCGCTCGACGATGCCGACGCGGACGCGATGCTGGCGGCACTGCCCGGTGGCGAGGCGGTCCCTGCGGCGCTCCGTGAGCGGATCCTGGAGGTGGCGGACGGCAACCCGCTGTTCGTCGAGGAGATGGTCAGCAAGCTCGTCGACGACCGGGTGCTGCAGGCCAGGCAAGATGGATGGGCGTGGGTCGGCCCGACGGGATCGGTCCAGGTCCCGCTCAGCATCACCTCCCTGATCGGCGCCCGGCTGGATGGCCTCGAGCGCCACGAACGAGCGACGGCTGAGCGGGCCTCCGTCGTGGGCCGCGTCTTCGAGCGCGGCGCGGTCGCCGAGCTGTCGCCGCTCGATGAACGCGGGGCCGTCGGCGGGCGACTGCTGATCCTGTCCCGCAAGCAGGTGATCGCTCTCGATGGCATCGGGTTGGACGGGGACGACGCGTTCCGCTTCCGCCATATCCTGATCCGTGACGCGGCGTACCAGCGGTTGACGAAGGCGGAACGAGCGGACCTGCACGAGCGCTTCGCCGCCTGGCTCGAGCGCGTGTCCGGCGATCGGGCGCCCGAATACGTGGAGATCCTGGCCCATCACCTCGCGTCGGCCGTCGAATACCGCCTGGAGCTCGGGGCGGTCGGAGGCGTCGAGGGGACGGCGCTCGCGAGGGCCGCCGTCACCGCCCTCGTGGCCGCCGCGGAGCACGCGACCCGGGTCTTCGCCCATGGCGAGGCGTCACGGCTCTACGAACGGGCGCTCACGATCCTGCGCCGCGTGCCCGAGGCGGCCGGCCCGGGCGGACCGACGTTCCCTGACCTCGAAGCCCGTCGAGCCGAGGCGCTCCACCTTGCTGGCGATCATTGGGCTGCGGCGGACGCCCTCCGCGACGCGATCAACACGGCGGCCGAGCACGGCAGCCCGACCCGGGCAGCAGCCCTCAGCGAACGCCTTGCCACCTACCTGTGGGACGCGGGGGACGAAGCAGGGGCGCTGACGGCGGCCGCAGCGGCGGTCGACCTGATGCCGGCGCGACCGGCGAGCCGCGAGCGGGCAGCGCTCCTGGCCAGCCACGCCCGGCTGCTCATGCTGGCCAATCGCGACGTCGAGGCGCTGGACGTCTGCCGGTCGGCGCTCGAGGTCGCTCGCGCAACGGAGGCGTTGCACGAGCTGGCGGGCGCGCTCATCACCGAGGCGACCCTCATCGGCCGCAGCGATCCCCGGCGCGGGATCGAGATGCTCGAGGCAGCCCGACGGTTCGCGGAGGGGCTCGACGACGTCTTCCAGGTGCTCCGCGCCGACAACAACATCTGCGTCGTGCTTCATGACCTCCGGGAATTCGACCGCGCGACAGAGGTCACCGCCCGAGCCATCTCCGTCGCCTCGAAGGCCGGCTTGGAGCGAACACAGGGCCTGACGCTGTACGTGAATTCGGCCTCCTTCGCCCTCTGGTCCTCACGGCCGACCCAGGCCATCGCGTTGGCCGAGCGAGCCATCGCCATCGGCAGTGCCGGCGACCACCTCGTCGCGGCCCGAGCGGCGCAGGGCCTCGCTCTCAACATGATGGGGGAACCATCGAAGGCTCTTGACGCGATCGCGGCGGCGCGGCAAGCGGCCTCCCGGGGCACGACACCGGACACCATGGCGGATCTGATCACGGACGAGGCGATGGCGCTCTGGTGGCTCGGCAGGCCAGAGCAAGCCCTGGCACGACTCGACGAGGCGCCGGGGGGCAACGGTGTCTCGTTGTTGGGGCGCGTGATCGGCCAGGTCTATCGCGCGATGATCGAGGCGTCGCTCATGCAGGCAGCCCGGCTTTCCGACGACCGGGAGGGTATGGCGCGGCATGAGCCAGGCCTCGTCGCGGCTGCCGAACGTGCACGATCCATCGCTCGCGAGGCGGCCCTCACCGACGGATCCACCCCCTGGCAGATGCGGATCCACACCGCGCTCCTCCCCGGCGAGACCGCCCGGGGGCTGGGCATCGGCGAGGTGGCTGCCTGGTCGACCGTGGCGGCCGAGGAAGCCGAGGTCGGCGACGCCTACTACGAGGCGTATGCGCGGTGGCGGCACGCCGAGGCGTTGGCCGCCCACGGTGCGAAGCCGGATGCGGTCAAAGCCGCCATCCGGCACGCGCGCGTGGTCGCGGAGCGCGCGGAGGCGGGCGGGATCCTTCGCGACCTCGACGCACTGGCAGGCGGGGCGGGGTTGTCAGCAGGATGACACCGCGGCTGTCACGGGCATCCGTTGACGCCGCCCCGTTCGCGGCCCACTCTACGTCCATCGCCCGGACCGGCAGGT
>DASPUH010000141.1:0-11079 GCA_035622975.1 Candidatus Sulfotelmatobacter sp.
CCCGCCGAGCGCGTCGGGGAAGTTGAAGGCGTTGGCGATGTAGGCCACGTCCGCCGATCCGGGCACCGGGAAGGTGTGGGCACTGATCGCGGCCGCGGTCTGGAAGCGGGTCGGGCCGGACAAACGGGTGACGGCGGCCGGGGTGAGCAGGAACCCATGCGTGTGACCTGCCACGTCGACGACGGCAAAACCCACGATCTGCCCGAGATCGTTGATGCCGGTCGCCTCGGCCAGGCCCCAGCCCGCCGGCAGGTTGAGAACCCGCGTGTTCAGGTCGACGGGAGCGCCCGCGCCTGGCCACACGAAGGCGCGCTGGGGCGGCACGCCGTAGTCGAGACGGCCGACGACCCAGTCGGAATCGTTGATCGCGTCCGCTCGGTCATTCGAGAATCCGCGCACCGCGGCGATGGGATGCATCGTGCCGTCCCAAAAGAACATCCCGGTCAGTGAGCCGGGCACCGTCCCACCGCTCGACCCGATGACATGCCCCATCGCATTGACCGCCGTCGCCCCGCTCGTGTCGGAGGACTTGCCCCCGGGCAGGGTGCCCAGGTCGGTGACGACACCCGCATCGAACAGGAAGGCGTGGTCGGGGTTGCTCCCGATGCCGCCACTGCCCACGATCTCGCCGCCGTCGTTGATTGCGGCGGCACCATGGAGGACCAGGGTCGTGGCCCCGCCGGTAACCTCGCTGTTCAAGTCGGTGAGAGTCCCGGCGTGGTAGATGAATGCCCGCAGGTTCGGCGCCGCCGTGTACCCCACGATGTCGCCGGCACCGTTGATGCCGTAGGCGTCGCTGATCGTCCCACCGCTGATGTCATCGAGCGTTGTATCCGTCCAGGACACGGCGTAGTAGTGGCCGTTCTGGTCCGAGGAGAGGCCCGCGACCTCGCCCGACGCATTGATGGCGGAGCCGTCGCTGACGTCACCCGGCGTGCGCACGCCGAGATTGGTGAAAGTCGAGCCATCCCAGCGGAAGGCATCGCCGTCCGCTCCAGACCCGGTTACCTCGCCCGCCGCATTGATCGCGAACGGGGTCACCGATAACCCAAGGTCGGTCAGGCGGTACATGGGAACGTGGGGCGCAGCGATGGCGGCGTCGGGCGCGTTCATGGCCGGCGTCCCGGACGACGCACCCCCTCTGGCGAAGCTCGCGGCCAGGAGCACGCAGACCGCCGCGGCGCTCAGCCCCCGCACCAGGACCCGTGACGTGGCCCGCATCGGTTCCCCTCCGCTCCATCGACGACTCGTGACCGACTCGGTCTGAAGCTCGATGGTGGCCGACGTGCGGTCAAGGGCCGATCGTCACGAGCGCAGGGAAGTTCTGGCGGATTCGGTCCCCTACTTGGCGTACTCCACGGCGCGTGTCTCGCGGATGACCGTGACCTTGATCTGGCCAGGGTAGGTCAGCGACTCCTCGATCTTGTGGACGATGTCGCGGGCCAGGCGCATAGAGGCCAGGTCGTCGATCTGCTCGGGACGGACCAGGATGCGGACCTCGCGGCCGGCCTGGACGGCGAATGAGCGCTCGACACCGTCGAAGCTCTCGGCGATCGCCTGGAGGTCCTCCAGCCGCTTGACGTAGGTGTCCATGGACTCGCCGCGCGCGCCCGGACGGCTGGCGCTGATGGCATCGGCGATCTGGACGATGGGCGCCTCCACGCAGGCGTACTCCACCTCCTGGTGGTGCGCGGCGATGGCGTTGATGACCTTCATGGGCAGGTTGTGGCGCTGGGCGATCTGGCCGCCGATGAGCGCGTGGGGGCCCTCCATCTCGTGGTCCACCGCCTTGCCTATGTCGTGCAGCAGGCCGCCCATCTTGGCGATCTGGATATCGGCGCCCACCTCGGCCGCCACGACGGCTGCCAGGCGGCTGGTCTCGACGCTGTGCTGGAGCACGTTCTGGCCGTAGCTCGTGCGGTACTTGAGGCGGCCCAGGAGCTTGATGATCTCCGGCGGCAGGCCCGGCACGCCCGCCTCGTAGGCGGCCGCCTCGCCGGTCTGGCGCATGACGACATCCACCTCCGCCCGCGCCTTGGCCACGACCTCCTCGATGCGGCCGGGATGGATGCGGCCGTCCTGGATGAGCTTGGTCAGGGCCAGGCGGGCGACCTCACGCCGCACCGGGTCGAAGCCGCTGATGACGACCGACTCGGGCGTGTCGTCGATGATCAGGTCGATGCCCGTGGCCTGCTCCAGGGCCCGGATGTTGCGCCCCTCGCGGCCGATGATGCGGCCCTTCATCTCGTCCGACGGAAGCGGTACGACGCTGACCGTCATCTCCGCGGTGTGGTCGGTCATGACCCGCTGGATGGCCGTCACCACGACGTCGCGGGCCTTCTCCTCCGCCGACTCACGGGCGCTGCGCTCGATGGCCCGGGCGACCCGCACGGCATCCTTCTCGGCGTCTTCGCGCACCTCCTCCAGCAGCACCGCCTTGGCGTCCTCGGCGGTCATGTGGCTGACCCGCTCGAGGGCGTCGATCTGCTCCTGGCGCGCCTTCGTCAGCTCCTCGCGATTTCGTTCCAGCTCGCGCTCCCGATCGAGGAGCTTGCGGTCGCGCTGCTCCAGCATGTCCGCCCGCTGGTCCAGCTGATCATCACGTTGGAGCAGGCGCCGCTCCAGGCCCGATAGCTCGCCCCGCTTGGCGCGGGCCTCGTCCTCCGCCTCGCGCTGGAGGCGCACCTGCTCATCCTTGGCCTGGAGGATGAGTTCCTTCTGCTGCGCACGAGCCTCCGCCACGATGCGGCCGGCCTTCTCCTGGCTCTGCTTGACAGCCTGGCCGCCCCACACGCCGCGCGCGACGAAGCCCAACCCAAGCCCGGCCGCAAGCGCGAACAACGCGGCCACGGCGGCCAACAGCGGATCCATGGGCACCCTCCCGTCCGGCCCCTGCCGGCGGTACGTCGAATCCACATCAGCACCGGACCACCCCCGGCAGCCCCGTGCACCTGATGCGCCTCCCGCGGCGCATCGCTTCAGGAAGCCCCGCCCCGGGCCCGCAGGTCGAGCGACCCGACCGTTGTCCCGGCGCGACGCAGTTGACGTTGCTGCCGGAAGCCTACGTCCGCCGCGCCGACAGCGTCAAACGACGTCAGGGGTAAAGGAGGCGGCGGTCTCGAGCGCCGGGTACGTGAGCGGGTTTTCGGCGAGATTAGATCGGAGGCAACGAATCACCCTAGTCCCGTCGCCATACTCGCTGGATGCCCACCACTGAGGAATTGGTCATGGCGGCACGGGCAGGCGATCGGGAGGCATTCGCGACATTGGTGGAGCGCGACGGACCAGGCGCGCTGCGGATGGCAAGCGCGATCCTGCGGTCGGAGGCAGATGCACAGGACGCTGTGCAGGACGCCTTCGTGCGTGCCTGGCGTGACCTGCCGACCCTGCGCCAGCCTCAGCGCTGGCCGGCATGGTTCCGGGCGCTGACGGTCCATGCGTCGATCGACATCCAGCGACGTCGACTGCGTTTGCGTGAAGTAGACCTTGATGCAAGTGCCGAGCCGAGCGAGGCCGACGCCCTCGGCGGTGCTGCCGATCGCGACCGCATCAGGCGCGCGATGAGCCAGATGTCGGTCGACGACCGGGCCGTCCTTGTCCTTCGCTACGTGGAAGACCTCGAGGTGCCCGCGATCGCGGCGACCCTTGGCGTCCGTCTGGGCACGGCCAAGTCCCGCCTGCATCGGGCGACGATGCGCCTCCGCGCATCGCTCGGCGATCCGGTTGAGACGACGCCATGAGCTTCGACGAACGGCTCCGCGCGGCGCTCCGCGGGGACCAAGCCACCGGCCTCCCACCCGGCTTCCTCGACAGCGTGATGGCCGCCCTGCCCACCGAGCGGCGGCGCACCCGCCCAGACCGTCTGGCGTCAGTCATCGTCGTGGTGGTCTTTCTGGCGATCGTTGGCACGGTCGGAGCGAGCCTGCTGCCAGGGATCGGAACGTCGCCCACCCCGCCGTCTGCCAGTGCCGTCTCTACCCCATCCGGGTCACCAACCCCTGGCACGTCCTCAGGGCTCGCCGCATGGACGCACCTCTCATGGACCGAGACCACCGGAACCGCGTTCCAAGGCACCGCCGTCGACATCGCTGGCGGCCTGGCGTGGAGCGGCGGGTACCTGCTGTATGGCCGCGACGTGGTCGCCCTGCCCACCGGTGTCTTCGGCATCATCTGGAGCTCGCGGGACGGGCATACCTGGCAGCGCGAACCGTCCGCGGTCGACGGGAGCCTCTCGGACCTGTTCGGCGGATCGTCGATCGTCGGGGTCGCAGCGCATGGACGAACGATCGTCGCGGTGGGCCAGATCGCTCACGCGACGCTGGGCCCGGGTGCCGCGGCGATCTGGACCTCGCACGACGGCCTGACCTGGAGCGCCGACCCGAGCGCCGCATCGCTCCTGCAAGGATTCCAGGCCGCCGGGATAGCCGCGGGCGCCGGCGGCTTCGTGCTGTATGGCCGGACCATCGGCGCCGAAGCTCGTTCACACGCCTCGGTCCTCGCCTCGACCGACGGCCTGAACTGGGTGCAGGCGACCCTCCCCGGAGACACCACCGGCCTGACCGTCACGTCGGCCCTCGCCACGAGCACCGGCTTCGCCGCGGTCGGCGGCTTGGTGGGCGCCGCCTCATCCGGCACGGCCTGGTGGTCGACGGATGGCCGGGCCTGGTACGGCGGCGGCGCGATCGGCTACCCGGCCCTCAGCGCGCTCACGAACTGGCCCGGTGGCCAGCTGCACGCCCAGGGCTCTGTCGCCCGGTGCGCCGTCTGTCTTGGCCTGCCCGAGATGTCGACCTGGGTCTCTTCCGATCAGGGTCGCAGTTGGGGCCAGACGTCGATCGGTGTCGCCGCACCAACCGGTGACACGACCCTGTTCGATGGCGGGCGGCTGGTCCGCCTGCAGGCCGAGGGTGCCCCGTGGGGCAGCTGGAGCCTTGACGGCACGGCCTGGACCCCCCTGGCGATGGACGGCGCGACCCCCGCCTCGATCTCACGCCTCCTTGTCGCCGACGGCCCCATCGTGATCGCCGCGGACGCGTACCTGGGGGGAGTCACGCACGTCTACGTCGGCACCCTGGATGACCGGCCCGGGCCTGTGCCGACCCCCACGCTGGTCCCCGGAGCGCACGACACCTCCTGTGGACCAACGCCCTGTGGTCCGTGACCGCCTGAAGCTTGGCGCCCGTTCCCTTACCCAGTCAGCCGGGTCGGGGAATGACCAGTCACCGAGGCGCCAGGTGGTCACGTAGCGATCCGGGTGGCACTGGGCACATCGTCTGATGCTGACGCCTGTGCGTGACCCACACGTTGAGGCCACTGCCGAACGTGGAATCAAGCTCGAAGCCGCCTAACTGACGTTGGTTACGCGTCCGCCGAGGCCACAGCCGCTCTAAGACCACCCGGGTTCATATCTGACCTGGTATCGCGCGGGGCCGACCAGGCAGTCAGGCGTCAGGTAAGGGCTGGTGGGCGGAGGGCGGCTCGTCGCCGGCCTGAAGCTTCGCCCCGGCCGAGACGGGCTTGGCGGCCGCCGGCGGCGCCGCGCGGCGGCGGCGCTTGGTCACCGGCTTGCGCACGACCGGCCACCAGTCGCACGCGCACAGGCCCTTGGGGCAGCCGACGTGGGGCAGGCGCGGCGTGCGCAGCTCATCGGCGATCTTGAAGACGCGGCCGTCGTCCGCGCGGCACGCGTGGCAGCACGCCGCCCCCACGAGTTCGGCTTCGCGCGTCACGGCCTGGAGCGCCCGCAGGTTGGCGGCCATGCCCTCGCGATGGAGCTCGAGCACCTCGTCGGCAGGCGGCGCGATGCTGCCGGCTTCCTCGAAGAGCGCGGCGGCCTGGCGTTGCCGCAGCCGGGCCACATCGTCCCAGCGCTTGTCCCGCCGGGCCGCCCGAACGGCATGCTCGACCGTGACGAGGTACAGCGAGCGCGCCGACTGGACCGTCGCGGCGGTAAGGGGGGCCTTCTCCAGCCTGCGACGCCGGTCGGCGGGGGCCTCGACGCCGCGCGCCAGCTGCAGCCAGGTCCGCCTCAGGCGCGTCCACATCTCGACCTGGGCCTCGCGCTCCCGCTCGGCCTCGAACACCTCCACGGCGGACTCGGTGAGGTAGATGGCCCGGCCCTCCACGTGGCGCACGACGATGCGATGGCGGCACCGCGGGCACAGGCGGCTGCTCGTGGGCGGCGGGTCCAGCACGACCCCGCAGTTGGGACAGGCGACGACGCCGGGTGGCTGCGGCGCCGGCCCGGGCGGCGGCGGCGCCGGCGCGACCGGGGAAGGCACCACGACCGTCTCGGGCGGCGCGTCTCGGCCCAGGAGCCTGCGCAGGAATGTGATGGCGACCACCTCGGTTCGCGAGCCGCTTCGATTCGCGGCGAGCGCGGCCGGTCCGCCGAGGGTCACCCTACGACCGCCGCCGTGCCGCTCCCCCGGACTGCGGGGGCGGCATCAGGGTACCGCGTCAGGCGGGCGGCGCCGCCTCGCTCTCTGGGTCGGCGGCGGCGGTGCCAGGCAGCTTGCGCAAGGCGGTGTTGGGGCGTCGCTGCAGGTACCGCCGGATCGTCCGCCGGTCACGAGCCGCGAGGTCCCAGTGGCAGCGACAGAGGCCCTTGGGACAGCCGTCGTGCGGCAGCCGCGGGGCCCGCAGCTCGCTGGTGATGCGGAGGATGCGGCCGTCGTCCGCACGGCAGGCGTCGCAACAGCGAGCGCTCACCAGCTCCGCATCACGGGAGATCTCGGCCACGCCGCGGAGTTCAGCCGCCACGCCCTCCCGGTATGTCGCCAGGACGTCGGCCGGCGGCGGCACGGGCGAGCCGGCGAGCCGGTAGAGCGCCATCGCCTGGTCACGACGGATGCGTGCGGCCCCATCCCAATCGCGCTCGCGCTTGGCGGACCGGAACCCCCGGTCCACGGTCGTGAGGTAGAGCGATCGGGCGGTGGCCACGACCTCCTCGGTCAGGCGCGCCGCGGCGAGTTGTGCCTGCCGGGCCGCAGGGGCCCCCGCGCTCGCGGCGAGGCGCAGCCAGCGCTCGCGTTCCCGCGTCAGGCGCGCCGACTTCGCGACGCGGCGCCGCTCGACATCGAAGACCTGTACGGCGGCCTCGGTGAGGTAGACCGTCTGGCCGTCGACACGCTTGACGACGATCCGCTGGCGGCAGCGCTCGCAGCGCCGGCTCACCGTTGGCGCCGGATCGAGCACGAGGGCGCAGTAGGGGCAATGGGCGATGACGACCGGCGCCCGGGCCGCCATGACACGGTTCCTGGCGCGGCTACGGCCCCTGGCGGGGGCGCGCGAGACGATCAGGTCGGCGACCTCAGCCACGGTTGTCTTCTCGGCGGTCCCGGCCTCGGCAGCGGCCGCCATGTCGGGGCCGCGAGCCTCCTCCGCGCCCGACGGCGCGATCGGCGCGATCGGAGCGACCGGCTCGGCCACTTCGGCGAGCGAGTCAGCGACGACCAGGTCGGGCGCCGGCTCGGTCGGCAGGCGCCAGCCGTCGTGGTCCACGGCGACATCCGTACGATCGACCATGACCGGGACCGGTGCCGCGGGGTCCTCACGCACGCCCGGGTCGACCACCGTCCAGCCGTTCGGACCCGCGCCGCGCTGCACGACCGGCCGCGCCTTGCGTCGCGGCGGTCTGACCTCAGTCGCGCCGGCATCTCCCATGACGACGATCCCTGGCCGCCGGCCGCCGCGGCGCCGCTCTCGCGGTGCCGACGCGATGACCGGCGCCTCGGCCGGTCCCTCGACGCCGTCCCGCATCGCGACGGCCGCATCGGGTGCCTGATCCCCCGGCGGCTCGTGCCCCGTCTCCTCGCGGAACATCGCCGCCAGCCGGGCCGCCGTGCGCGACTGCACGAGGTCCCACTCGGCCTGTTCCTTCTTCGACCTGTTCTGCAGGAAGCCCGGCATCCTGGGCATGCCACTCCCTCGCGCGTGTCGTTACCAGCCGTGACGCGGACTGGGCAGCCTGATGCTGCCCAGTCATCCGAGCCTCAGGGTACTCCTAACCCACCCGCTCTCGTCCAGACCCGCGTGGAGCCCCGGTGCTGGCGTGCACCGCCACTAGAGGACCGACCGCCCTCGGAGCATGTTGGGATCGAGTTCGGTGGCGGCCACGATGTGGCGCCGGTTGACGACCGTGAAACCGTACCGCGAGATCACCCGCCGGTCGGCCAGGGAGCGCGTCCGCACGTCGGTCATGGGGATCCATTGCGGGCTGCGGGACTCGATGAAGGCCGACAGGATCGCCTCCGGGTTGAGGTGCACCGAACCGGTGAGCGTGTGGCCCGTCGTCACGACGATGAGCTGGTGTGCCGTGCGCTGGCGGTACTCGCCCGACGGCTGGCGGTCCTCGACGTCGGTCATCTCCGCGATGAGCGTCACCTCGTCGGGGTTCACCCAGATGCTCGGCGAGGTCACCTTCGTGGGATCGCCGTTGCGGCGCAGGACGGTCACGTCGAGCAACGGGATCAGCCCGTCGTGGTTGTTGACGAAGTCGGACAGCCGGCCGTGGTAGCCCAGGTTCACCGTCCCCGACAGCCGCAGGTGCTGGCCCACCAGCTCCAGGGGCACGCCCTCGCTCTTGGTCCGGAGCGCCGGCGCGACCGCCTCGAAGCCGAGCGCCTCCAGGTAGGTCGCAGCGTCGCCATCGACGATGCCTTCCAGGCCGTCGTACGGAATGTCGGTCATGTCAGATCCTCTTGGCCCCGCGGGGTTGATGGGATGGCCCTCGTCACCCCATCCTACGGGACTCGCGCCCGGACGTCGCCGATGGCGTCGAGGAGGTCGCGGCTGGACCCGGGCCTTCTCGGCCGCAACCGGCCTGCTGTGTCGCATCCGGCCGCCTGGCCCCCCAGCCGATCCGTTGCGCCGCGCGGTAGGCTGCACGGCATGGCCGGCGCAGACTCGCCCCGTGACTCCGTCCGACCGCTCGTGCGGACGCGGCAGTACCGCGAGTTCACCGACGAGCCGGTGGGCGACGAAGCCCTGGACGCGATCGTGGAGGCGGCGCGCTGGTCCGGCAGCAGCGGCAACGAGCAGCGCTGGCGATTCATCGTCATCCGCGACGTGTCGACGCTGCGAGAGCTGGCCACGGTGGGCATGCCGCAGACCCGCGGCCTCCACACGGCGAGGGCCGCCATCGCCATCGTGCTGCCGAACGAACCCTCGCGGGCCGTTTCCGACGCCTACGACGACGGGCGGGTGGCCGAGCGCATCCTGATCGCCGCCACGATGCTGGGCCTGGGTTCCGGCATCTCCTGGATGCGGACCACGTTCCAGCCCGCCGTGCGCGACATCCTGGGCCTGCCGCAGGACCGGATCGTGCGCACGATCATGTCGCTCGGTCACCCCACGGATGCCGCCCGACGTCCGAAGTCCGCACCCGGCCAGGCCCGGCGGCCGCGCGGCGAGATCGTCTTCGAGGAGCGCTGGCCGGCCGGCTGACCCTACGGGGCCGGCCTCTCGTCCGGCGAGCCGGTCGCACCCGTGGCAGCTGTCGCGGCCGCTGCCATCGCCTTGCGTGCCGAGCTGGACCGTTCCTGGGCGATCATCGACCGCACGCCGCCGTATGCCAGCAGGTTCACCACCAGGCCCAGGATGCCGAGCGGCTCGTAGAGGTAGAACAGGAACGGCTGCGTCACGAGCAGCGACAGCAGGATGCCCCAGGCGGCCCAGTGGTACGTGGCCAGACGGGACGTCGGCAGCAGCACCAGGCCGCGCGCCACGAGCAGGCCGCTGGCGATGGCCGACGCGACCAGGCCCACGCTGACGACATCGCCACTGGCCGTGAACTGCCCGAACAGGACCAGCAGGACGCCGGCGGCGATGATCGAGCCGACGGCGTACAGCCCGAAGATGACGGTGAGCGCCCGCTCGAACCAGGGCTGGTGCTCCACTCTCCCGTACGTCTGCTCAACCCGCTCGACGAGGCGCGCCAGCGGCGTGTCCTGTGCCGGGGTCAGGTCGGTCAGGTAGCGCCGCGCAGCGATCGTCATCGGATCCGCCGGATCGGCCAGCGCCAGGAGGCCCAGCGCGCGGTGCCGTGCTGCCACGTCGATCTGGCCGCCCTGTGCGTTGGCCACCAGTACGAGCGCCTGCGCCAGGGCGTCCGGTGGCGCCAGCATCCGCCGCATCTGGGTCGCCCGCACCAGCAGGTAGACGCCGATGAGGGCCAGGTAGATGAGCGCGGCCGTGGGCTTGAAGAAGTAGTCGTTATCGGCCGTGACGAACTTGCCGATCTCGTCGATGAACGTGCCGAAGCCGATGCCGCCCACGACGGCCGCGATGGGCCGGATCCGGCGATCCAGGAAGGTGGCGTACAGGAACACCGAGACCAGCAGCAGGAAGCCGCCATACAGCATGTGCGAGATGTGGAGGTCGCCGCCACCCACGCGGGGGAAGCCCGTGAGGGTCAGGAAGAGGCGGATGCCCAGGACCGCAACGACCGCGCCGACGAGGAAGAGGTCCCCCAGATCGACCGCGTCGGCATCGCGCAGGAGGCGGATCGACCAGCGCATCGCGTCACAGGATAGGCCGCCGCCAGGCGGGCGTGGCTCTCGCGGCTAGCGGCGCCGGCCCCGGATACGCCCCACTGCCGCGATGACGAAGCCGACCGTGAGCCCCGCCACGATGGCGCCGCCGATCCACAGGACGGTCGGGTCCATCAGGCCTCGTCTTCCAGCTCGGCGGCGGCGTCCGGGTCGCTGCCGGTCGCGAGCGCCTGGCGGATCACGTCGGGGTCGAAACCGCCGCGCGCCAGCAGCGCATACGCCCGCTGCCGTCGCCGACGCGGGTCCAGCTCCCGCGTCAGGGCGGCCTGCCGACGAGCCAGCAGCTTCCTGGCGGCCGCCAGGTCGGGGCCGCCCTCCGGCACGTCGGTGCGCGCCGCGTCCCCGTCTGGAGGAGCCTGACCCTCGCGCTCGGCCAGCAGCGTCGCCACGAGATCATGGCCGAGGCCCTTGGCGAGGAGCTCGCTGCGCAGCGCGTGCGTGCCGCGCGGGCGTGCCCGGTCGCGGCTCTCCAGCCACGCCCGCCCGAAAGCGGCGTCGTCGAGGTACCCGAACGTGGTGAGCCGCT
>DASPUH010000142.1:0-5958 GCA_035622975.1 Candidatus Sulfotelmatobacter sp.
GACCCCATGCTGGCCACGGGCGGCAGTGCCACGGCGGCCATCGAGGTGCTCAAGCACTGGGGTGCCACGCGGATCAAGCTGCTCAACCTGATCGTTGCTCCCGAAGGCGTGGCCGCCGTCTCCCGGGCGCACCCCGACGTGCCCATCCATTGCGCGGCGCTTGACCGCCAGCTGAACGAGCGCGGCTACATCATGCCGGGCCTGGGCGACGCCGGCGACCGCCAGTTCGGGACCGGCCACACGGGCTGACCCGGGCGGGCCGTGGAGCGGCCTTGACACCGCGCCTACGATGCGCCGGTGAGCGACGCGCCGGCCCAGTCGGCAGCCGTCCTGACACCGGGCGTCTCCGCGGGGGCCGAAGGTCGGCCCGTGACGGCGCTGCCCATGCCCCAGCTCCTCCAGCTGTCGGCCTACTGGTTCGGGCTGACGATGGTCTTCACCGCCCTGGACTCGGTCGTCCTGCCCGAGCGCCTCAAGCTGCTGCTGCCGGCCGACCAGGTCAATGCCGGGGTGGGCGTCATCAGCGGGCTCGGCGCGATCGTGGCCATCCTGGTGCAGCCCATGGTCGGCTCCATCAGCGACTACACGACGAGCCGCTGGGGCCGGCGGAAGCCGTACATCGTGGTCGGATCCACGCTGGACCTGGTCTTCCTCATCGGGCTCGCCACGGCCCAGCCCCTGGTGGTCATCGGGGCGTTCTACCTGCTGCTGCAGTTCAGCTCCAACACCGCCCAGGGCCCCTTCCAGGGCTATGTCCCTGACCTGGTCCCGGCCCCGCAGGTCGGCCTGGCCAGCGCCCTCGTGGGCATCATGTCGATCCTGGGCCCGATCGCGGGCACGATCCTGGTCTCCATCCCCGTCGCCCTCACCGCAACGGGTCAAACGCCGGACTTCACCATCGCCACGATCGCCCTGGGCATCATCGAACTCACGACCGCCATCGTGACCGTCATCACCGTGTCCGAGGGCTCGACCGCCAAGCCGCGTGGGAGCCGCTCGTGGGTCTCGATCGCCTTCGAGACGTGGGGTCGGGACGTCCTGAAGGAGCACAGCTTCGTCAACCTGGTCGCGTCGCGGCTGATGATCCTCGCCGGGGTGAGCATGTTCACCCGCGAGATCGACCTGTATCTCACCTACTCGATCCCCCTGTCGACGAGTGAGCGTGGTTTCTGGCTGGCCGTAGCCCCGATCATCCTGGGAGGGGCGGTCCTGATCGCCTGCGTCCCGTCGGCCCGCCTGTCGGACCGTTACGGGCGCAAGCCGCTGATCTACCTGGCCTGCGCCGCCGGGGCGGTCGGCTCGGCGGTCATGGTGGTCGCGCCGGCCGTGCCGCTGGCGCTGGCCGGGGCGGTCCTCATCGGCCTCGCGGCGGGGACCTTTTTGGCCGTGGACTGGGCGCTCATGACGGACATCATCCCCAAGGCCGCCTCGGGCCGGTACATGGGCCTGAGCAACGTCGCCACGGGCCTGGCCGGCACGGTCGCCGTGGCCAGCGCGGGACTCATCGTGCTGCTGTTCACGAGCGGTCTGGGCGACGAGGGCTCAGCCCTGCGGCTGGCCTTCGTCCTGGCCGTGGTGCTCTTCGGGCTGGGCTCGTTCTTCCTGCGGCGCGTGGACCCCACCCGTCGCGAGGACGGGGGCGAGGCCCGAGCCCAGGGGGGATCCTAGCCGGTCACCGCCTGGTCGGCGATGTCGAGGGCGCCGTCGATGATGGCGAAGCCCTCCGCCAGCTGCTCCTCTGTGATGCACAGCGGCGGGTTGGTGTGGATCGAGTTGTTGGCGATCATCGTGTACAGGCCGTGCTCGCGCAGGTACTTGCCGACGGACTTCATCTCATCCGATGAGCCGTTGAAGCCGGTCAGCGGCACGTACGGCTCGCGCGAGCGGACGAGGTCGATGATCCCGAACAGACCCAGGCTGCGGGTCGTGCCCACGCTCGGGTGCTTGGCCGCGAGCGCGGCATGGTGCCGGCGCATGACCGGGTCCATGGCCGCGGCGTGCTCGATGAGGTGGTCCTCCTCGTAGACCTTGATCGTGGCCAGGGCAGCCGCCAGCGAGACCGGGTGCGAGGAGTAGGTCAGCCCGCCGCTGTAGTACATCGAGTCGAACTTCTCGGCGATGTGGTGGCGCATGGCGACCGCGCCCAGGGGCAGGTAGGAGGAGGTGAGGCCCTTGGCCATGGTCATCAGGTCCGGCGTGACACCCCAGTGGTCGATGGCGAACCAGCGGCCCGTGCGGCCGAAGCCGGCCATCACCTCGTCCGCCACCATCAGGATGCCGTACCGATCGCAAATCTCGCGCACGCCCGCGATGTAGCCGTCGGGCGGGATGAGGATGCCGTTGGTGCCCACGATCGTCTCCAGGAAGACGGCCGCGATCGTGTGGGGGCCCTCGTACATGATCACGTCTTCCAGGCCGCGCAGGCTCTCCGCCACGGGCCGCGGATCCTTCTCCCCCCAGCGGTGCGTGTCGGGGTAGCGCACCACGCCCACCAGGCCTGGCTCATTGGGCCAGCGCCGCGGGTCACCGGTGAGCGTCATGGCCCCGAACGTCGCCCCGTGATACGACCGGTACCGCGCCAGGATCTTGTAGCGGCCGGTGTAGTGGCGGGCGAGCTTGATGGCGTTCTCCACCGCCTCCGCCCCGCCGAGCACGAAGAAGACCTTGTCCATGTCGCCCGGCAGCAGCTGCGAGAGCTTCTCACCGAGGCGGGCGCGCGGCTCGGTCACGAAGGCCGGCTGGACGTACTGCAGCTTGGTCGCCTGCGCCGTGATGGCGTCGACCACCCGCTGGTCGCCGTGGCCGATGTTGACGCTCATCAGCTGGCTGTTGAAGTCCAGGATGCGCCTGCCCTCGGGGGTGTAGAGGTACACGCCCTCGGCGTGGTCGATGGCGATCGGGTCCAGCTGGCCCTGGACGCTCCACGAGAAGAAGGTGTGCTCGCGCGCGAGGCGGACCATCTCCTCGCTGCTCATGGAAGGGGCGGTCGGAGCGGTCGCCTGGGCCATCGGTAGGTACCTCGTGGATCGGTCGGTGGAGCTGGTGGCCATTGTCGCACCGTCCGCAGCACGACCGGGTCGAGCCGAATGGACGGCGGAGCCGGGCCCACGGCTGAATACCCAGTAAGCTGGTATACTGGGCACGATGAAGATCACCTTCGATCTCGCGGACCGAGCCCTATATCGAGCCGTCAAGGTGGAGGCGGCGAGGCAGGAGCGGTCGGTCCGCGACGTCGTCGAGGAGGCCCTCAGGGCGTGGCTCGAGCAGGCGGAGGACGCCGAGGACGCCGAGGCCGCAACGGCTGCGCTGGATGAGTACCGGCGCGACGGTGGGGTCGCCGCGGAGGAGTTCCTCGCGCACCAGGCCGCCGAGGTCCGCACCAGGTACGGCTCGTCCGGCGAAGGATGAGCCCCGCCGGGCTCCCCTACCGAGTCGAGATCGCCCCGCCCGCGCAACGCCAGCTGGGCCGGCTGCCGCCCGGCGACGCGGCGAGGCTCCGTGGCCCCATCCTCGCGCTGGCGGCGGCGCCGCGGCCACCCGGTGTCGCGAAGCTGACCGGCACGGACTTCTGGCGCTTGCGGGTAGGCGACCTCCGCCTGATCTACATGGTCGACGACGACGCTCGACTGGTCGTGATCCTGCGGGCCGCCCGCCGAGCGGAGAGCACCTACCGCCTGCGGTGATCCGAGACGGCCGCGGTGCTTGCATACCTCAGCGAGCGGCCACACCGGACCACGAGCGTGATTGCCCGCGTGGAGGTGGCCCGGGCGTTGGGTCGCGTGGCGTGGACCTCCAGGACAGGCTGGAGGCGCTCCTGGAAGGACTCACGGTCGTCGCGCTCGCCGACGAGATCGTCGCGCGTGCCGTCCGGGTCGGATCGTCGACGCTGAGGACCCTCGATGCGATCCACCTGGCGACCGGATTGGCGCTGGGCCCAGACCTGACGGCCATCGTGACATACGACGCAGGCCAGGCCGATGCCGCCCGGGCGCTTGGCATCGCGGTCGCGACTCCCGCCTGAACCTTGCGCCTGGCGCTAGCCTTGGGCTATGAAGTCCGGGCGGTGACACCCTACCTAGCGGTCAAGGGCGCCGCGGGGGCCATCGACTGGTACCGGGAGATCTTCGGCGCGGACGAGGTCTCCCGCTGGCACGATCCTGCCCAGGCCGCTAAGGTCACCGACCCCTTCGGCCACGTGTGGCTGCTCCCTAGGGTGGTTGCATAGCTCGGCTGCTGATGCTAGGTCCCGAGAAACCCAGCGTGCCTCCGCGCTGATGCGGTCGAAGTCATCACCGCGTCGCTCGCCCGCGGAGTGGGCGCCGCTATCCTGGACCTGATGATCGGGCGGGTGGATGAGCGGATAAGAAGTGCCGTATTCGCCTGGCTGGCGGACCAACCGAGTGATGTGCTGAGCCGCACGGCGCTTGCAGGCTTTCGTTTCGGCGACCAGCGCATCCCCCTGATTGGTCCGCGCGGCATCTGGAAGCCCGCCGCGTGCGAGTTACCGATCTCGATCACAACCACCTTGACCGGGCCTTACGACGACGCACAGGACAGAGACACAGGCCTGATCCGATACGCGTATCGAGGCACCGATCCGCTTCACGCAGATAACGTGGGACTTCGTCGAGCAATGCATGAGCGGGTCCCACTCGTGTACTTCTTTGCCGTCGAGCGAGGGTGGTACCTCGCCAGATGGCCCGCGTTCGTGACTGGAGACGAACCCACCAGGCTGCGCTTCAGCGTGCAGGTTGACCTGCCGGCGCTGGCGTTTGACGCGGCGCGCGACGGAGGCGCCGTCTCTGAGGACGAGGGCGACGCACGACGAGCCTACGTCACACGTTCCGTCAGGCAGCGACTCCATCAGGTCGCGTTCCGGGAGCGGGTGATGAAGGCCTACGCGTATCAATGCACCATGTGTCGGCTGCGGCACCGCGAGCTGCTCGACGCCGCCCACATCACACCTGACACGGATCCGGAAGGCGAGCCAGTCGTGAGCAACGGTCTGGCGCTCTGCAAACTCCACCATGCGGCGTTCGACAACTTCTTCTTCGCGGTGCGGCCGGACTACACCGTTGAAGTGCGTCGGTCGATCCTTGCCGAAAGCGATGGACCAATGCTGGTGGTCGGTCTCCAGGACATTCACGGCAAGCTCATCGAGTTGCCCCAACGCCGCACTGATCGACCCGACCCACGGCGCCTGGAGAGCAGATACGCCCGGTTCCTCGGGGCCTCTTGAAACGATTAGCGGTTGCGGGCTCCGTGGCCCATCGGTCCGCCGTTGATGCCATCGACTGCATCACCCAGGCAGCCGTCCAGAATTCCGAACTCCAACCGTACGGGCAGCCGACCTCGGCCAGCTACCCCCCGGCCATCTCCAGGTAGCGCGCCAGCGCGTTGGCGAGGCGCATCTGACGGGGGTTGCGGCAGCGGACGCGGAGCAGGTCGGGGCTGGCGACCACGGCGGTGACGCACTGGGCGCGTGATGTCGCGACGTTGAGGCGGTTCAGGCTGTAAAGGAACTCCATGCCGCGCGGCGCCTCGTCGGCGGAGCTGGTGGCCATGGAATAGATCGAGACGGGCTTCTCCTGGCCCTGGAACTTGTCGACGGTGCCCACGTTGGCCCCCGGCAGCGCCCGCGCGATGGCCGCCACCTGTGCGTTGTAGGGCGTGATGATCAGCACGTCCTCCACGCGCACGGGGTGCTCGCGACCCGCAGCATCCACCCACGCCACGCCGGCATCGGCCAGTTCGCGCACGAGGCGCGCCACCACGGCCGCCTCTTCCCCCGACTCGTTGTCGTTGCCGACGTGGGTCACGCCCCGGAAGCGCAGCCCGGCCCCGGTGAGGGGCGCGACCCCCAGCAGGCGCTGCCGCTCGCGGCCGGGCTCGGGCTGGAGCCGGTCCTCGTAGAACACCTGCGAGGTGAACGCACAGATCAGGGGATGCAGGCGCCAT
>DASPUH010000143.1:0-2488 GCA_035622975.1 Candidatus Sulfotelmatobacter sp.
ACGGCTGGCCCATCGCCGCCGCGGATCATGCCGGTCAGCTCGATGGCCTCATGGACACGAAGCGACTCGATGGGCATCTGGGCCTGCGGCAGGTACGAGCAGAGCTGGCGGGCGAGCTCCGGATGGGCCACGAGGTCGTGCGCGCCGAGTCGGATCGTCCCGGCCGTCGGTTGGAGGAGCCCGATGACCTGCTTGACGAGCGTCGACTTGCCGGCGCCGTTCGGGCCGAGCAGCCCGTAGACCTCACCGGGGTCCACGTGCAGCGTCAGGGCGTCGTTGGCCAGGACGCCGTGCCCGTAGGTCTTGGTGAGACCCTCGATCCACAGGGTGCCGCCGTCGGTGGGCGCCGGCGCCAGGCCCGACCGCCCCGCCGCGTCCCGCGGCAATGCTTCGACCATCGTTTCACACGATGCCCGGTCGACGCGCCGCGCGGTAGGGCCGTTCGGCCCGATCCGCTGCCACCTCCTGTTGCTTCGCCGCGGTTATGCTCGCGAGCGGCCGTAGCGTGGTCACGGGAGCGGAGCTTGGCCGGTGCTGGGCCCGGTCTTCAAAACCGGTGAGGCGGCGCGTGCGTCGCCTGGTGGGTTCGACTCCCATGCGCTCCCGCCATACTCCGTGCGTGGCGACGTCCGAGCAGGCCGAGGTACCGCGGGCGAGGCCGCCGAGCGTCGAACGGCTGATCGCCGCGGCCGGCGGACACCTCGCGCCCGACCTGGACCACGCGGCGATCGCCGTGGCTGCTCGCCGGATCGTGGCGACGGAGCGCACACGCCTCGCCGCGGGTGAGCGAGCGCGCCCGCTCCCCGCGCTGGCCTCAGACCTGGCCAGCGAGCTGGCCGGCTACGTCGACCGGGGGGCAGAAGCCGTGATCAATGCCACCGGCGTGATCATCCACACGAACCTCGGCCGCGCCCCGTGGGCCACGGTCGCCATCGAGGCCGCCCGTGCGGCGGCCGCCGGGCCGCTCCTCCTGGAGCTGGACCGGGCCACCGGCCGGCGTGGCTTCCGCTTCCGCCTCGCGGAGGAGCACCTCATCGCCCTCACCGGGGCGGAGGACGCGCTCGTCACGAACAACAACGCCGCCGCCTTGGCGCTGGCGGTCGGCCTGGCCGGGCGACGCGGCGGGGTGGCCGTCTCGCGCGGCGAACTCGTGGAGATCGGCGGTGGCGTGCGCATCCCGGAGATCGTGCGGCGGGCCGGTGCCCGGCTCATCGAGGTCGGCACGACGAACCGGACCCGGGTCGCCGACTTCGAGGCGGCACTTACGGACGGCTCGGCGCGCCTGGTCCTGCGGGTCCATCCGTCGAACTTCCGCCAGGAGGGCTTCGTCGAAGCGCCCGACCCCGTTGCCCTCGCGGAGCTGGCCCACCGGCATGGCGCCCTCGTGATCGATGACCTGGGCAGCGGCGCACTCCTGCCGACCGAGCGCTTCGGCCTGGCCCACGAGCCGATGCCGTCCGAGCGCCTGGCGGCCGGCTCGGACATCGTCACCTTCAGCGGCGACAAGCTGGTCGGGGGCCCGCAGGCGGGTCTGCTCGTCGGCGGGGCGGACCTGATCGCGCGGATGCGACGCGATCCGCTGGCCCGTGCCATGCGGCCGGACAAGACGACCCTGGCCGCGCTGGCGGTGACGCTGGGTCTCTATCGAGCGGGCCGGGCGGAAACTGAGATCCCCGTGTGGCAGATGCTCGCCGCACCGGCCCCGGGCCTGCGTTCCCGGGCCGAAGCCCTCGCGGCAGCGCTCCCGCGGGCGAGCGGGGCGGCGATCGTGGAGGTGCGGTCCACCGTCGGGGGCGGCTCGCTGCCGGGCGAGACCCTGCCGTCATGGGGCCTCGCGCTCGGTGACGGCAAGGGCCTGGAGCGCCTGCTCGGACGCCTCCGCCTGGGCCGGCCCGCGGTCATCGGCCGGATCGGCGATGGGTGCGTGCTCCTGGACCTGCGCACGGTGCCGCCCGGTCGTGACGGTGACCTGGCCCGGGCGATCGGGAGCGCGCTCGCGGACCGCGCATGACCGTCGTCGTCGGGACGGCCGGCCACATCGATCACGGCAAGACGTCCCTTCTCCGCGCCCTGACCGGTATCGACGCCGACCGCCTGCCGGAAGAGCGCCGGCGGGGCATGACCATCGACGTCGGCTACGCCTACCTGCGCCTGCCCGATGGCACCGAGCTGGACTTCGTGGACGTGCCGGGCCACGACCGGCTGGTGGGCAACATGCTGGTCGGCGCGGGCGAGATCGACGCGGCGATGCTCGTGGTGGCCGCTGACGACGGCGTGCGGGCGCAGACGCTCGAACACCTGGAGCTCCTCGATGCCCTGGGGCTCAGCCAGGGCCTGGCCGTCGTGACCAAGGCAGACCTGGTCGACGCGGACCGAGTGGCCGCCGTGACGCGGCAGGTAGCAGCCGTGCTGGCCCGCTCGACCCTGGCTGGGTCGTCGGTGGTGGCCGCGTCGTCGGTCACGGGGGCGGGACTGGACGACGTGCGGG
>DASPUH010000144.1:0-10540 GCA_035622975.1 Candidatus Sulfotelmatobacter sp.
ACGCGCGCCGGCGTCCTCGAGACGACCTTCGCCGAGGAGACCGAGACCGACCTCTTCGGCGAGCAGGCCGTCCTGTGCGGGGGCACCGCAGCGTTGGTCAAGATGGCCTTCGAGACGCTGGTCGAAGCCGGCTACCAGCCCGAGCTGGCCTACTTCGAGACCTTGCACGAGCTGAAGCTCATCGTCGACCTCCTCTACCGCGGGGGCCTGAACTTCATGCGCTTCAGCGTCAGTGACACGGCCGAGTACGGCGACTACGTCTCCGGCCCGCGCATCATCGACGACCACGTCCGGGCCACCATGCGGCAGGTCCTCGCGGAGATCCGGGACGGCAGCTTCGCCGACCGCTGGATCGCCGAGGACCGCGCCGGCCGGCCGTCCTTCGAGCGCCTGCGGGCCCAGGACCGGGACCACCAGATCGAGCAGGTCGGCGCGGCGCTGCGCTCGCAGATGGCGTGGCTGGATCCGGTGGAGGTGACGGCCGGCCAGGCCCAGGCGTCGGCCGGGCGCCGACCCGCGGCGGGTGCCTCGTGAGCACGTCGCCGGCCGGCCGCGTACGCGAGAGCGGGCGCATCCGCGTCTTCGACACGACCCTGCGCGACGGGGAGCAGGCGCCGGGCGCTGCGCTGACCGCCGAGGAGAAGATCGAGGTCGCGCGCCAGCTGGTGCGCCTCAATGTCGACGTCATCGAGGCCGGCTTCCCGGCCGCGTCGCCGGGCGACTGGGACGCCGTGCATCGCATCGCCCGCGAGACACGTGGCGTGGCGGTGGCCGCCCTGGCCCGCTGCCGGGACGGCGATCCGCAGCGCGCCGTGGAGGCGATCGGCATCGCCGAACGGCCCCACCTGCACGTCTTCATCGCCACCAGCGACATCCACCTCGTGCACAAGCTCCACCTGGACCGCGAGCAGGCGCTCGCCGAGGCCGCCCGCTGGGTGCGCTACGGCCGTCAGGCGCTGGGTCCCGACGCAGAGATCGAGTTCAGTGCCGAGGACGCCTCCCGCACCGACCCGGAGTTCCTGCTGCGTGTCTACGAAGCCGTGGTCGACGCCGGCGCGAGCACCGTCAACATCCCCGACACGGTCGGCTACGCCATCCCCGACGAGTTCGGCCGGCTGGTGCACGCCGTGGTGGACCTGGTCGGCTCGGAGGCGACCGTCTCCGTCCACTGCCACAACGACCTGGGCCTGGCCACGGCCAACACGCTGGCCGCGGTGCAGGCCGGGGCGCGGCAGGTGGAGGTCACCATCAACGGCCTCGGCGAACGCGCCGGCAACGCCTCCCTGGAAGAGGTGGTGATGGCCCTGCGCACCCGCCCGGCGCGGTTCGAGCAGGGCTCGACGCGCGTGGCGACGGAGCAGATCACGGCCGCCAGCCGCCTCGTGAGCTACCTCACCGGCTTCGTCGTGCAGCCCAACAAGGCCATCGTGGGCGGCAACGCCTTCGCCCACGAGTCGGGCATCCACCAGGACGGCGTGCTCAAGAACCCGCTCACCTACGAGATCATGACGCCCCAGTCGGTGGGCCTTTCCGGGTCGATCATCTCGGTCGGCAAGCTGTCCGGCCGGCGCGGCCTGCAGGGCAAGCTGCGCGAGCTGGGCCACCAGCTGGAGGGCCCTGCCCTCGACGCCGTCTACCGCGAGGTCATCGCCCTCGCCGACACCAAGAAGGAGGTCACCGACGCGGACCTCCTGGCCCTCGTCGAGCAGCGCACCGCGCAGGCCGGGCCGGCCGCCGGCGAGGCGGTGACACTGGACGGCTGGAGCGTCACCTCGTCGGCCGGCGGCCGCTCGTCCGGCAGCGTGGCCCTGGGCATCGGCGGCGAGGTCCGCCATGCCGAGGCGACGGGCAACGGGCCGGTGGACGCCCTGTTCGGTGCCGTCGACGTGGCGGTCCAGGCGGCCCTGGGCTGGCATCCCGTCCTGACCGAGTACGAGATCCGGGCGGTCACGGCCGGCGAGGACGCCCAGGGCCAGGCCCTCGTGCGCTGCCGGCGCTCGAGTGACCCGGCCGAAACCCCCCCGGCGACCGGCCACGGCCTCTCCACCAACATCATCGAGTCATCGCTGGAGGGCTACCTGGCGGCCCTCAACAAGCTGGCCGGGCGCCGCACGGGCGTGGCGGCATGACCGCCCGCCACTACCGGGTGGCCGCCATCCCGGGCGACGGCATCGGGCCCGAGGTCGTGGGTGCGGCGCGAGCGGTCGTGGATGCCGCCGGCGCAACTTTCGGCTTCACCATCGAGTGGCAGGAGCTCATCGTGGGCGGGGCGGCCATCGATCGCTACGGTCGCGCCATCCGTGACGATGACCTGGCGGCGTGCCGGGCGGCTGACGCGGTCCTCCTGGGCGCCGTCGGCGGCCCCCGCTGGGACGATCCGGGAGCCGCCGTGCGCCCGGAACAGGCCTTGTTCGCCATGCGTGGCGGGCTGGGCCTCTACGCCAACCTGCGGCCGGTGACCGTCGACGCGCCGCTCGTCGACGCGTCGCCCCTGCGCCGGGAGCGGCTGGACGGCGTGGACCTGCTGATCCTGCGCGAGCTGACGGGCGGGCTCTACTTCGGCAAGCCGTCGGAGGAGCGCGTCACCGATGGGGGGCGCGAGGCGATCGACACGCTCGTCTACACGGAGGGCGAGATCCGCCGCCTGGTGCGCCTGGGGTTCGAGATGGCGCGCGGCCGGCGCCGCCACGTCACGAGCGTGGACAAGGCCAACGTGCTGGCCACCTCGCGGCTGTGGCGCAAGGTCGTGGAGGAGACGCGGGTCGACTTCCCGGACGTCACGGTGGACCACCGCCTGGTGGATGCCGCGGCGATGCTGCTGATCCAGCGGCCGGCGGACTTCGACGTCATCGTCACGGAGAACCTGTTCGGCGACATCCTGTCCGACGAGGCCTCGGTGCTGGCCGGCTCACTGGGCATGCTGCCCTCGGCGTCGCTGGGCGCCCGCATGACGGCGGTCGGGCACTTCGGCCTGTACGAACCGATCCATGGCTCGGCTCCCGACATCGCCGGCCAGGGCAAGGCCAACCCGATCGGCACCATCCGCTCCGCCGCGATGCTGCTGCGCTGGTCGCTCGGTGAGCGGGAAGCGGCGGACGCGGTGGAGCGGGCCGTTTCGGGCGCCCTTGCCGATGGGCATGGGACGGTGGACCTCGGTCGTGGCGACGACACCGGCGCCATGACCACGGCGATCATCGGCCGGCTGCCAGGGCAGGTCGTGGTGGTCGGGCAGGCCGCGAGGGCCGGGCGGTGAGCGACCCCGTGGTCCTCTACGACACGACGCTGCGCGACGGCACGCAGGGTGAAGGGCTGGTCCTGTCCCTGGCCGACAAGCTGAAGATCGCCCACCGGCTCGACGACGCCGGCCTGACCTACGTCGAGGGGGGCTGGCCGGGATCCAACCCCAAGGACGTGGAGTTCTTCGCCGAGGCGCGCCGCGTGACCTGGCGGCAGGCGCGCATCGCGGCGTTCGGTTCGACCCGCCATCGTGCCAACCGCCCGGCGGACGACCCGAACCTGCGGGCCCTCGTCGCCGCCGGGACCCCGGTCGTCACGATCTTCGGCAAGAGCTGGCTGCTCCACGTGACCGAGGTCCTGGGGGCGACCCCCGAGGAGAACCTGGCCATGGTCGGTGACTCGGTGGCCTTCTGCCTGGTCGACGGCCGCGAGGTGGTGTACGACGCGGAGCACTTCTTCGACGGCTACAAGGCCGACCGGGCCTACGCCCTGGCCACCCTGCGGGCCGCCCTCGCGGCCGGCGCCTCCACGCTCGTCCTGTGCGACACGAACGGCGGCTGCCTGACCGACGAGGTGGCGGCGATCGTGCGCCAGGTCATCGGCGAGATCGGTCCCGGGGTCCGGTACGGCATCCACGTCCACGATGACGCGGGCCTCGCCGTGGCCAACTCGCTGGCCGCGGTGGAGGCCGGGGTGCGCCACGTCCAGGGCACGATCAACGGCTACGGGGAACGCTGCGGCAACGCCAACCTGGTCACCATCTGGGCCGACCTGGTGCTCAAGGCCGGGCGCGAGACGGTCCCCGCGGGGGCCGATCTGACGGGGCTGACCGACCTGTCGCGCTTCGTGGCCGAGGTCGCCAACGTGACGCCCGACGCGTTCCAGCCCTACGTGGGCCAGAGCGCGTTCGCCCACAAGGGCGGGGTCCACGGCGCAGCCACGGCCAAGGTGCGCCACAGCTACCAGCACGTCGACCCGGCCCTCGTGGGTAACGAGACGCGGCTCGTCGTGTCGGAGCTCGGGGGCCGCGTCAACACGCAGTGGCGTGCCGAGCAGCTGGGTCACGAGCTGGCGGGCGTGCTCGACCCGCGCGAACTCTCGACGCTCATCAAGCGCCTCGAGGCCGAGGGTGCGAGCTTCGAGGGAGCCGACGCGTCCTTCGAGCTCCTCATCCGCCGCCAGCGGGCCGACTACCGGCCGCCGTTCCGCCTGCTGGACTTCACCGTGCTCGTGGAGCAGCGCGACGGGGCCGAGTTGCGCGCCGAGGCCACCGTCAAGGTGGAGGTGGAGGGCGAGGTGCTGCACACGGCGGCCGACGGCAACGGCCCCGTCAACGCCCTGGACCAGGCCCTGCGCAAGGCGCTCCGGGCGTTCTATCCCGAGCTCGACGCGGTCCACCTGGTCGACTACAAGGTGCGCATCCTCGACGGCGCCTCGGCCACCGCGGCCAAGACCCGCGTGCTGATCGAGTCGAGCAGCCCGGGCGCCACCTGGAGCACCATCGGCACGGACACCAACATCATCGCCGCGTCGTGGCAGGCCCTGGGCGACTCCCTCGAGTACGCCCTCTGGAAGGGCGGGGCCCGCCTGACCCGCCGCGACGAACGCCACTTCACCACGATCCAGGGAGGACGACCGTGAGCGGTCCCGACGCCCCGCCGACCCAGAGCATCCGGCTCTCGCGCTGGAGCTGCACGACCGGCTCCAATGTGCAGAGTCGCGGCGTCGTCATCGTCGAGAGCGGCGACCACCAGTGGCATGGCACGGCCGAAGGCAACGGCGCCATCCACGCCCTGTTCCGGGCCGTGGATGATGCCCTCGAGAGCGTCCTCCAGGGCCATCCGCGGCTCGTGGCTTACGACGTCCACGCCGTGGCGGAGGGCCCCGATGCCGAGGGCGAGGTCAGCGTGCGGCTGGCCCCGCCCGGTGGCGCCAGCGGTCGGCGGGCCCAGGGCACGTACGGCGCCACGGCCAAGGGCACCAACATCGTGGCCGCCTCCGTGGAAGCCTACATCGCGGCCCTCAACGGCCTGCTGGGTGAGGCCCACTGGGCCGGGGCCACCGAGGCGGCAGGCAACGCCCGGCGCTCACGGGCGAAGCGGCAGGTCCAGCCCGCCGCCGAGTTCGACGAGGCAGCCGGGAAGCACGACACGACGGCCTGGTTCGAGCGCTGATCCGCCCTCGCGTGGGGCGCCGGGCGGGGCCCCGTCAGATGGCGCTGGCGCAGGCCTTGCACTTGGACGCGTCGACGGCGTTGGCTTCCTTGCAGAAGGGGCACGTCTTGACCTCCGCTGCCGGCGGCTCCTTGATGAACGTGCGGGCGATCATGAACACGACGAAGGCGACCACGACGAACGTGATGATCGTGTTGATGAAGGTGCCGTAGCGGATGTCGACCTCCGGCACGGGCTTGCCGGCCGCATCGACGGTGGCGTCCTTGAGCTTGATCACGAGGCTCGAGAAGTCGACCCCGCCAAGCAGCACGCCGATGGGCGGCATGATGATGTCGTTGACGAGTGAGCTGACGACCGTCCCCAGGGCGGCGCCGATGATGACGCCGATGGCCAGGGCGAGGGCGTTGGTCTTGAGCAGGAACGCGCGGAACTCACCGATCACGTCGATCCCTCCACGGCGGCGGCGCGGCGGGCTGGGTGTCCGCCGGGTGGCGCCCGTTGTCGTCATCATGGACGGATGACGACGCCCGCGTCACGATGAACGAACGACGTACCGGCGGCGTCCTGGCCTACGCGGGCGAGGCGGGATCGTTCGCCGAGGAGGCGGCCCGCTCCATCGGGCCCAGGGGGCCCGAACCGGTCGGCCTGCCCGGCTTCCGCGAGGTCTTCACCGCCGTCTCGGCCGACGTGGTCGCAGCAGGCGTCCTGCCCATCGAGAACCTCCTCGGCGGGACCGTGCGCGAGACCTATGACCTCCTGCTGGAGTTCGACCTGGCCGTCGTCGGTGAGGTCGTCGTGCCCGTCCGCCTGTGCCTGGCGGCGCTGCCCGGCCAGCGGCTGGAGGCGATCGAGCGGGTCTACTCCCACGTCCAGGCGCTGGCCCAGGCCGAACGCTTCCTGCGGACCCGCCCATGGACGCTGCTCACGACCTACAACACCGCCGCGGCGGCCCGTATGGTCGCCGAGCGCGCGGAGCGTGGGAGCGCGGCGGTCGTCGCGCCGCGGGCGGCCGAGCGCTACGGCCTCGAAGTCCTCGCCGGCGGCATCGAGGACGCTCCCGACGACCGCACCCGCTTCCTGGTCGTCGCCCAGCCGGGCGGGTGGACGCCGGCCGTCCGCGCCGGCCCCGGATCCACGGGCAGGGCCACGCCCACGCGGACCACCCTCGTGATGGGCCTGGCCAACGAGCCCGGCTCGCTGGTGCGAGCCCTGCGGGTGCTGGCGGACGGCGGCCTCAACATGAGCAAGCTCGAGTCGCGGCCGCTGCCCGGGCGGGCGTGGCAGTACGTCTTCTGGATCGACCTGGACGCCGACGCTGGCGAGCCAGGCGTCGCGGCGACCCTGGACCGCCTGCGCGAGGCCGCATCGTTCGTGCGAGTGCTGGGCAGCTACCCCCGCGCCGCGTCCGCCTGACCGCTGTGGCGTCCGCTCAGGGCAGCTCCAGGGTGCCGGCGAGGACCGGCACGGTGCGGCCGGTGAGGCGCACGCTGCGCGGCTGGCCGTCCGAGTAGAAGGCGGCCTTGACGTCCAGGCGCGAGGGTCGGCCGATCTCCACGCCCTGCTCGATGACCAGATGCCGGACCTCGTCCTGGGCGCCGCCGAGGACGCCCAGGTAGACCGCGATCGGCCCGGCGGCGGATCCCGTTGCCGGGTCCTCCTGGATGCCGACGGCCGGATCGACCAGCACCCGCACGTGGACGTCAGCGTCGGTGATCGCGCCGGCGCTGCCCGGAGCCACCAGGGCCACGCTGTCGCAGCCGTGCCGCCGCGCCACGGCCGACGCGGCTGCGTTGCGATCGCTGGATACGCCGGCCAGGGCTCCCCGATCGCGGAAGGGCACGACCAGGTACGGCAGGCCGGTCGTCACGACGCGCGGCGGGACGCGGCGGCCGTCATGGACGGTCCCGTCGGCATCGGTCCAGCCCAGCGCCTCGACGGGCACGGCCAGCGCCTCCGCCAGCGCGATCAGCTCGTCCGGCGGGAGTGCCGCCCGAACCTCGGGGGCGCCCTGGGTCATGGTGACCGCGCCGGGCCTGCCGCCGGTCGCCTCGATGGCCAGCGGCAGCACGCCGATCGTGATCTCCTGCCGCACTTCCGTCACCGGTCCGGTCAAGGGGAAGGCACCCTCCTCGGCGAGGACCCAGGCGGTGCCGACGGAGGGATGACCCGCGAAGGGCAGTTCGACGCGCGGCGTGAAGATGCGCATGCGGTACGTCGCGCCGCCGGCCGCGCCGGAGGGCGTGACCGGCAGCACGAACGTCGTCTCCGACAGGTTCATCTCGCGAGCGATGGCCTGCATCTCGCGGTCCGACAGGCCGTCCGCCGTCGGAAAGACGGCCAGCGGGTTGCCGGCGAGCGGCTGGTCGGTGAAGACGTCGACCTGGCGGAAGCGGTAGCGGCGGGCCATCGGCGCAGGATAGGGGCCGCCGCCAGGCTCCGCCGGAGTGGCGCGCGCCCCGGACGTAGAATCGGGCGCCACCCGCAGCCCGGAGCCAGCCCCATGACCGTCACCGGCACGAAGCCGCATCCCATCTTCCTCGCCGGCCGCTGGGTCGACTCGCCCGAACGCCTCGTCATCGACGACCCGGCCCATCCCGACACGCCGGCGGGCGAGACGTACAGCGCGTCGGCCGAGCAGGTGGAGGCCGCCATCGCCGCGGCGGTGACGGGTTTCGAGGTCACCCGCCACCTGCCGGCCTACGAGCGGGGGGCCATCCTGCGCGCTGTCAGCGCCGGTCTCAAGGCGCGGCGCGAGGAGCTCGGCCGCCTGCTGGCCCGCGAGGCCGGCAAGCCCATCCGCGATGCCCTGGTCGAGGTCGACCGGGCCGCGCTGACCTTCCGGCTGGGGGCGGAGGAAGCCGAGCGGATGGTGGGGGAGACGATCCCCCTGGACCTGATGCCATCCTCGCGCGGCCGCCTGGGGCTGACCCGCCGCTTCCCGGTCGGCCCGGTGGCCGGCATCAGCCCCTTCAACTTCCCCCTCAACCTGGCCGCCCACAAGGTGGCCCCGGCCCTCGCCGCGGGTTGCTCGATCGTCCTCAAGCCGCCGTCCAAGGACCCCCTGGTCATGCTGGCGGTGGCTGAGCTGCTGGAGGAGGCCGGCGCCCCGGCCGGATCGGTGAGCGTCCTGCCGATGAGCCGCCCCATGGGCGACCGGCTGGTGGAGGACCCGCGGTTCAAGCTCCTGACCTTCACCGGCAGCCCGACGGTGGGCTGGGACATGAAGGCGCGGGCGGGCAGGAAGCGGGTGGTCCTGGAGCTCGGCGGCAACGCCGGCGTGATCGTCGACCGCGGGGCGGACCTGGCCTGGGCCGCAAAGCGCACGCTGGTGGGGGCCTACACGTACGCCGGCCAGGTCTGCATCAGCGTCCAGCGCATGTTCATCCACGAGGCCGTCTGGGACGAGTTCCTGGCCCGCTTCACCGAGGCGGCGGCCCACCTGCGGGTCGGCGACCCCCTGGATTCGGAGACGGAGGTCGGCCCGATGGTCGACGCGGCGGCGGCCCAACGCACGCAGGCCTGGGTGGATGAGGCGGTCGGGCTCGGGGGCAGGGTGCGCCTGGGGGGCCATGCCGACGGGAGCTACTTCGAGCCCACGATCCTGACCGACACGCCCGTCACGGCCCGCGTCTGCAGCAACGAGGCCTTTGCGCCGCTCGTCGTGGCGTTCCCCTTCAGCGACTTCGGCGACGCCGTGCGCCAGGTCAACGACTCGTTCTACGGGCTCCAGACGGGCGTCTTCACCAACGACCTGGGCCACGCCTTCCAGGCCTTCGAGGAGCTGGAGGTCGGCGGCGTGATCGTCAACGACATCCCGACCTACCGGATCGACCACATGCCGTATGGCGGGGTCAAGGATTCGGGCCAGGGGCGCGAGGGCCTGCGGTGGGCCATCGAGGACATGACCGAGCTGCGCCTCATGGTCCTGGCCTGGCCGCAGTAGACGGCGCGGTCGCAAGCGGCGATCCCTAGGCTGCTCCTGGGTGCCACCCTTCCCGATCTTCCACCGCGGCGGGTACGCTGCCGTGCTTCCTTGGGTCGTGCCCGGCATGGCATTGGCCGTCGGGGTGGGTTATCTGCTCAGGGTCAGACTCGGCGACTGGCTGGGCACGCGGCCCGTCCTGGCCTGGGCCATGGTCGTCTCGCTCGGGTTGATCCTGTCCGCCACGCTGACGCCGACCTACGGACAATTCGACTTCGGGGCCGTGAGCCGGGGCTGCGACCTCTCCCGGATCGGCTTCATCCCCCTCCAGGACCTTTTCCACGTCGATGACCCGAGCCTCAACGTCGTCCTCTTCATGCCCCTCGGGACGGTGCTCGCCGCCATGGGCGGGCGACCGCGGGTGCTCGCCGTGATGCTCGGCGCGGCGGCCCTGCCATTCGCCATCGAGGGCACTCAGCTACTTGTTCCTGCCCTCGATCGCGGCTGCCAGAGCGCGGATGTGTTCGACAACCTCACCGGCCTCGCGGCCGGGCTGGTGCTGGGTGCAGTGGCCCGGTGGTGGCATGGCGTGGCCACTCGCCCCGCCGCTGGCTAGTCCGTCCCCGGGGTCGAGACCGGGCCCACGGGGCTTCGATAGACCGGGAAGTGGCCCGATCCAGCATCGGCGAGCCCGCGGCTGGCATTCCAGTCTGCCTTGCGCGAGGCGAGGTGCGCGTAGGCCTCCTCGTCGATGACCCAGCGGAACGTGCGGAACGGATGACGCCGCTCTGTGAACCCGGCCTTGAAGTGAAAGAGCGAGTCCTCGCGGGCACCGATGCCCCCGCCGAGGTGGAGCACGCCGTAGCCGGCCTCGCTGGCCCAGTGGCGGACGGTGTCGACGACGATCTTCATCGGGCCCAGAGAGAGGAAAGCGTCGCGTGTCGCCCCCAGGTGGTACTGCACGATGCGGCCGTGGCTGAGGAAGAGACCGGCCGCGATCAGCTGGCCCTCCAGGGTGCACCGGGCGAGCCAGATGTGGTCGGCCAGGAGGGCGTGCATGGCGTTGAAGTAGGCCTGGTCGAAGAAGTAGCGCGGGGCGGCGCCGACGCGGCTCATCGTCTCGTGGTAGATGCCCAGGAAGTCGTCCAGATCGGCCGGTCGCTCGACGACGCAGTTGGCGCCGAGAGCGCGCAGCCGCCGCAGGTCA
>DASPUH010000145.1:0-9826 GCA_035622975.1 Candidatus Sulfotelmatobacter sp.
CAGGAGGACCAGCAACGCCCAGACGATGCGGACCAGTGACGGGTCGGCGTCCCAGTACTCGGCCAGGCCCCCGGCTACCCCGGCAAGCATCCGGTCATCTCGCGACCGGTAGAGTCGACCGTTCATCCGCAGCCTCCCTCGGGATCAGGCGTCAGGCTGGCCGCGCTGCCCCCCCGTGTTGCCGGCGCGCAGCCGTGGAGGAGCGTAAGAGGCGAGCCCGCCTCCGCAGTGCTTCATGACGCACCTGGCGGTGACGAGCCTGACGCCGCTGGGGGCGTCAGGGCAGGTTCAAGCACCCCACCCGACGGCTCCGCCCTATGGTGTCAGTGCAGGGCCCGGCCTGACCACGGCCGAAGGTCACCAACGCCCCGGGTCGGGGGTCACCAGCGCACGTCCCCGGGGTGCCCGGCCGCCCGTCAGAGGCCCAGGTGCAGTCGAAGCGCCTCGTCGATCTGGAGCATGATCGCGTTCGGGACGACCCCCAGTCGCTCGCCCACCCGCTCGACGGCGATCGACCGAACCTGCTCGGCCTGTGCCTTGGAGTCGCGCTCGAGCCCGGTGGCCGCGGCTGGAAGGAATGCCTGGAACGGGTACACACGATCGACGTTCGATGTCACCGGCACCACCGTGACCACCCCTCGGCCGAGACGTGTGGCCGTGGTGTTGGCGGCGTCGTTGCTGACGATGACCGCCGGGCGGCTCTTGTTGGCCTCCGAGCCCCGGACCGGATCCAGATCGACCAGATGGATGTCGCCGCGGCGCATCAGGATCCGAGTCCGTCGCCCGTCGTCGAGTCCCAGGGCTCGGCCTCGCCCTCAGCCGCCCATTCGTCCCAAGCGGTCTCGTACGTCGCACTCAGTTCGGCTGTCCGAAGCAGCCGGACGGCTCGATGGACAGCGGCGGACCGGGACTCCAGGCGCTGCTCCCGGGCGTACTCGTCCAGGAACTGGACGTCGTCTTGCGGCAGGCTCACACTAACCTTCATACCGTGATGCTACCATGGTAGGACAAGGGTAGCAAGGGTTTGGTGGCGAGCTCCCCTCCCGGATCCTCGGCTATATTGGGCGTCGGGCCGACATAGCTCAGCGGTAGAGCAGCTGTTTCGTAAACAGCAGGTCCTCGGTTCAAATCCGAGTGTCGGCTCCACTCCCCTCGAGCGCGACACGGGCCCGAGGGACCCCCGGTGGTGCGCGAAACATCGGCTCGGGGTGACGCCCACTGTGACGGTCGGCCACGCGCGCCGGGTCAGGTGCGCCGGCCGCGCAAGGACCGTCATGGACCCGACGGGCCCTCGAGCAGGCGAAGCGAGTCGAGCGTCGAGCGCACGTCCGGCGGAACGTCGGTCAGCTGCGGGGCGTCATTCTCGCCGTAGTCATCGACGTACTCGATCTCGATGAGCTTGCCGCCGACGAAGCACCAGTAGTCGATGACTGATGCGTTGTCGATCATGATGAAGCTGAACGTCTGCGAGTAGCGGGCCCGGATCGCGGGCCCGATGGGCAGGGTCACCCGATCGATCGATGACGCCACGACCCCGGTGAAGCCACTGCTTGCGCCCAGGGTCGAGACGAGCGCGGCGTTGACGCCATCGAGATCGCTCGGCACGGGCGCGGCCAACTCGGCCGACCCTCGTCTGATCATCAGCCCGAACGACGACTCCGACGACGGCGCAGCGGCAAAGAGGATGCTGCTGTAGTCCGTGGGCTGAGCGTGCCAACCGGTGGGCAGCACCAGGCTGACGCCCGCCTCGGGCACGCACTCCCGGCCCGAGCCGCAGGATGGCCCGAGGATCTGTCCGCCCTTGACCACGAAGGCCGCGACGAGCAGCGCGGCGACACCGATCCCGACGGCCGAGACCTTTCGGTGCCGACGCACGATGCCGCCGAACTTGGGCGTCTGCCCAGCCTCCGTACCGGCCATGCCCCGGAGACGCTTTCAGGCACGGATCGTGACAGCCGAGCTGCGGCCAACGACGCCCCGGCGCTCGCCGGACGGCCTGCGTGCTCCGACGACCCTATGCTTCTGGCGGAAGCCGCAACGATGCTCCACGGTCGGCACCCGCCGATCTTGACGAGGAGGCGCGCGATGTTCACGGCCACCAGGGACCTGATGCTGCCGGCGACCGTCACCGGCTCGTGGCCGCGGCCACGCTGGTACGACAGCAGCCTGTGGGGCCGTCCGCTCGACACGGCCCTGCTGGACGTGCGCTTCCGCGAGCAGTTCCTGGATGCCCACGCCGTCGTGCTGGCCGAGCAGGAGCGGGCGGGTCTGGACATCCTCACCAACGGCGACTACCACCTCGACGAGGACTTCGCCGGCCGCTCGTGGCACCACTACCCGCTGCAGCGCTGGAAGGGCCTTGAACACGAGGAGCTGCAGTACGAGGGCTCCCGCGACTCGCTGCTGGCCTTCCCGGCCGGGACGCTGATGAACGAGATCGAGACCACGTGGCGCTGGCCGCGCGTGGTCGGCAAGGTCGAGCATGACCCGCGCAACCCGCTGGAGTACGCCAAGCTGTGGCGCATCGCCCAGGCCCGCTCGGGCTCGCGCAAGCCGGTCAAGTTCGGGACCTGCTCATCCCAGGTGCTGGCCATCTTCCTCGACAGCCACACCCCGCAGTACGACCTTGACGACAAGAAGCAGCTGATCTGGGACATGGCGACGGCCATGAACACCGAACTGCGCCAGCTGGCCGCGGCAGGCGCGAAGGTCATCCAGATCGAGGAGCCCACGATCCACTTCACGGCCGCCTTCCACCCCGAGGAGAAGGAACTGCTCGACTTCATGGTCGACGCCTTCAACCACGAGGTGGACGGGCTCGACGACGTCGAGCTGTGGATCCACACCTGCTGGGGCAACCCGAACATGCAGAAGGTCTACACCGGCGAGTCGTACGCCAACTCCATCGAGATCTACCTCGAGCGCCTCAAGGGCGACGTGTGGACGGTGGAGGCGACGGAGAACGACCTGCGGGAGATCGAGCTGTTCCG
Source organism: Candidatus Sulfotelmatobacter sp. (assembly GCA_035622975.1). GTDB lineage: Bacteria > Chloroflexota > Limnocylindria > Limnocylindrales > CSP1-4 > DASPUH01. The sequence continues at coordinate 2,991 of DASPUH010000145.1, forward strand.
GCCGTACGCTGCCAACCTCAGGAAGAAGGTGGCGGTCGGCGTGGTCAGCCACCGCACGCTGCAGGCCGACATGCCGCCTGTCGTGGCCGGGCGAGTGCGGCGGGCGCTGGAGGTGATACCGGCCGACAAGCTCATCCTCTCCACCGACTGCGGCTTCGGCCGCCAGGGCTTCAACCGGACTGTCGCCTTCTACAAGACGACTGCCATCGCCCAGGCGCGCAACATCGTCCTGAAGGAGCTGGGGCTGCCGGAGCGCTACGTGCCCGCCGCCGACCCCGCCCTGCAGGCGGACGTGCTGCCCGACCGGGAGCCGATCACGCACCTGCCCTCGCCCTGGAAGTAGCCAAGCGCTGCCGGCCTGACGGGCCGGTGTTCGGGTGAAGGCCTGGTCAAGGCCTAGTGAAGGCCTAGTGCGGGCACGTAGTCACTCGACTCCGGCCGGGGCTCACGATCGTCCAGCTCCCAGTGGAGCGTGAACGAGGCACCCACCACGCCGGGCGTGCGGAGGACCATGTCACGCAGCAGGCCCGCCGTGGAGCGCCGCTCGACCTTGCCGGCCAGATGGACCACGCCATCCACGACCCGGACCGAGAAGTCGGCCGGGTCCAGCCACATGGCATCCGCGAGGACGTCACTGCGGATGGCGTCCGCCAGTTCGCCGTCGGGGCGGAGGTAGGTCTTGATGACGTCGGCCCGGGTGACGATACCCACGAGGCGCTCCCCGTCGATCACCGGCAGGCGGTTCACCCGCCGTTCGATCATCAAGCGCGCGGCTTCGGACAGCGATGCATCCGGCCCGACCGAGAGGGCCGGCGTCGTCATGGCCTGGCCCGCCGTCCTGGCGTCGCGTCGCTCGTCAGAGCGATGGCGGCGTGACGTGAACGCCAGGGGTCCGGACGGCGCCTCGGTCGCTGTCGCGTACTGCTTGGTCAGGAGGTCGGCCTCGGAGATCACGCCGACGACGCGCCCGGCGTCCACGACCGGCATCCCGCTGACACGGCGAGAGATGAGCAGGGCGACGACGTCCTTGAGGGGCGTGTCGACGCTGGCCACGATGACGTCATGGGTCATGACGTCGCGAACGGTCGTCAAGGCAGTGTCTCCGTGGACGGGGCGCGCCCGGGGCCGGCCCCCCTGGCCGGCCCCGGCAAGCCACTAGTGGACGATGACCACCGTCGCGCCGCTATGGGTCGCGACGTGTTCCGAAACGCTGCCCTGCAGGAAGCGGGTCGCAGCGCCCTTGCCGTGCGCCCCCACGATGACCGTATCGAAGCCGCCCTCGAGGGCGATGCGCTCGATGGTCGGGGCCGGGTCGCCGGCCGGCTCGAGCCGGTCAGCCTTCACGCCCCGCTTCGCCAGATGGGCGACCGCCGAGTCCAGCTCGCGCTGGTGCGTCAGATGATCGTCCCACGGATCCACCGGCATGCGCCCGGGATGGACGGGCACGACGCTCACCACGGTCACGGCTCCGGCGAAGGCATCGGCCAGCTCGGCCGCCTCGTCAAGGGCATGAAGCGCAGGCTCGGTCCCGTCGTACGCCACAAGGATCTTCTTCATCGGATGCGCTCCTGACTCTTGGGCCCGCCCGACGGGAGAACCGACCGCCGCGGGTGTCACCATCAACCTAGCCATCGCATCGGGCGTGCCATAGGGCCCGTGGTCACCGGCGGGCAGGCCGAACGGCACGCACCGGGAATCGCCGTTTGCGGGTGGACAGGGCCACTCGGACCCCCATACTCAGGGGGCTCGGAGGGACACGAGGCGGTGACGAGGCCCCATCAGGCGCAGCAGGATCCGGCCCCCCCGGACGGACGACCGCCCGGCCGGTCGTCCGGGCGCAGCTGGCACTACATGGCGACCTGGCTCGTCTGTTCGATCGGCGTGCGCGTGTTGTTCAGACGGCACATCGATGGCCGTTCGCGCCTGCCCATGGGGCCCTACCTCCTGTGCTTCAACCACCAGTCGTGGGCCGATCCGTTCATCCTCCTGGCGATCCTGCCGCTGCGGCCCCGGCTGACCTTCTTCGGCCCGAAGGAGGCGGACCTGCGGGTCGGGTGGCGGAACCGGCTCATCGCGTGGAGCGGCATGGCCCTCCCCTACCGCCCTGACAAGACGGACCTGCTGGGGGCGACACGGCGGGCCCAGGCCGTGTTCGAGGCGGACGGCGTCCTCGCGATCGCGGGTGAAGGGCGCATCCATGCCGGTGAGGCGGTGCTGCTGCCGCTCGACGAAGGCGCCGCCTTCTTCGCCCAGCGCGCGAGCCTGCCCATCGTGCCGGTGGCCCTCAACGGCACGAGCTGGCTGGCGTTCGGGCGGCGGCTCCGGGTGCGGGTGGGCGCGCCCATCCCCACCGCAGGCCGGTCGTCGCGCGAGGACATGCACGCGCTCACCAACGAGACGTGGCAGGCCCTGCACGCCTTGTGCGCCGGCTACCCGGACCCTGTGCCGCCCCGCCCCGGGAGCCTCTGGTACCGCTTCACCGAGGCATTCAACGAGTGGCCCGAGGGCGCCCGGCCGGCCGTGGAGCCGCCCACCGGGGGGAGCTAAGCTGGGGCGCGGGTCACTCGGCGCCACTCATCCCCGGTGGCCAAGGGTATGGGACCACTGGGCGCCGGCGGCCCAGGGTGCGGGCCCCTCGCGGGTGCTTGGGCGAGTCCGTAGCGTCCCCATTGCTACTGCGAGCACAAGGCGGTTCGTCAAGCCCCGGCTGACCCCCGGAATGGGCCACGGGAACCACGCTTATGCCCCATCTTGGTCCACTTCACGAATGGGGACGGTAGCCGGAGCCTTGACGACGCGGCGGGCCGCGCATCCTCGGACCTTGGGCGTGTCGCTTGTGCTCAGATCAACAGTGGAGGCGATACGCAGGGACCTAAGGCGCCGCGACGCCGATACGGCGCGGGGCTGGCCGGCGTGCTTGTCTATCGGCTGGCGTTCCACTGGTCACGCCAGCGAAGCCACGATCGCCCTGCATCCACGTCCCAGGCGGGGCCGTTGAAGCCCAGCGTGAACTGGCGGAAGCCAATCTCCACGTAGCGGCCGGCATCCTGGTCCAGGAATCGCTCGAGGTCCCCCGGCTCCACCCCCACGCCCCATTCGATGGACGCCGGGTCACGGCCTTCGACGTGGCACCACTCGCGAAGCGCGGCGACAGCCGGCTCCAGCTCCTCCGGCCGTTCCGGGAAACCGGCGTGCCAGCCGTCGGCGTAGCGGGCCACCAGGCGCAGCGTGCGGCGCGGTCCGGTGCCCGCGATCAGGATCGGCAAGCGGTGGACGGGCGGCGGCTGGAGTCGTCCGAGGCGGCGCAGGATCCGGGGCAGGGACGCCTCCAGGGCGTTCAGGCGGTCGCCGACGGTCCCGAACGAGTAGCCGTATTCGTCGTAGTCGCGCCGGAACCAGCCGGCCCCCAGGCCGAGGACGACACGTCCGCCACTGACGTGGTCCACCGTCCGCGCCATGTCGGCGAGCAGCTCCGGGTTGCGGTACGAGTTGCAGGCGACGAGGGGGCCAAGCTCGATCCTCGTGGTCGCCTCCGCCCAGGCCGCCAGCATCGTCCAGGCCTCGAAGTGCGCCCCGCCCCGAGGGCCGTAGAGAGGGAAGAAGTGGTCCCACGTGTAGAGGAGGTCGAAGCCCAGGTCCTCCGCCTCGAGAGCGGCGCGCCGCATGTCCCTGTAGGTCCCGTGTTGGGGATGGAGCTGGGCGGCGATCCGGATGGCTTGCGTCAGGGGCTCCTTTCCGCGTGTCACGCACATCCTGAACCTTCCCTCAGACAGAAGGTCAAGGGGTACGCTTTACCGACGTGTTCCAGATCGCCGCCTTCGCTCGTCTCGCCGGGGTCTCGGCGCGGATGCTGCGCGCATACGACGCCCGTGGCCTGTTCCGACCCGTGTGGGTGGACCCGGCGAGCGGCTACCGCTTCTACTCGCCCGCCCAGCTGCCCGAGCTGCGCCGCATCCTCGCCCTGCGCGACCTGGGCATGAGCCTGGGCCGGATCGGCCGGCTCATCGGCGGACGGGTCGATCTCGAGCTCGCCCTGCGGGAGCGACGGGCGGAGCTGGAGGCGGAGCGCGCGGAGGTCGACCGACGCCTGGCCGCCCTGGGCATACAGCTCGAACAGACCGCCGGAGCCGGCTCCGATGCGACGGTGGATGTGGTCGTGCGCCGGGTGCCCGAGGAGCTGGTCGCCACACGGTCGCTCGTCGACGACACCGCCGGGGACGAACGGGCGTTCGATGAGCTGGAGGCCTACGTCCGTGACCAGGGCCGCCGCGCGCCACGACCGCCCGGGGCGTTGGTCGGCGCGGGGCGTGACGCCCGTATCTTCGTCCCCCTCAGCGGCCCGGTCGCCACGACCGACCGGATCGGCTCCGAGCGCCTGCCGGCGACCAGGATGGCGACGGTGATCCATCGGGGCGGCTACGACGGCCTGTCGCGGGGCCGCGCCGCCCTCGAGCGATGGGTCAAGGCGACCGGTACCACCGTCACCGGGCCGCTGCGAATCCTGTACCTCCAGTTCGGTGCCGACCCACGGCTCGCCGTCCCGCCGCGCTTCCTGGTCGGCTCGGCCGCGGACTACGTGACGGAGCTGCAGCTGCCCATCGGAGCATGAGGCGATCCCGATGCTAGAGTCGCGGGCGATGGCCGGCCACGCGATCGAGGTGTACCTGGAGATCGGCGCCAAGCGGACCTTCGCGGGGGCCATGGCCTGGCCCGGGTGGTGCCGTGCGGGGCGGGACGAGGCGGGCGCCCTGGCCGCGCTGAGCACCTACGCCGCGCGCTACGAGGCGGTCGTCGCCGGCACCGGTCTGGCCTTCGTTGCCCCCGGCGACACCGGGGCGTTCGAAGTCGTGGGTCGCGTTCGCGGGGGCTCAGGTACGGATTTCGGGGTGCCCAGCGCTTTCGCGCCCCGCGACGAGGAGCCGGTCGCCGGCACGGAGCTGGAGCGGCTGATGACGATCCTGCAGGCATGCTGGGCGGCGTTCGACCGGGCGGCGGCGGGGGTCACGCCGGCGGGTCTCGCCGCGGGACCACGGGGCGGTGGTCGATCGGTCGAGGCGATCCGCGCGCACGTCTCTGACGCCGAAGGGGGCTACCTGTCGGCCATCAGCCAGAAGGCAGCCGCCGGTCGGCCGGATCGGCGCGGTGCGTTGCTCGACGCGATGGCGGCCGTGGCCCCTCTTGGCGTGCCCCCGCCCGGGCCGCGGGGCGGCAGGCGCTGGCCGGCGCGCTACTTCGTCCGGCGGGTGGCGTGGCACGCGCTGGACCACGCCTGGGAGATCCAGGACCGCACCCTCCGCTAGGTGCGCGCGGCCGCTCCGCCGCGAGGCGGCCGCTGGTCAGTCGTGCAGTTTGCGGAACCAGAAGGAGTGGCGGTCACCCTTCGAGTACTGACCCACGATCTCGTGGCGCGTCAGGCGCGCCCACGCGGGTGCGTCCTCCAGCAGGCCCGGGTCGGTCGCGGTGACCTCGACGACCTGGCCCACCTGCGCCGACCGGACGGCCTCGGCCAACTTGACGATCGGCATGGGGCACAGCAGGCCGGTGGCGTCGACCACGACGGCGGCCCGCGGAAGTTCGGCGATATCGGTCACGACAGCTCCTAGATGAACAGGTTGGTGGCGCGCGCCTGCGCGTCGGCGAGGTAGGTGGCCACGCCGGCATACGAGTCGACCGGCACGAGGTCATCCTTGGTCAGGCCCATGACGCCCATCGTGATCGTGCAGGCGACCAGCTTGACGTCGAGCGAGCGGGCCAGCTCCAGCATCTCCGGCACGGTCGGCATCTTGAACTCGCCCATCAGGCGGGCCATCAGCCGCGGGCCCAGGCCGAAGAAGTTGAATCGCGTCAGGGGCAGCCGGCCGGCGCCGCCCGGCTTCATGATCCGGAAGGCGGTCCGCAAGGGGTCGCGACCGATCCGCCGCGCGTCCGGTCGGGTGATCACGTCGAGGCCCCAGAAGGTGAAGAACATCGTCACCGGCAGGCCGCTCGACGCTGCGCCCACGGCGATGTTGAAGGCCGCCTGGACGCGGTCGAACTCACCGGAGAAGACGACGATCGTGACGCCGTCGCGGGTAGCTGGTTCGGGCACGGCGGGCTGGACGGCCGGATGGGCCGCGTCGGCCGTGTCGGTCGCGTCGCTCAGGACGGTGACGGGTACGGGTACGGATACGGGTGCAGGAGCAAGGACCATGGGAACCTCCGAGTCAGGGTGCGCATCGGGGACCACCGGCGCGCACCTCGGGGAGGTTCAGATCGCGCCGGCGCCTCGACAGGAGCACCGATACCCGGCTGGACAGCAGCGGGTCACGCGGCGCGGGGCGGCAGCGATCAGGCTCGCGAACATCGCGCCAGTCTGAGGTCGGACGCGTGACCTGTCAACGACCGGCAACGCTCGCGATCTGGCTCAGGCGCTGCGCACTCGTCGGCGAGGGCGTCATAGAAGGCTGTGACAGCGTCCATCGGCGCCTACGTCGCCGTCGGGGCCTCGAGCCATGCGGCGATCGAGTCGGCGATCTCCTGCCACCCCTCCTGGGCGAGGAGCCAATGGGTGCGGCCGGGAAACTCGCGCAGGGCGGTCACGGCCGGGGAGCCGGACGAGGCATATCGCCGGTAGGTGCGCCGCACGATCACCGGCGGCACGATGTGGTCGTTCAGCCCCGCGATCATCAGGAGCGGCGGCCGCTTGGCGTTGCCGAAGTCGACGCGGCAGGGGCTGCCGGAAGTCATGCTCGCCAGCGCACCCTGGAAGAAGATGCGGCCGGTCTCCGGCGTCACGTGCGTGTCGTACGCCGCCTGCTGCTCGGCGGGCGGCAGGCCGTTGACGAAGGCGTAGAAGA
>DASPUH010000146.1:0-9262 GCA_035622975.1 Candidatus Sulfotelmatobacter sp.
AACTCTGGCACGCTGACCTTCAAGACCGCCCCCAACGCCAACGGCGTGGCGACGATCACGGTCAGGGTGCAGGACAACGGTGGCACGGCCAACGGCGGCGTGGATCTCAGCGCGCCCCAGACCTTCACCATCACCGTCACCCCGGTCAACGATGCGCCTACGGCGAACGGCGACCTGGCGTCCGTCGGGGAGAACAGCATCGGCAACCTCATCGACGTACTGGCCAACGACCGCGCCGGCCCGCCCGATGAGCAACCGGGCGGCGCCAACGCGCAGACCATCGCGATCAACTCCACGACCCAGCCGGCGAATGGCCACATCAGTGTCGTGACGGTGGGCGGCAAGCAGGAGATCGACTACACGCCGAACGCCGGCTTCTTCTGTGACCCGAACCACAAGCCAAACCCGTTGCCACCGCAGAACTGCGACGACTTCACGTACACCATCAAGGACAACGGGACCCCTCCGCTCACATCTGCGCCTGGCACGGTGTTCCTGACCGTCACGCCGTCCGTGAGCCGGTACGCCGGATCCGACCGGTATGCCACGGGGGTCGCGATCGTGTCCTCCAACTACGGTGCCAACCAGCCCGTCATCTACGTTGCCACCGGCACGAACTTCCCCGACGGCCTGGCCGGTGGGGCGGCCGCGGGCTTCATGCATGCGCCGCTCGTCTTGATCAACGGCCTGGGCACCAGCCTCCCGGCCAATATCAGCACCGAGCTGACCAACCTGAGCGGGCCGACGACCAGGATCGTCGTCCTCGGCGGGCCCAGCGTGATCAACTCGACGATGTTCAGCCTGCTTACCGCGAAGGCCGGATTCGAGCCCGACGGAAGCACACCGAATATCGCGCGCCTTTGGGACGACAACCGTTACGACACGGCGGTCAAGGTCTCACTTGACACATATCCCACCCCGCCAGCCAGCGGGGCCGTCTTCATCGCCAGCGGCCTGGCCTTCCCCGATGCGCTCTCGGCATCGGCCGTGGCCGGGCACATCGGGGCGCCGTTGCTCCTCGTGCCGGGCGGCACCGGCGGCAGTCTGGTCTCCGTGCCCAAGGTGGCGGCCGAACTACAGCGCCTGAACCCGTCCACCATCTACATCGCCGGCGGCGTCTCGGCCGTGTCGGCGGGTATCCAGTCGACGCTACAGACGATGTTCCCGACCGCGACCATCCAGCGGTTTGCAGGCGCGAATCGCTACGAGACCGCCACGAAGATCGCGGACTTCTTCTTCCAGGATCCGGCCGTGCCGCCCTTCGATGCGACCCCGGTCCACACCGTCTACGTCGCGTCCGGCCTGAACTTCCCCGACGCCCTGGCCGGCGGCGCCCTGGCCGGCGCCCAGGGCGCACCGCTGCTGCTCGTGCCAGGCACTTCCGCCAACCTCGACATCGTGGTCAACGGCCAAACCGTCATCAAGGACGAGTTCGGGATCACCCGCCTCTACCCCAACCGGATCATCATCTTCGGCTCGTCCGGCGCCGTCTCGACGGGCATCTTCAACGAGCTGGTGAGCTTCCCCAAGAGCAGCTGACACGCGTCAACGCCCGGACCCCCGTGCTACCGTGACCGCCACAAAGGCAGCGGCGGTGACATGGAGGCGCGGGCATGACGCATCACGCAGGCAGCGGCACGAAGGCCGACCCCTGGGTCCTCAAGACCCCGCCGGGCACGTCGGATTACACGATGTACCGCGACGAGACCTCCGATCCGCCGTCCATCGTTTGCCAGGTGGGCGGGACGCAACTGCGGTACGACCTGCGGGCCATCGACGACCTCCACGCCATGCTCAAGGCCAACGGTGGTTGGGTCCCGCTCGGCGCCGCCGACGAGCAGAAGCCCGCCGCGGAGGGCACGGTCGAGGCCTGGGGCCGCTCCCCGAGCAACCCCATCGGCGGCTGGTATGGCCTGAAGAAGGGCCTGCGCGGCCGCTTCGGCATGTACATGCCACCACTCATGGAGGCCCTTGGCCTGGCCGAGCTCACGCACGAGCCACGCAACAACAGCATGAAGGCGCTGTAGGCGCTGTAGGCCGTCCACAGCCTCGTGCAACACGAGGCAGGGAGGGCCGAGGCGCAGTCAGTCGACCTCGAGTTCGCCGCGGGCCTGCGCGGCAGCTCGCTCGAGGGCCGCCCGGGCGGGGGCCGGTCGATACGGCGCCCGGGCGACGGCCTCCTCCATGGATAGGGCCGCGGCCGCGACCTGCCGCCCGAGATCGGCGATGGCGCGGATCTCCTCCAGGGATCGCCTGGCGAAGGCCACGTCTGCGACGTCGCCGTGGCCGGGCACCACGGGGCCGGAGCTGAGGGCCAGGAGCGCTTCCAGGGTGGCCGGCCAATCGAGCGGATAGCCGTCGCCGAAGTACGGCGCGGCGCCATTCTCCAGCAGGTCCCCCGCGAACAGGACGCCGGCCGACGGCACGGTGAGCACGATGTCCGTGTCGGTGTGGCCGCGACCCAGGTAGGACAGCTCGACCTCGCGGCCGCCGACGTCGATCGCGGCCCGGTCGGCGAACGTGGCGGTCGGCGGCGTGATGGCGACCTCGCGCCACTCCTCCGCCTGTTCGGGGATCTCGCGGATCATCTCCGCGCGCATCGCCTCCCCGCGCTCGAGGAGGCGCAGCGGGCAGCGGGCATGGCCCCACAGCTCCAGCCCTGCGAACACCGCGTTGCCGAAGCAATGGTCGTGGTGGTAGTGGCTGTTGACCACCCAGCGGAGGGCCCCGGGCAGCTCGCGCAGCTCCTGCAGCAGCTCGCGCCCCTGGATGTGCGACGAGCGCGTGTCGATGACGAGGAGGCCCGCCTCCCCACCGATCACCCCGATCGTCTGGTCAAAGAACTCGTACCGTCTGACCCAGACCCGGTCGGCGATCTCCTGCCACACCGTCATGGACGGCATCGTACCCGGCTGCGCAGCGGACGCTCCGATCGCTCACCTGGGCCAGGCGGGTTCCAGGCCGGCGTAGACTCGCCACCGAGATGGCAGGTCGACCGGCATGACCGCAGTCCCGCGTTCGCGACCGCGTCGGCCACCAGCCGCGAAGCCATCCCTGCACCGGCTCGACCTGCCCACCGGCGAGGTCGTGGAGATCCTCCTCCGCAACCTGGCCGACGCGGTGTTCGCGACCGACCTGGACAACCACATCACCTACTGGGCGCCGTCGGCTGAACGGCTGTTCGGCTACTCGGCGGCCGAGGCGCTGGGCCGGTTCTTCGGTGACCTGCTGCCGTTCAAGATGGCAACGGGCAAGGACGAAGGCGAGCTGCTGCAGACGATCGCCGCGGGCAAGCCCTGGCGCGGCCAGGGGACGGTCACGGTCCGTGACGGGAGCCAGCGCTGGATCGAATCGACCGTCAACCCGCTCCTCGTCGACGGGCGCGCCATCGGCAGCGTCTCGGTGAGCCGTGACATGACCGCGGCCGTGGCTGCCGCCGAGCGGCGCACCGCCGAGCAGAACCTCGTGACGCGGGTCCTGGAGGGGCTGGACGCGGTCGGCCAGGTCCTTGCCGAGGCCGGGCCGACGTCGGAGGCCCTGGCGAGCGTCCTCGACCGCCTCGCGCGCTTGATGGGCTACCCGTACCTCAGCCTCTTCATCGGCGACGCGAACGGCCTTGCCTTTGGCGGCCAGGTGGGTTATGAGAACCTGCCCGACCGGATCGACCCCGGCGTGGGCGTCATCGGCCGGGTCCTGCGCACAGGCGAGGCGGCCTTCGTGCCAGACGTGACCGCCGACGCCGACTACGTGGCCGGTCGCCCTGACGTCACCAGCGAGATCGCCGTGCCGCTCCGGGCCGGCGGGGCCCTCCTGGGTGTGCTCAACATCGAGTCGACCGCTGCCGCCCCGCTGACGGCGGACGACCTGCATCTCGTGCGCACAGTCGCGGATCGCCTCGCCAACGCCCTGCTGCTGGGGCGCCAGCAGCAGGCTTTGCGCGACCGCACCCGGTTGCTCGCCGCCGTCATGGCGTTCGCCGGCGTGGCCAATGCGATCCTGGATCCGCAGCGCCTGGCCGTCGCGGTGGCCGACGCGGTCGGGACGGTCGTCCCGTGCGACACGCTGGTGATCACGATCCTGGACCGGACGGACGGGCGGTACCGCGTGAAGGCCGCCCGGGGCGTCGACCCGGAGATGATCGGCCAGGTCGTCGAGCCGGGCGACGGCAGCACCGGACGAGCCATCGAGGAGCGCGTGGTGGTGGCCGCGCGGTACCACGAGCGGGCCGACTACGCGTCGTCACTCCGTGCCTACGTCCCCTACGACGCGTTGTACGGGGTGGCGGTGCCGCTGGTGCGTGAGGGCACCGTGCTCGGCGTGATCTCCCTGGGTCGGGTGGGCGATGAGGCCACTTTCAGCGAGGCCGAGCTGGAGGCCATCGGCCTGCTGGGCGCGCAGACGGCCCTCGCGCTGGCCAATGCCTACCTCATGGAAGAGGTCTCCCAGCTGGCGATCCGTGACGGCTTGACCGGTCTCTACAACCGCCGCCACTTCGACGCCACGCTCGAGCTCATCCTGGCCCGCTGGCGCCGGGCGCGATCGGAGGCGACGCCGCTCGCCGCCATCATGTTCGACCTGGACCATTTCGGACGCTTCAACGAGGACCACGGCCATCAGGCGGGTGACGCGGTCCTGCGCGCGTTCGCCGGGATCCTCACGGCACGCTGCCGAGCCAGCGATCTCGTCGCCCGCTATGGCGGCGAGGAGTTCGTGGCGGTCCTCGAGGGGTGCTCCCTGGAGAACGCCGTGGCCCTGGCGAACGAGATCCGCCTGGAGCTGGAGGGCCGCGTCATCGAGGGACCCGAGGGTCAGCCGCTCCGCGCCCGCGTGTCGGCCGGTTGCGCCACCCTGGACCCGGAGAAGCCGACCGCCGAGGCCCTGGTACAGACGGCCGACGTGGGCCTCTTCATGGCCAAGCGGGCGGGTCGGAACCGCGTCGTCGCGGCCTGAAGGGGGCCGGGCGTGGGGTCGCCCGGTCGGTCGAGGACTACGAGCTCGCCGATGTCCGCGGTACCGCTCGCTGGCTGAGGCAGAGCGCCACGCCCCCCAGGGTGAGCGGCCCGAAGATCGTGAGGACGTCGAGGAGCGGTTCACCGGTCGCCGGGAGCACGCCCCCTTCGCGCAGGACCCCCACGAGGCTGGCGATGACGAAGGCCTCAGCCCACCACGCCCCGGCTCGGCCCGCCGCGGCTGCGCCGGTGAACGCCCAGCCCCCGCTGAGAAGGACCACCACGAGGGGCACGTAGAACAGCGGCAGCTGGATGTAGCGCGTCGGGTCGCCGCCCGTCGCATGGTAGAGGCTCGGGGCCAGCCAGAGCACCCCGAGGGCCAGCAGCGTCGTCCCGGCGAAGGCCGCCCAGGCGATCGGCCGCCAGGCCGGCCGATGGGCGACCGCTGACGCGCGGTCGATACCCCACGCGACCAGCCCGAAGGCGGCGTAGAAGAGGGTAAAGTGGGCCCGCTGGTACACGAGGTCGCCGAGCGTGCTCTTCACGAGGTCGAAGCCGACACCGCTCAGGAGCGTCACGACGAGCCCGATGGCGATGAGCCCCTGGCCCCCGAAGGGCCGCCTCGCGGCGGCGACGACGATCGTCAGGCCGAGGGCGACGAGCAGGACGGCGCTTAGGCCGAAGTAGGCGGCGGCATATGCGATGTCCTCGACGCTGCCCATGACGGACCGAACCGTACGCCCGGTCTGGCCCCCTTGGAGGTTAGGTTTCCGTCACCCGCGCCGTGCTTACGGGTGCAGCGGCTCGGGGTGGAGCTCGCCGTCCGCAGGCCTCAGGGCGTCGTGTACCCGATGAGGTTCGGCCGCAACGAGTGGATCATCGCCCTGCTAGCCGCCACCCTGCTCGTCGTTTGCATCGTGGGCTGGGCGATGCTGCCGGACATCTATGCCGGGATATCGCCCGCCATCGTCATGGCCTCACCGACACCCTGAACGTCTTCTCCCGTCCTACGGCATGACCCAGCCCGACGGCGGCACCTCGTAGGCCACCTGGGTCGCCTGCCACTGCGTGGTCTTCCACAGCGGGACTGACCTCGGGTTCGGCAGCGCTCGGAACAGCTGGACGGCGTCGACCTTCGGGCTGGCCACGAAGGCGACGTAGGACTCCATGGCGGTGCCCGCCGCGATCAGCGGCCCTGCGCACACCGGGCCCGTCTGGAACCCGGGCCACACGATGCCGCACATGAAGAAGCCGGGCGCGATGTGCAGGCGCGCGATCGACAGCTTCAGCGGCACCACCAGGGCGAGGACGGCGGCGATGGCGGAGGGGCACGGATCGCCGGTCAACCCGGTGGGGAGTGGGCCCGGGAACCGGACGCACTCGATGGTCTCGCTCGCGGCCGGCGAGGAGGTCGCTACCGGCGTGGTCGTGGGCGTCGCGCTGGGCGACGAGATGCTGGTGCACGCGGCCGCGAGCACCGCCAGCACGAGCGCCCCCACCAGTGCCCTCATCGCGGTCCTCCCGCGGGATGCAGCTCGCCGTCGGACCCGAAGTAGCTCAGGCGGGGAGCGGGCTGTGTCGCCCACGCGCGGGGCCCGAACAGGCCCCGACCCGTCGGCCGGGCGAAGCCCCACCAGCTGCACGCTGGGCAGGCCCACCCCGAGCGCGACGCCCGGATGTGCCGCGGGAAGCGGTCCATCGCCCGGCTGCAGGTGCAGATCAGGACGATACGTGAGGGCACCCACGGAAGGTGCCGGGCCCGTGTCTGGCACGCAAGGGCCATCCGGCCCGTAGGTGCTGGGGCGGGCCGCGCCTCCCGGTCCGTGGGATGGTGGGGGCGTGGATACCTCCTGGGTTCCTAGACGATGCGACCGATCCGACGCGCATCTTCATTGCGGACACCGGCGTGAACGGTGTCTGGGATGCCGACACGGGCCAGTGGATCATCACCGCGACAGGCGCACCCATCGGCTACGACCAGTAAGGACGTCGCTGCCTCGCCGTGCCGCGGAGACCCTAAGTGCGGCTCCGCCGCAGCAGGGCGACCACGGCGACGAGGAGGCCGCCGCAGGCCACGGCGAGGACGACGAGCAGGACCACGATCCCGACCGGCACGCCCGTGTCGGCGGCGCTCGGCGCCGGTGCCGGCGTCGGCGTAACTACCGGAGACGCCGTGGGGATGGCGAGGCTCGACCCCGACGGCGCGGCGATCACCGACGGTGTGGGAGTCACTTGACCCGGAGGCGGCGTCGCGGGCGCGTTGAGGGCGAAGCGTGCCTCGACCGTTAGGTCCGTGGTCAGTTTCACCTCGCACGGCCCGGTGCCGGAGCAACCGTCGGCCCAGCCCGCGAAGTAGGAGCCGCTCCGTGGCTGAGCGTTCAGGGTCAATCGTGTGCCGAAGGTCCAGATCGAGGCACATGTCGTCGGGCACATGACGGTGGGCGGGTCGCTCGTGACGGTGCCGCTCCCCGACCCGGCAATCGTGACCGTGAGGTAGCGGACGACGAGATCGAAATCGACCCCGATGGTCAGGTCGCCGCCGGGGCCGATGGAGTAGTTCGTCATCCCCGCCATCCCCTCGGCGTCGCACGGCCCCGACGACGGGCAGAACACGCTGCCGGCGGCCGGCGTGGCGGTCATCTGGACCTCCGTGCCGGCCGCCCCGTAGGGCCAGGTGAAGACGTAGTGACAGGTCCCGGAAGCCACATCGGCGGTGTCCGTGCAGTCGACGGTCTCGTTGCCGGGACTGACGAGCACGACGGCACCGGAGCCGCCACCGCCGAAATCGATCTTGACCGAGGCGCAGTCGTGGCTGATGCAGTCGGGGCTCCGCGTGGCGAAAGCCTGGGCGCCCGGCGGCGGCGTGATCGGTCCCGATGCCACGAGGCACAGCAGGGCCACGCTGCCCAGCCCTGCCGCCAGCCGCAGCCAGCCCCGCGTCGTGCCCACGCCCCGTCCTCCCTCGGCCGTCTCCCGCCGATGTGGGCGCAGTATATGGCCGCCTGCGGGCCGGTCAATCGCCCGGCGGGCGGGGGGTCATATGCCGCCGTGCAGACCAGAACATCTGTTCTATCATGCTGGAATGCCCGCAGGCTGGCGCAGCGTTGTCGGTAGTCCCCTGGCGCATTACGTCGGGGAGGATGGCTGGTCGGCGTGCCGACGCTTCGGCCCGGCGCCCGTGTCCGCCGATCCGCCGGACGCGTCCTGCGGCGCGTGCCGGAAGGTCGCGGCGGTGCGGGCCAGCGTGGGCCACGTCGAGCGCCTCGAGCTGACGGAGCGCGACGACCGACCGGCCTGGACCCCGCCAGGGGTTGAGCGTCCGCCACGGAGGCGCCACGGGCGGGCATAGAAACTGCCCCCGTTAGTTAGGGGGAGCCCGGCCCGGTTGGAGGGATCGGCTCCGACGGGCCATTTGGGTCGCTCGGTGGCGCCTGGCTTGACGGCAGAGGGATCGGGCCGGGGGGGCTCGGCGGCGCGGGTGGCCCCTGCACAAACAGCTGCAGCAGCCCCGCCTTGACCCGCGCGGCGCTGTACGTGAGGACATGCCAGCGGAGCTGGGCCATGAGGATGAACCCTCCCCCCAGCCCCAGGACGAGCATGATCAGAGGCGTCGGCTCGGCCGGCCAGGCGAGGTAGAACGGTGGACGGGGGCCGGTCGCGCCAGTCGACGGCGCAGCTGACGCCGTACCGGCCGGCGAGGCGGGAGTGGTGGTGGAAGGGCTCGCCGCGCTGCTCACAAGAGTCAGCCCGCTGCCCGGCAGCTCGAGGGTCACGTGCTCGACGAACGAGACGCCGGTCACCGTGTTCTCGCCATGGAGATCGCCGGCGAAGCTCGTGCCGCCAATCCCGGTGAGGCTGAACGCCGCGTCCGCGATCGAAGCATGCGTCGTCGCCGGCGAGACCAAGACGAGGCCGCCCGAGGTGGACTCGACGGTGAACGTGTAGGTGAACAGGTACGCCGCGAGGCGCGGCACGGTGAAGGTCAGGGTGGCGTTCCCTGAGGCGTCGGCCCCGAGGCTTGCCGTGGCCGGGTTCGTGATCGGCGCGCCCTCGCCACAGCCATTGGGCCCCGCCCCGGTTGAGCTCGGCAGCGTGCACATGACCGTGGGCGTGCCCGACGCGTCGAGGGTCAGCGTCCCCGCCGGGAGGGGCGTCTGCGCCATCGCCGCAAGCGGTGGGGCGACGAGCAGTCCGAAGGCGCCCAGGAGCGACACCACGAGGCGTGCCCAGGTCCCGCTGGCTTTCACGCAGTCCGCTGTGGTGCATCCGTCCCGCTGCTCGCCGCCGTCACGAGACGCCCCGACCGCGTCGCA